>NZ_JAYRDJ010000067.1:0-1620 GCF_041909475.1 Niveibacterium sp. | reverse complement strand
GAAGGCGTCGCCGGTCCGCGCTGCCGGGATTGAGGTAGAGAATACCGTCCGTCCTGTCGGCCCTCGGTACGAGGAATGTCCGCAGACGATCACGTCGATATCGGCGCGAGGATCGATGTGCAGCGTCTTTAAGTCGTGCAGAACGTAGATCGACTTTCCCGCGAGGCGCACCAGCTCGGTGTCGGCGTATTCGTGGGCCCACTCACCGGTGTCTGCGTTTCCTCGGATCGCGGTGACGGGCGCGATCCTGCGAAGCGCGTCGACGATGTCGGGTCGCCCGATGTCGCCGGCGTGAACGATGTGATCGACGCCTGCCAAGCGACGCTCCGCCTCCGGCCTCAACAAACCGTGTCCAAAATGACTCCGACTCTGAACATCATCTTTGGGCGTCGTCGACGGCTGCGATCGCCAGAAGACGATCGAGAAGCTCCACCTGCGTGGACAGCATCTTCGACCGGTCATACCACTCGGCGCAGTCGACTTCGGGAAAGTTCTGCCGTCGACCGCTTCGAGGTGGCCATTCGATCAGCCACCGCTCGTTGCACGACATCGAAGACTTATCCTGTGCCGCGAGTTCGGCGATGGTGACAGGCTCACCGTGGAAGAGGAGTCGCAGCAGTGATCTGTAAAGCCAAGGCGTCGTGCGGGCGCCCACGGCTTGGCTAACATGGCGACTAGCCGATCGGAGAGATTTGCAGATGCGGGATTGGCGCGCGTGGACGTGTTCCGTTTCGCAAATGAAAACTGGTGGAGCGAGGCTGGCCGGCTAATCAGGACAGCTTCTTCGACAGTGATTCCCTTATTCTCCGCAACAACCTGCCGCATTGGACTCGCCTGAGCGCTCGGCCTGGATGGGTGGGCACGGCCCGGCTGTGGCGTTGATCGAGAAATCTCTCATCCGCGTGTTGCAGGTCTGAGCGCGTGACCGTTTGAGCCGCCGCGTTGAATGGCAGCACATGCTGTGACACGTTCGAACGATGAAAACTGCTGCTGTTTACATTGGCGCCGCTATTGCCGAAATCGCCGGTTGCTTTGCGTTTTGGGGCTGGTTGCGCCTTGGCGAGCCGATCTGGTGGCTGCTTCCCGGTTTGATCTCGCTGATTGTCTTTGCCTACCTGACGCTGGTTCAGACGGATGCAGCAGGACGAGCCTACGCCACCTACGGCGGCATCTATATTGTTGCGTCGCTGTTCTGGCTCTGGGCAATCGAGAGCATGCGTCCGGACCGCTGGGACATCGCGGGCGCTTCGCTATGTCTGATCGCCGCGGCCGTCATCCTCTGGGGACCGCGCGGGTAGCCGATGTCACCTTGGCCCTGGATTTCGACCGTCACCTAGCGCCTGTCGGCTCTTCCGGCGGCACTGCTGAAGGGTTTTTTGCTTGAGTGGTGTTCCGGGCTCGATGGTTTCTTACCCCGCGCAGCACGACAGCTTGGCCACCTCTTTGTTGAACGAGAGCGCAGCGAGCTTCAAGCCTTCCACGGTGGTGAGGTACGGGAAAATCGTCTCGGCGAGCCGCTGCACGGTCAGGCCGCATGAGATTGCCAGTGTCGCGGTCTGGATGCTGTCGGCGCCCTCGGGCGCCAGGATGTGGGCGCCGAGGAGGTTGTCGCCGCCGGCG
>NZ_JAYRDJ010000066.1:0-1673 GCF_041909475.1 Niveibacterium sp. | reverse complement strand
TGTGGTTTCAGCCGGAACGTTTTTTCGCCCGCGGATGCGCGGCGTCGTACACCTTGGCCAGATGCTGGAAGTCGAGATGGGTATAGACCTGCGTCGAGGCGATGCTGGCATGGCCGAGCATTTCCTGCACCGCACGCAGGTCGCCTGAGGATTGCAGCACATGCGAGGCGAAGGAATGGCGCAGCATGTGCGGATGCACGTGCTTGGGCAAACCTAGACGAACCGCGCGGCGCTCCAGGCGCAACTCGACCATGCGCGGACTGATGCGCCGCCCGCGCTGGCCGACGAAGAGCGCCGTCTCACCTGGCAAAGCCAATTCCCCGCGCACGTTGGCCCAGGCCGCCAAGGCCTCGCGCGCCTTGCTGCCGACCGGCACCAGCCGCGCCTTGCTGCGTTTGCCGAGCACGCGCACCTCGCCTTCGTGGGCGATGCTATCCAGGGCATCGACGTCCAGCGCGACCAGTTCGGCCAGGCGCAGGCCGGAGGAATAGAACAGTTCGAACATCGCCAGATCGCGCGCGTCCTGCAGCGGATCGTCATCTTCGCTGGCGTCAAGCAGCCGGGCGGTTTCGTCGACTGAGAGCGCCTTGGGCAAGAGGCGCGGCGACTTCGGCGGCTTCAGACCATCGCAGGGATTGGCACGAATCAGACCGCGCTCGCCCAACCAATGGAAGAACCCACGCCAGGCCGACAACAAACGAGCCAACGAACGTCCGGCCAAGCCCTGTCCGTGCAATTGGGCGACATAACGACGGACGTGATGCACCTGCAAATTGGCCAGCGGCGTTTCACCGCTGGCAGCGAGCAGCTTTTCCAGGTCGCGTCGGTAATTGCCTACGGTATGCGGCGACAGCCGGCGCTGGTTGGCCAGCTCGGCCAGCCAGGCGTCGACAGCCGCCTGCGGGGTCACAGTGTGCTCTTGGTCACCCGGGCGAGCGCCGCCGAGACCATCTCGCCGATGCGCTCGAGGTAGAGCGTGCCCATGTCGGCGTAGAAGCGATGTACGTCTTCGCTGCCCAGCGCGATCATGCCCACGGTACCGCCGCCATTGCGCAGCGCGATCAGTGCCTGCGAACGGATGTGCGAGGCATGTTCGCCGAACCACGAGGCAGTGCCGAAGCCGGCCGTCGAACCGCAGTAAGGGCGGGCCAGCGTTTCAGCGAAAACCTGCAGCTCTTCGCTCACCGCAGCGAACTCCGGAAGATCCTCGATGCCGGCCGGTTTGTCCCAAAGACGCAAGGCCACATGCGGCACGGCGAAATCGTCGCGCAGGTGGAAATTGAGCAGGTGGATCACCGCCTGAAAAGTCTCGGCGGCGATCAGACCGACCGACAAACGATGTACCTTCTCGCTGATCGCATCGTTTTCCTCGCCAAAAGCGATCAACTCGGCGAGTTTGCTTTCGGTTGCCCGATTCTTCTCGCGCAGGGTCAGCATCTGACGTTCAGCCAACGACACGGCGCGCCCACCGTGCGGATGCGGCACGAAAATCTGCGCCATCAGGTCGGCGTATTGCTCGAAGAAGCTGGGATTGTTCTTCAGGTAATCGGCAATCTCTTCCGGAAACATGGCGCTCATAGATCAATTTCTCCGTTAAATACAGTCACGGCCGGCCCAGTCATCAGGACCGGACGTCCTTCGCCGCCCCAGGCAATGGTCAGGTCGCCGCCGCG
>NZ_JAYRDJ010000065.1:0-1721 GCF_041909475.1 Niveibacterium sp. | reverse complement strand
CGTAGTGAGTTCGGCGACGGGGCCGCGAGACCGAGCATCGCAGGGGAGTCGGCGCAACGCGCCGACCGCCGAGGCGAAGCGCCGTAGCCTGCCCGGGCGTGCCTTTGCCGTGCCCAACGCAACCGGCACAGCAGAAGGCGAATGTCAGCAACGTGCCGCGAGCAGCGGCCACTTCACCAAGCCTCGATGCAAGCCTCACTTGGCCACCTTCGGCAGCGTGCCCTCGAGCTTGCAGATGATGCCCAGCATCACCTCGTCAGCGCCGCCCCCAATCGACACCAATCGACTGTCGCGATACGCCTGCGACACCGGGTTGTCCCAGGTGAAGCCCATGCCGCCCCAGTACTGCAGGCACGAGTCCGCGACCTCGCGCGACAGCCGCCCGCACTTGAGCTTGGCCATCGAGGCGAGCTTGGTGACGTCCTTGCCGCCGACGTACATCTCCACCGCGCGATAGGTCAGCGCGCGCAGCGCCTCGACCTCGGTACGCAGTTCGGCGAGCCGGTAGTGCACCACCTGGTTGTCGAGGATGCTCTTGCCGAAAGCCTGCCGCTGGCGCGTGTATTCGATGGTGGAGTCGATGATGCGGTCGAGCCCGCGCAGCGAGCTCGCCGCGCCCCACAGCCGCTCCTCCTGGAACTGCAGCATCTGGAAGGTGAAACCCATGCCCTCCTGGCCGATCAGGTGGCGCTGCGGCACGCGCACGTTGTCGAAGAACAGCTGTGCGGTATCCGACGAATCCATGCCGATCTTGCGGATCTTCTGCTTGGTGATGCCGGGCGCGTCCATCGGCACGACGATCAGGCTCTTGTTGCGGTGCGGCGAGCCCTCGGAGGTGTTGGCGAGCAGGCAGCACCAGTCGGCCTTCAGTCCGTTAGTGATCCACATCTTCGAGCCGTTGATGACGTAGTCGCCGCCTTCCTTGCGCGCGCTGGTCTTCGCCGCCGCCACGTCGGAGCCACCGCCGGCCTCGCTGACGCCCAGGCAGGCGACGTAATCGCCGGCGATGGTGGGCGCAAGGAATTCGCGGCGCAGCTCGTCGGATCCGAAACGGGCCAGCGCCGGCGTGGCCATGTCGGTCTGCACGCCGATGGCCATCGGCACGCCGCCGCAGCCGCAGTCGCCCAGCGCCTCGGCCATCACCATGGAGTAGCTGAAGTCCAGGCCCATGCCGCCGTATTCGGTCGGGTACTTGATGCCCAGCAGGCCCAGGTCGCCGAGCTTCTTGAACACCTCGTGGCTCGGAAACTCCTGCGCCGCTTCCCACTCGGGCACGTGCGGGTTGAGTTCCTTGGCGACGAACTTGCGCACCGTGTCGGCGATCTGTTCGTGTTCGGGGGTGAATTTCATCGGGCTTCCTCGGTCAGAAACGGGCCACGCCAAAGCTGATCGGGCGCAGCGTGCGGGCCTCGGCCTCGGCGGCCATCACCAGGCACAGGCCGAGCAGGCGACGCGTGTCGCGCGGGTCGACGATGCCGTCGTCCCACAGCCGCGCGGTGCCGAACAGCGCCGTCGACTCCTTGTCCAGGCGCAGGCGCAGCGCGTCGCTCATGGCCGCCAGCGCCTCCTCGTTGGCGGCCTGGCCGGCGCGCTCGAGCTTGCTGCGGTTGACGATGTCCATCACCTTGGCCGCCTGCGCGCCGCCCATCACCGCGGTGCGTGCCGACGGCCAGGCGAAGATGAAGCGCGGGTCGAAGCCGCGGCCGCACATGCCGTAGTTG
>NZ_JAYRDJ010000064.1:0-1828 GCF_041909475.1 Niveibacterium sp. | reverse complement strand
GGACCAAGGCCGCGCCCGACGAATACGGCTTCTATTCCAACGTGAATCCCGACGTTCCCCACAAGCGCTGGAGCCAGAGCCACGAACGCCGGCTCGGCGAATTCTTCAAGCGCAAGACGCTTCCTTTCAACGGCTACGCCGAGCAGGTCGCCGGGCTTTATGCCGGCATGGATCTGCGCAAGAATTTCTGACCATGAGTTTCAATCCGACACCCCGCCAACTGGCCGGCATCAAGCTGGCCGTCTTTACCCTCTGCCTGTTGCCCTTCATCCGCCTCTTGTGGGCCGCGTGGACCGACGACTTCGGTCCCAACCCGGTCGAGTTCGTTCAGCGCTGGACCGGCAGTTGGACCTTCAACCTGCTGCTGCTCACCCTCTGCGTTTCACCGCTGCGCGGCCTCACCGAATGGCACTGGCTGCTGCGCCTGCGCCGCATGCTCGGGCTCTTCACCTTCTTCTACGCAGCGCTGCATTTCCTGTCGTTTATCGGCTTTGACCACCTGTTCGAAATCGACGACATCGCCCGCGACATCCTCAAGCGCCCCTTCGTCACCGTCGGCTTTGCCGCCTTCGTACTGCTCATCCCGCTGGCCGCCACCTCGAACCAATGGGCCATTCGCAGGCTCGGCGGACGACGCTGGCAGGAGCTGCATCGAAACATTTACCTGATCGCCATCCTGGCCTGCGTGCATTACTTCTGGCTGGTCAAGGCAACGGCGCTGCTTTGGCCGCTGGCTTACTCGGTGGCGGTCGCCCTGTTGCTCGGCTGGCGCGTGCGTGAGCGGCGGCGCAAGGCCATACCGGTACCGACCGTGCAGGCCGGCAAACCGCTCAAATTCTTCCCGAAACGTCCGGACTGATTATTTCTTGCGCGGCAGATCGAAGCGAACGATGGCGCGACCATCGGCCGTCTGCTTCGGCGCCGCCTTCCAGGCGTGCCCATAGACCACTTCGAAGGTGGCCGGCAGCTTGCCGTCGCGGCGCATCGCTTCGTAGGCTGCGCGCGCGCTTTCCCAGCTGCGTTTTCCGGTCAGCCCATGGCGACGCGCCTTCATCGCGCAGGACGAGCCAGCCGCTCGCAGTTCGTGCAGCATGGCGTCGAAATCGTCATAGGTCAGGGTGATCACTTCCATGTCCATCACCGGATCGGCAAAGCCAGTTTCGACCAGCATGTCGCCCAGATCGTGCATGTCGATGAAGCGTTGCGTGTGGGCATAGCCGTCGGCAAAGGCGGCGCGCAACTCCTTCAGCGTATCCGGCCCCAGCGTGGAGAACATCAGCAGTCCGCCGACCTCAAGCACGCGATGCGCCTCGGCCAGCGCCGGCAGCGGGTTATCCAGCCAATGCAGCAGCAGGTTGGACCAGACGACTGCGGTGCACTGCGCTTTGAGCGGCAAATTCGCCGCATCACCCGCCAGGTATTGCGCATCGGACTTGCCGAGGCCCAGCCAGCGTTGCCAGCCGGCGCGCGGCGCACGCCCGGCGCGCAGCATGTCGAGCGAGAGATCGACGCCGATCAGTTCGGCACTGGGAAAACGCGCTGCCAAACCGGGCAGACTCGCGCCACGGCTGCAGCCGAGATCGAGGATGCACTTCGGCTCCATACGCACGTAATCGAGCCGCTCCTGCATGCGGCGATCGACCTCGCGAGCGAAGAAATCGCCTTCGCCATATTGCGCTGCAACGCGGGAAAAGCGCCGACCGACGTGCTGCCGGTCGACAAATCCGTTCAGATTGTCCTGAGCGCTCAAACGGCCTTGACGCCGAGGCGGGCGAACAGCTGGTCGTCACGCTCGACATCCGGGTTGCCGGTGGTCAGCAGCCGGTCG
>NZ_JAYRDJ010000063.1:0-1886 GCF_041909475.1 Niveibacterium sp. | reverse complement strand
GGTAGTGGCTCATAGCTCGATTCCGTCGTTGGGGTCGAGGGAAGCCAGCCGGGCCGTGCGCTGCATGGCTGGATCGAGCTGGCGCGGAAGGGGAAGCGGCAAGTCGTCGTCATCGAGCAGCCCAAGGTCGGCCGTGGGCGCGGCCAATTCGGGGTCGTAGGCGACGGCCTCAGTTAGTTCGGGCTGGCGGCGCGGGCCACCGTCGTCGGCCGAACCCAAGTTCTCCAGGCCATCGGCGGATGCCGTGGCCGGCGCAGGGGGTGCAGCAGGAATCACCAGCCCGCTCCAGTCGTCGGCGCGGGCCGGCGGCGCGTCGGCGTACTGCCCATCCGCCGGCGTGGGCGGTGGCAGCACGCGGCGCTTGAAATTGGCGTCCGCGTAGTAGCGCAGCTTCTTCGCCTTGATCGGCGCGACGCTGGACACCATCACCACCGCCTCGTCAGGCGGAAGCTGCATCACCTCACCCGGCGTCAGCAGCGGGCGCGCTGTTTCCTGCCGCGACACCATCAAGTGGCCGAGCCACGGGGCCAATCTGTGGCCGGCGTAGTTGCGTTGCGCGCGCAGCTCGGTGGCGGTGCCCAGCGTTTCGGAGATGCGTTTGGCGGTGCGCTCGTCGTTGGTGGCGAACGTCACGCGCACATGGCAGTTGTCGAGGATGGAGTGGTTTTGCCCATACGCCTTGTCGATCTGGTTGAGCGACTGCGCGATCAGGAAGCTGCGGATGCCGTAGCCCGCCATGAAGGCCAGCGCCGTCTCGAAGAAGTCCAGGCGCCCCAGCGCCGGGAACTCGTCGAGCATCAGCAGCAGCTTGTGGCGGCGCGCGATGCCATCGGAACCATCGAGCGATTCGGTGAGGCGCCGCCCGATCTGGTTGAGGATCAGACGAATGAGCGGCTTCGTCCGCGATATGTCCGAAGGCGGCACCACCAGATACAGCGATACCGGATGCTCGGCCGCGATCAGGTCAGCGATGCGCCAGTCGCAGCGCGACGTGACTTCGGCCACCGTGGGATCACGGTAGAGGCCGAGGAACGACATGGCGGTGCTCAACACGCCGGAACGCTCGTTGTCCGATTTGTTGAGCACTTCGCGCGCCGCCGAGGCCACGACCGGATGCGGCCCATCGCCCAGGTGGGGCGTGGTCATCATCCGGTGCAAGGTCAGCTCGAACGGGCTGGCCGGGTCGGAGAGGAAGTTGGCGACGCCGCGCAGCGTCTTGTCTGCACCCGCGTAGAGCACGTGCAGGATGGCCCCGACCAGCAGCGCGTGCGAGGTCTTCTCCCAATGGTTGCGCTTCTCCAGCGCGCCTTCGGGATCGACCAGAATGTCCGCGATGTTCTGCACGTCGCGCACTTCATGCGCACCGCGCCGCACCTCCAGCAGCGGGTTGTAGGCTGCCGACTTCGCATCGGTTGGGTTGAACAGCAGGCAATGCGAGAAACGTGAGCGCCAGCCTGCGGTGATCTGCCAGTTCTCGCCCTTGATGTCGTGGATGACGGCCGAGGCCGGCCAGGATAGGAGCGTCGGCACCACCAGGCCGACACCTTTACCCGAGCGCGTGGGCGCGAAGGTCAGGACGTGTTCTGGGCCTTCGTGACGGAGGTACTGCCGATCATGCTGGCCCAGGAACACGCCGGCAGGCTGCGTGAGGCCGGCCTGGCGAATGTCCTGCGCGTTCGCCCAGCGCGCAGAGCCGTAGGTCGTGACCAGGCGCGCTTGACGCGAGCGCCAGACCGACATGGCGATGGCAACGCCCACGGCGACCATGCCGCTGGCGCCGGCAATGGCACCGCCGGTGTCGAAGACCTCCGGCGCATAGGCACCGAAGAAGAACCACCACTCAAACAGCTTCCACGGGTGGTAGATCGGCCTGCCAAGAAGATCGA
>NZ_JAYRDJ010000062.1:0-2469 GCF_041909475.1 Niveibacterium sp. | reverse complement strand
AAGTGCTGCGTGAATTGGGTGTCGAGCATCAGTTGCTCGACCGGGTTGGTTTGGCCTCCGCGGAACCGGCGCTCGCACGGGTGTCCGATCGACTTGTTGGCGGGTTGCGCTTGCCGAATGACGAAACGGGCGATTGCCAACTGTTCACGACGCGCCTTGCCGCCTTGGCTGCGGGTCTTGGCGTGCGCTTCCAGATGGCTGCGACGATCGATGGCTTCGACACCGAAGGCGGGCGCATCAGCGCGGTGCGCGTGGGCGCTGAGCGGCTCACGGCGGACCGGATCGTGCTGGCGGCCGGCAGTTACTCGCGCGGCCTGATGAAGTCGCTTGGCCTGAGCATCCCGGTGTACCCGGTTAAAGGCTACTCGCTGACGGTACCGTTGATCGATGCTGAACGCGCGCCGGTCTCGACGGTACTCGACGAGACCTACAAGATTGCCATCACCCGTTTCGACGACCGCATCCGTGTTGGCGGCATGGCCGAACTGGCGGGGTTTGATCTGGGGCTGAACCCGAAGCGTCGCGCCACGCTGGAAATGGTCACCCACGATCTCTTCCCGGGCGGTGGTGACCTGCCGCGTGCGGAATTCTGGACCGGCCTGCGCCCGATGACGCCCGACGGCACACCTATCGTCGGTGCGACACCCATCTCGAACCTCTACCTCAACACAGGCCACGGCACGCTGGGCTGGACCATGGCAACCGGCTCGGGTCAGTTGATGGCTGATCTGGTTCTTGGGCGTCAGCCTGCGATTCGCGGCGACGACTTGTCGCTGGCTCGCTATGCGGGTCAGGCGCGCGCGGCCGCACTGCCCAACGGCGCCGTGACGGCCTGAGCGCCCCATATCGGGGCGGGCGCCCGCCCGCCGCACCGAGCCAGTGAAACAACGCCCCGCTTCTGCGGGGCGTTGTCATTCTGTCGCCCGTTCGCGTGTGGCAAACCTGAGCGCTTGAGCGTGCCTGCCGGTAACTCGCACGTGCTGCGCACCCCCACAACCACGATCATCTCAAACCAAGCGTGCATTTCCATACCCCGGGCTAGTGTCTGGCACGCCCCTTGCGACACTGCCTGTGCAGGTGTCCGGATACGTACATTCCGCGCTTTTCGGTGCCCCGCGCTGGGGCATAATGCCCGACGCCTTGCCGCATTGGGTAACATGGCGCGGCCGTTGGCGATCCGGGGGTCTGTAGGGGTGGATCGTCATGGACGCCCGCCCGGTTTGCTATTCAATGTGACGCGGCCGTACCGGTTTTGCCGGACGGCGCGTGCGCATTTCGATCAGCCTTGCACCAGTTCGTTTTCTCAACAGGAGGAACAGCTCATGAAGAAGACCGTTATTGCCCTCGCCGTTTTGGGGCTCGGAATCTCCGCCGCGCAGGCCCAGGAAGTGATCAAGATCGGCCACGTCGGTCCGCTGACCGGCAACATCGCGCACCTCGGCAAGGACAATGAGAACGGCGCCAAACTGGCCGTTGAGGAATACAACGCCAAGGGCATCAAGATCGGCGGCAAGGCCGTCAAGTTCGAGCTCGTCGGTGAAGACGATGCGGCCGACCCGAAGACGGGCACCACGGTTGCGCAGCGCCTGGTCGATGCCGGCGTGAAGGGCGTTGTCGGCCACCTGAACTCGGGCACCACGATCCCGGCTTCGCGTATCTATGATCAGGCTGGCATCCCGGTCATCACGCCGTCGGCGACCAACCCGAAGCTGACCCAACAGGGTTACAAGGGCGTCTTCCGTACCATCGCCAACGACGTGCAGCAAGGCGCTGTGATCGGCAAGTACTCGGCGCAAAAGCTGGGCAAGAAGGTCGCCATCATCGATGACCGTACGGCCTATGGTCAGGGCCTCGCGGACGAGGTGGACAAGGGTGTGAAGGCTGGCGGCGGCACCGTGGTTGCACGTGAGTTCACGAACAACCAGGCCACCGATTTCATGGCGATTCTCACCAAGATCAAGGCCACTAACCCGGATGTGATCGTCTACTCGGGCATGGACGCGCAAGGCGGCCCGATGCTCAAGCAGTTGAAGCAACTGGGCATCACCGCAAAGTGGATCACCGGCGACGGCGGTTGCACCGGCGAGATCATCAAGCTGGCGGGCGATGCGATCGGCCCGAACGACTATTGCACCCAGGCTGGCCTGCCGCTCGAGCAGATGCCGGGCGGCAAGGACTTCAAGGAGCGCTTCAAGAAGAAGTTCGGCGCCGATGTTCAGATCTACGCGCCGTATGCGTACGACGCTGCTGCCGCGATCATCGAGGCAATGAAGAAGGCAAACTCTTCCGATCCGGCGAAGTACCTGCCGGCGCTGAAGGCCAGCAACTTCAAGAGCGTTACCGGCACGATCGCGTTTGACGACAAGGGCGACATCAAGAACGGTGCTGTCACCGTCTATCAGTTTGAAAACGGTGCCTGGAAGGCGCTGAAGAACTGATGTGCCGAAGTGGGGGCCGGCCGGGGGGGCC
>NZ_JAYRDJ010000061.1:0-3391 GCF_041909475.1 Niveibacterium sp. | reverse complement strand
GTCAAGAATGACGCCCGCGATGCCGAAGCCATCCTCACTGCGCTGCACGCACCGGGCATGCGATTTGTCACCGTCAAGACCGAGGCGCAACAACAGCGCCTGCTCACTCACCGCCTGCGGGAAGGTTAGGGTACCCGTGCTTTTCGTGTTCATTTTGGCGTTTTCGCGGAAAGCCTGTCGGGGACACGATCTCCGGTCTGACTACTGAGCATCAGCGCGCGCGCCTCTTGACCTTCTCGTGAGTCCGAGCGGTAAATGACACCCTCGTCCGCAGGGAGGCCGCCATGCCCGAGATCCATCGCTGGCAGTATCAGTACTTGGGTACTTCAACCTTTCCCAAGGCCCTCTCGGTCGTTGAACTACAGGCGTTCTTCACGTTTGATGCTGCTGAATTGGCCGCCATCCGAACGCGCAAGAAGGATGTGTTGAGGGTCGCCGCGGCGATTCAGCTGGGCTTTCTCAAGATGACGGGATGTCCACTTGCGGCCCTGCGGGTGATTCCGGCGCGACTGCTCCGTCATGTTGCCGCGCAGCTCCGTGTTGACCCGATCAACATCGGTTCGCTACGCACCATCTACGAACGCGAGAAGACGCTCTACGATCATCAATGGTGGGCCATGGGGGTTTTGGGATTTTCAAAGCCAAGCCCTGCGCAACTTCGGGCCCTGCTCCCCTACCTGACCAATGAGGCACGGCATGTCACCTCGACCGACATTCTGGTCGAGCGCGGGAAACTCTGGCTCTACCAGCATCGGTTCATCGCAGTAGCCGACCGTGATCTTCGCGACTATGCACGGCGCGCGATGTCCGCGTCCGAGAACGGTCTGTTCCAGCTCATCAGAGAACAGCTGCCGGCTCAAGCGTATGCAAGGTGGGAAGCAGCAGTTCTGATGCCGAGGGCCGACTCCGGCATTACGACGCTGGAATGGTTGCAGCAGCCGACCCGACGCAAATCGGTTCATGCGCTTCGAGAGCGAACCGATCGGATTGACGTGCTCAAAAAGCTCGGCGTGCATGAGCTCAAGCTCGACGGCGTCGCGGTCGAGAAGATCCGTGATTTTGCCGCCCAGCTACAGAACATTAGACCCGCCAAGTTCAAGGAGTTGCGGGACCCTGCGCGAACCTTGCGCCTGGTCTGCTACCTGAAGATGGCGCTGATGCAAGCAACGGACACGGCAATCATGCTGGGCGGCCGCCAGATCGCGAAAATCGCGCGAAACGCCTATGAGAAGGCGCGTCTGCTCGAAGCACAGACTGCGATCAACTACCGCGAATCGCTCACCGAGATCTTCAAACTCGCGGACGACGAATCCATAACGGATACCGAGTTTCGTCTGCAGGTACGTCGGATGAAGGCGGCCCACACGCAACCGCAATTCCCGACCCGCGCCGCAGCCGCCCGCTGGATCCTGTCCGGGCCCAACCCGCAGGTGCGCGCGCTGCTGAGCGAACTGCAGAAGCTCGACATCGCAGGCGAGGAAGGGGACGAGTCCACGCAGCGGGTGGCGTATCTGCGCGGCTTGTACCGCACAAAAGTTTCCACCCTTCCCGAACAACCTCCCGTGAGCGCGCCGCGCGGATGGAAGGATCTGGTCGAGGGGGAGGATCGCGAGCGCGCGATGCGCGCGTTGGAAGCCGCCACGCTGCTTGGCCTGCGCAAGTCGCTTCGCAGCGGTGTGGTGTTCGTCGACTACAGCGAGAAGTTTCGCGGCCGCCATCGTCTGTTGATCGACGTCGAGCGGTGGAAAAAGGAACGGGGCAAGCGCTACGCGCAACTGAATCTTCCGTTCAATCCCGATGACCTTTTAAATTGCCTGGTCGCTGAGCTTGAACAGAAACTGCGCGCGGTCGACGATGGAATCAAACGCGGCTTGATCAACGTCGATGCACATGGCATCCACCTGCCGCGCTTGAAGGCGGCCACCACGCCACTGGATCTACGTGCCAAACGCGAGGCCTTGTTCAACAAGATTGGCGTCGTACAGTTTCCGGATCTGATTCTGGACATCGACAGCCGCACGGGTTTCAGCAAGATCATCCTTGGCCGACCGGCCCGCCAGCCAGCGGAGTTGCTGCAAGTCTATGCGGGCATGTTGGCTCACGGTTGCGCGCTGGACGCCACCGGGGTCAGCCTGATGATTCCTCAACTCAAACCGAGCCAGATCACGGTCGGGATGCAGTGGTTTGAAGACCGCGAACGTGTGCGTGCCGCCAATGACGCCGTGGTCGGATTTCAGCGACGCTTGCCGATCACTTCGCACTGGGGCGACGGTTCGCTGGCCTCGGCTGACATGATGAGCCTGGATGTGTCGGGAAAGATCTGGCTTGCGCGTCTGGACCCGAAACGTCGTGTCCCGTCGCTGGGCACCTACACCCATGTCTCTGACTTCTGGAGCGTGACCTACGACCAACCCATCGTTCTGAACGAGCGCCAGGCCGGTGCGGCACTTGAAGGCGCCTTGCGTCAGACCGAAGTCGAACTGGATCGGCTGGCGGTCGATACCCACGGGTACACGGAATTTGCGATGGGCATCGCCAAATTGCTTGGATTTGCGCTGTGCCTGCAACTCTCCCGCCTGGCCGAGCGAACGCTCTACGTGCCCAGCTCATTGAAGGACGTTCCGGCCTCGCTCACACAGATCTGCACGCCGATCATTTCGCTGCGGCAGATTCGCGCCGAATGGGACCACCTTGTACGCCTTGTGGCATCCATCGAAACCGGCGAAACGACAGCGACGATCGCGTTGGCGCGATTCGGTTCGGCGGCCGCTGACAGCGGGCTCTATCGGGCCGGCGTGCATCTGGGCCGTTTGATCCGCAGCCTCTACCTTTGCGACTATTTCCTCAGCGAGGATCTGCGGCGCACGATCCATCGGATTCTTGTGCATGGCGAGGCGGTGCACGTGCTCCAGCGTGCAATCTACGCGGGCACCTTCTCCAAACCGCGCGGCCAGCACGAAGACGAACTCTATGCCGTGTCCGGAGCCCTGACCCTGCTGACCAACCTCTGTCTGGCGTGGACGGCGCACAAAATGCAGGAACACCTTGGGATCGATCGCGCATCAGGTGCTACCAACGACGACGAGGCGTGGCTCAAGCATGTCAGTCCGGCCCACTTCTCGAACATCAACTTCCGCGGCACCTTTACCTTCCCCATCCGGGAGTACGGGGAATGGCTCTTCACGGATGCGACCGCCGTTTCCGCCTAAACGGTTTGCTGCCCGCCGCCACCGCAGGCGGGGTCCTTGGCGGTCCTGCGACAAGCGGGTGGGGAAACAGGCGCCGCAGTACGGATTCGTCAAGTTGCAGCTCCAGCCGCGGCCGCATCAGCCGAACCTGCCTGCGCCCCGGTTCAAAGGCGTCGGGGGCGTGGCCGTGTTTGGCGATGTAG
>NZ_JAYRDJ010000060.1:0-5406 GCF_041909475.1 Niveibacterium sp. | reverse complement strand
CGGGTTTGCCGAATACTGCAAACGCATCGCCGCCATCCGTCGCGATGGGTTTCAACGATCAGGGGCGGGCGGGCGACGCCCAAGCGGACGACGGCACCCAATCGGCGACGCTGCTGCCGGCACAAACGGCGCTTTCGGCATTCGACGGCACGATCCGGGTTGAACTCAGCTTCCGCGCCGGGGAGCACACCGGGCAACACATCTTCGACGTCGTCTATTCACCGCAGCCGCCCGCGGTGTGGGCCGGCCCATTCAAGGATTCACTCGAAGCCGGGTCGCTCGTGTTGCGCGTGCCCGTCGAAGTGCGACAGGCTGGCCGTTACATCATCAACGCGCGGATCGATGATGCCGGCGGCCACGCGTTCGCCCTCGCCACCTTCAACGACGAACTGGAGGCCGGCACCAAGGAGGTGGCGCTGACGGTATTCGGCAAATTGATCCGCGATGCCAAACCAAGCTTCCCGCTCGCCGTACGCGACGTCGATGGCTACCTGCTGCGGGAACAAGGGCACCCCGACCGCGCGCTGATGCCGCGGCTCATGGGCCTCGTCCGCACCACCGCCAGCTACCCGCTCAGCAGTTTTTCCGACGCCGAGTGGCAAAGCGAAGAGCGCAACCGCTACCTCACCGAATACGGAAAGGATCTCGACGACGCCCAACGCCAGCTCGCGGCACTCAACGCGGGGCAGTAATCGCAGCGCCCCGGCGAGTGTCGCAAAGAAAAACGCACCGCCTGATTCCCCGGGCGGTGCGTTTTTTCAGCGCTGACTGGCCGCTCAGGCGCGGGCATTACTGCCCGGCAACAATCGCCTTCGCGGCGGTATCCAGTGCGTCCTTCGGCTTCTTGCTGCTAGTCGTGATGTCCTTGAGCGCGATCGTCAGGTTCTTCCAGAAGTACTGCATTTCCGGATTGTTGGGCATCGGCCGGCCAGCGAACACGCCTTCCATCGCCTGCCTGATCTGAGTGTCCTGGAAGAAGTCCCAGAACACCGCCTTGCTCGCTGGCACGCCGATCGGTTTATCGTCGTTCACGAGCTTGATGCCCTCCGGCGTCAGCAGGAAATTCTCGATCAGGTTGACCGCCGCTGCGCGGTTCGGCGATCCCTTCGGCAGCATCGCGCCAAGCACGCCGACGAATGGACGTGCGGCCTGGCCGGCTACCGTCGGCAGTGGCGCAATCCCGAATTTGATCCCCGCCTTGTGCAGCCCTTCCCATGCCCAGGGGCCGTTGATCCACATCGCCTGCTTGCCGGTCTTCATCGCCTCCTCGGCATCGGCGTAAGACAAAGCCGGCTGCACCGCGCCAGACTTGATCAGTTTGACCAGCACCTCGGCACCCTTCACCGCGCCGGCGTGGTTGATACCGGTGTCCTTGCCGATGTAGTTGCCGAGCAGGTCGCGCTGGAACGGGTAGCCCCCGTTGGCCGCCAGCATCGGCCAGGTGAAGTACGGACTCTGGGTTTCCCAGCCGACGGCGCGGATTCCCTTGCCCTTCAGGCTCGCCTCGATCTCGGCGAACTCTTCGTACGAACGCGGCGGCTTGTCGATCAGCGCCTTGTTATAGATCAGCGAGATCGCCTCAACGGCGATCGGATATCCCCATTGCTTGCCCTGCGCGGTGAAGCCGTCCCAGGCGATTTGCACGGTGCCCGTTTTCAGTGCCGGGCTCGGCTCGACCGGCGTCAGCCAGCCATTCTTGACCCAGTCGCCAATGCGGTCGTGCGGCCAGATCCAGATGTCCGGCCCGTTGCCTTTGGCCATGGCCGCGGCAAAAGCCTCGGTCGGGTTGTCGGGCGTCTCGACCTTGACCTTGATGCCGGTCTTCTTGGTGAACTCGTCGCCCACCTTCTGAAGCCCCTTCCAGCCCTTGTCGTTGTTCACCCAGATCAGCAGTTTCCCGTTTTCCCACGCAAACGCGGGCTGAGCCGCCATTGCGCCAGCGAAAACGAATCCCGCCAGCGCCTTTACGACAAGGTGCGAACATTTCATCACTTGCTGTCTCCTCCGGTTTGCAGCCTGCAGAGATCGGGCGGCGTACTTTGCGCCGCCCTTATTGATCCGTTTGCTTATACCACGCGTGGCTTCACGAAAGCCGCCGCTTGCTTGGCACGTGCGCGCGCGGTGTCGGCATCATCAGCGGTCGCCAGCGCCACGCCCATGCGTCGTTTGACGAAGGATTCCGGCTTGCCGAACAGCCGCAGATCGCTCTCTGGCACGCGCAAAGCCTCTGCGACGCCATCGAACACGATGCCTGTGGCATCGACACCGCCGTAGATCACCGCGCTGGCGCCGGGCCGCCGCAGCGTCACGTCGACCGGCAGGCCAAGGATGGCGCGCGCATGCAGCTCGAACTCCGAAAAACGCTGTGTCGCCAGCGTGACCAGCCCCGTGTCGTGCGGCCGCGGGCTCACTTCGGAGAACCACACCTGGTCGCCCTTTACGAACAGCTCGACACCAAAAATGCCGCGCCCACCCAAGGCTGCCGTCACTTTGCCTGCGATTTCGCGCGAACGTGCCAAGGCCGCAGGCGACATCGCCATCGGTTGCCAGCTTTCCACGTAATCGCCCGACACCTGCACATGTCCGATCGGATCGCAGAAGTAGGTTTCGACTTCGCCGTTTGCGCCCACGGCGCGAACCGTCAGCTGCGTGATCTCGTAATCGAAGTCGATGAAGCCCTCGACGATCACGCGCCCCTGATTCACACGGCCGCCTCGCGCAGCGTAATCCCACGCAGCAGCGAGCTCGTCCGCCGAGCGAACGGTCGACTGGCCCTTGCCTGAAGACGACATCACGGGCTTGATCACGCACGGGTAGCCGATTCCGCCATCGATCGCAGCGCGCAGCTCGTCGAGCGAGTCGGCGAACGCATAAGGCGAGGTCGGCAAGCCCAGGGTCTCGCCGGCAAGGCGGCGGATGCCTTCGCGGTGCATCGTCAGTTGCGCGGCCCGCGCTGTCGGGATCACTTCCGCCAGACCGTCGGCCTCGATGCGCGCCAGCTCGTCGGTGGCGATCGCCTCAATTTCCGGAACGATCAGTGCGGGCCGCTCCTCTTCGACCAGCGCCCGGACAGCTGCGGCGTCGGTCATGTCGATCGTGTGTGCGCGATGCGCGACCTGGTGCCCCGGCGCATTGGGGTACCGATCCACCGCGATGACTTCGCAGCCCAGTCGCTGCAAGGCAATGATCACTTCCTTGCCAAGCTCGCCGGCGCCAAGCAGCATCACGCGAGTGGCCGATGCCGTCAGCGGGGTTCCAAGTGTCATGGATCTCTCCGGAACATGTAAATCGTGGATGATGCCGTGGCAAACGCGAAGACACCACCGAACGGGTCAACCACCTCAGCGGCAAGCCCGTAAGTGTCGGGCGTTAAAAGCAACGCCCACCTTCCGGTGGGCGTCCGCACGCATGATGCAGTTGGATCAAACACCGTTCGCGATGTTCTTCGCCGCGGCATCCAGCGCGTCCTTCGGCTTGCGCCCATTGATCGTGATGTCCTGCAATGCGCCGCCCAGATTCTTCCAGAAGTACTGCATCTCCGGGTTATTCGGCATCGGCTTGCCTGAGAACACACTCTCCATCGCCTGACGAATCTGCGGATCGGCGTAGAAGTCCCAGAAGATCTCCTTCGAGGCGGGAATACCAAGCGGGCGTTCCTTGTTGAAAGCAAGCAAGCCGTCCGCAGGCAGCAAATGTTGCTCGAGCAGCTGTACCGCTGCTTCGCGGTTCGGCGACTTTGCCGTGATCATCGCGCCCAGGATCCCTACAAACGGGCTCGCCGGTTGCCCGTTCAGCGACGGAATCGGAGCAATGCCGAACTTCACACCTGCCTTGCTCAGCCCTTCCCATGCCCACGGGCCGGTCAGCATCATGGCAAGCTTGCCACCCTTCATCGCCGCTTCCACATCGCCGGTCTGTTGGCTGGCATTCAACACCCCTGTCTTCACAAGCTTCTGAAGTACGTCCGCCCCCTGCACCGCGCCCGGATGATTGACCCCGGTGTTCTTCGGCTCATAGTTACCCAACAAGTCGCGCCTGAACACATAACCACCGTTCGAAGCAAGCAGCGGCCAGGAGAAATACGGGGCGTTCACCTCCCAACCAATCGCAGCGACGCCCTTGGCCTTGAGTCCGGCATTGAGCGCAGGGATGTCCTCGAACGACTTCGGCGGTGTGGCGACAAGCGCCTTGTTGAAGACGAGACTCAGCGCTTCGACCGCCACCGGGTAGGCCCACACCTTTCCCTTTGACGTCACGCCATCCCAGGCAACCTGAACGATGTTGCCCTTGAGCGTTTGCGTCACGGCGAGCGACGCGAGCCAGCCGTGCGCTGACCACTCGCCAATGTGGTCATGCGGCCACATGAACACATCGGGCCCGTTACCGGATGCCATGGCCGCCTCGAAGGCGCCGGTCGGGTTCTCCGGCACTTCGACCACGACCTTGATCCCCGTCTTCTGGGTGTAGCTCGCCGCAATCTTCCGCATTCCCTTCGCCGCCCGATCGTCGCCAACCCAGATCAGTAGCTTGCCCTTCTCCCAGGCCATAGCGGGCGCCGAACAAGCTACCAAGACACCGAGCGCCAACGCGCGCACACCACACTTCATCAGACGATTCAACGAATTCACTTGGGATCCTCGTGGGTTATCCGTCCGCAGCACACCAGAGGGGTTCTCGGCGCCCGGCCCGCAAAAAAGCGAAAAGCGCTGAACGAATGCAGCGCCCTCTTGTAAGCCAAGATACTGATTCAATTGGAGAAGTCCTGCTTGACCGCACTTGCTCGAAGGCCATTCGAGTGAGCAGCGCGGGGACAGGTCACCAGAGGTGCCACGTACCCGCCATCTGACCGTTCTGCGCTTTGCTTGGGGCGGCACAACCTTAAACAGGAGCATCTATCGCCGCCCGTCAGCGATGGACTTTTGAATCGGCAAGCCGGCGCAACGCGTTCTGACGTTATTACATGGTGAAGCGAGCCCGACCTAAAACGCCTCATCTGGGCCTTGGGTTCAGTGCAGCGTATGCGTCCGGCGAACCCATCCTGACGCGGTCGGGTTGGACGCGCTCAGCCTTCAGGCTGCCAGTGATGCGGTAGCAACTCGGCGATACGGCTGACCGGCTGGGTCGGCAGGCGCGTGAGGACATCCTTGAGGTAGGCATACGGGTCGTGCCCGTTGAGGCGAGCCGATTGCACCAGGCTCATGATGGCCGCGGCACGCTGACCGGCGCGCAGGCTGCCGGCAAAGAGCCAGTTCTTGCGCTTATCGAAACATTGCGATAAGCGCAATTATCCTCAGTCGCCGATTATGGAAAGTTTGCTGGTTTCCACCCGCAGCACCTTGAGCCAACAGGTCTTTTGGCCGTCATTACTGTCACCGAACTTGCCATAAGAATTGGTGTTTCCTGTGA
>NZ_JAYRDJ010000059.1:0-9086 GCF_041909475.1 Niveibacterium sp. | reverse complement strand
AAAACGGGCGCCCGAGGGCGCCCGTTTTGCTTTGTTCCGGCGGCATGCCGCCGGACCGGTACGACAGATCAGTTGTGATAGGCCGATTCGCCGTGCGAGGCAATGTCCAGGCCCTCGCGCTCTTCGTCTTCCGCGACACGCAGGCCGATGAAGAGGTCGACCAGCTTGTACGCAACCAAGGACACAACACCCGACCAGATGACCGTGGTGCCAACGGCCCAAAGCTGGCTCGTGACCTGCGCCGAGATGCTGTAGTCGCCGACCTTGTTGGCCACATAGTCGATGACGCCTGCGCCACCGAGGGCCGGATCCGCGAACACGCCGGTCAGGATGGCACCCAGGATGCCGCCGACGCCATGCACGCCGAACACATCGAGCGCGTCATCCGCACCAAGCAGCTTCTTCAGGCCATTGACGCCCCACAGGCAGATCAGGCCGGCAGCGAGGCCAATGATCAGTGCGCCCATGATGCCGACGAAGCCACAAGCCGGGGTGATTGCAACGAGGCCAGCAACAGCACCCGACGCAGCACCCAGCATCGAGGGCTTGCCCTTGATCAGCCATTCAGCGAACAGCCAAGCCAGCGCAGCCATCGCGGTAGCGACCATGGTGTTGGCGAAGGCCAGCGCGGCAGCACCGTTGGCTTCCAGGTTGGAACCGGCGTTGAAACCGAACCAGCCCACCCACAGCAGCGAGGCACCCACCATCGTCAGCGTCAGGCTGTGCGGCGCCATCGCTTCACGGCCGTAGCCGATGCGCTTGCCGACCATGAAGGCACCCACGAGGCCAGCCATGGCAGCGTTGATGTGCACCACGGTGCCGCCGGCGAAGTCGAGCGCGCCCTTCTGGAACAGGAAGCCCGCGGTCGCAGCAGCCTTGTCGGCGGCAGCAGCGTCGGTGTAGGCATCCGGGCCCGCCCAGTACCAAACCATGTGCGCGATCGGCAGGTAGGAGAAGGTGAACCACAGCACGATGAAGAGCAGCACGGCGGAGAACTTCATGCGCTCAGCGAAGGCGCCAAGGATCAGCGCCGGCGTGATCGCCGCAAAGGTCGCCTGGAACATCACGTAGATCAGTTCGGGGATATACACACCCTTCGAGAACGTAGCCGCAACCGAATCGGGCGTGATGCCCTTCAGGAAGAGTTTGTCGAAGCCGCCGATGAAGGCGTTGCCCTCGGTGAAGGCGAGCGAGTAGCCGAACACCGTCCACAGCACGACGCAGAGCGAGAACACGACAAACACCTGCATCAGGATCGACAGCATGTTCTTCGAGCGCACGAGGCCGCCGTAGAACAGCGCGAGGCCCGGAATCGTCATCAGCGTCACGAGCAGCGTGGCAACGATCATCCAGGAGGTATCACCCTTGTTCGGGGCGGGGGTTGCGGCCGGTGCGGCAGCAGCCGGTGCAGCTTCCGCGGCGGCGGGCGCAGCAGCAGGCGCTTCGGCGGTGGCAGCCGGCGCAGCGTCGGCCGGCTTGGCGTCTGCCGCCGGGGCTTCGGCAGCCGGCTTGGCCGCTTCGGTGGTGGCAACCGCGCCGGTCGCCTCGTTGCTCTGATCAGATGACCAGGCCGGGGCTGCGATACCGACGGACAGCGCCGTCAGCAGGATCGCGAGCATCTTTCTCATGTCGAAATCTCCTTGTCTGCCTTAGAGCGCTTCAGCGCCGGTCTCACCGGTGCGGATGCGGATAGCCTGTTCGAGATCGAAGACGAAGATCTTTCCGTCACCGATCTTGCCGGTGCTGGCGGCCTTCTCGACCGCTTCGATGACCTGGTCGAGCAGGTCGTCGGCGATTGCGATTTCGATCTTCACCTTGGGCAGGAAGTCGACGACGTACTCTGCGCCACGGTACAGCTCGGTGTGACCCTTCTGACGGCCGAAACCCTTGACCTCGGTGACGGTGATGCCCTGCACGCCGATCGCGCTGAGGGCCTCGCGCACTTCGTCAAGCTTGAAAGGCTTGATGATGGCGGTGACGAATTTCATGTTGGCTCCTTGGGTGGAACACGGCGCCCCGGGGGAGGGGTGCCGCGTGCTAAACCGGAATTAGAGAGTCTTGCCTACGGTGAAAAGAATGCGGCCAGCGCCCAGATCCTTGTCGAAGGCGTTGTGGTAGAACTCGCCCGCATCGCCCTTCGCATTGGTGCCGCTGTAGAACAGGCCGAAGGTCAGGCCCAGCGCATCCGCCGTGCCACCCAGCTTGTAGTCGGTGTAGGACGCATCATCGAAGCCCTTGACGCTCTGATAGCCCACATGCGCGATCAGATTGACGCCTTCGGCGACCGGTACGGTGCCATTGGCCTCAAGGTAGTAGCTGCCGCTGGTCTTGTCACCGTTCGGAGCCTTGGCGCCGAACAGGTTGGTGAAGGCGTAGGAACCCTTCAGCGTGATCCACTTGTAGCTGCCGGCCACATAGCCTTCCAGCGTGTTCGGGCTGGTGAAACCATCCGGGTAGGTGCCCGGGTAGTAGTACTGCAGCAGGCCCACGTCGTAACCGAAGTCACCGACCGCACCCTTGTAGCCACCGTAGAAGTCCATCTCGATCGGGGCGCTGATGCCGCCAGCATCCGACAGCCAGCTGATGTTCGAGGCCCAGGTGCCAAGGTAGATGCCGCTTTCGTGCGCGAAATCGAGACCGCCCTGGATGGCGGGCTTGTGGTTGGTCTGCGCGATCCCGCGATAGATGTACTCCGAGGCCAGCGTGAAGTTGCCGGTCAGCGTGTAGGGCGCCTTGGCTTCTTCGGCGCGAACCGAGGCGGAAGCGGCCAGGCCGGCGATCAGGGCGGTAGCGATCAGGGTCTTGCGCATTTCAATCTCCGTCATGGGATGAGAATCGTGGTGACGGGCTTAATGCAGAATCCGTGCCACAGCCTGAAAAACCGCATCCGCGCACCGTTTGATCGCGCTTGACGGCGGTTCGCATCGCGCCGCCGCACCGTTTTGCCCCGCCCGATGACGCGAGCCGCACCACGACGGTGCAATTCCGGGTTTTCCCGCATGCCGCACTGTCCCGGTGCATGAAATCGCGCGTGCTAAACTGGCTTCAAACCCTTGAAACCCTTACGGAGAGCCGCCATGGAGCCGCCCAAGTTCGTCGATGAGATCCAGAAGAAAGTAGCGGAACTGCTCGAGAGCAGCCCCGCGCGGGACATCGAACGCAACGCGAAGGCAGCGTTTGCATCGGTGCTGGGCAAGATGGATCTGGTGACGCGCGAGGAATTCGACGTTCAGCGCGAGGTGCTTGCGCGCGCACGTGAACAATTGGTGCGACTGGAAGCCCGCGTCATCGAACTGGAAGCCGAACTCGCCCGCAGCAAGGCCGGCAACGAAAATAAGTGAATCAGTTTCATCTGATTCGCCAGAAACTTTCGCTGGAATGACGGAGTCTGTGGCTCTAGCATGCAGTAAATACTGAACCGCATCGAACGATTGCGGACTGCATGCAGAGAGCCCACAGACATGACAACAGCCCCAACGCAATACACCCGCACCGCGATCGCACTGCACTGGCTGATCGCGCTGCTGATCTTCATCGCCTTCCCGGTCGGCCTTTACATGGTCGACCTTCCCCTCTCCCCGCAGAAACTCAAGATCATCAGCTGGCACAAGTGGGCCGGCATCACGGTGCTCGCGCTGGTGCTGGTGCGCATCCTGTGGCGCGCCACACATCGCCCGCCCGCCTTGCCGGATTCCATGAGCGGCATCGAAAAGCTCGCCGCGCATGGCGCACATCACCTGCTCTACCTGCTGATGATCGCGGTACCGATGGCCGGCTGGCTGATGAGCTCGGCCAAGGGCTTTCCGGTGGTCTGGTTCGGCGTACTGCCGCTGCCCGATCTGATCGGCAAGAGTGAATCGCTCGCCGAGTTCTTCGAGGAAGCACACGAAATCCTCGCCTGGCTGATGGTCCTGATCGTCGTTGCACATGCAGCGGCTGCAGTGAAACACCACTTCGTGGCACGCGACGGCATCCTCGCCCGCATGCTGCCCTTCCTGAAGTAAGCGGAGTCCCACCATGAAGATTTTCGTTACGGCCCTCGCGGCCGCAGCCCTCGCTTTGCCTGCCGCCGCCGTCGAGTACGGCACGCTGGACCCGGCCAAGAGCAGCCTCGCCTTCACTTCCAAGCAGATGGGTGTGCCGGTGGATGGCAAGTTCGGCAAGTTCAAGGTCGCGCTGAGCTTCGACCCCGCCGCACCGCAGAAGGCCAGCGCCGGCTTTGAGCTGGAACTCGCCAGCATCGACGCGGGCAGCAAGGAAGCCAACGACGAAGTGGTCGGCAAGGATTGGTTCAACGCCAAGCAGTTCCCGACTGCGGTGTTCAAGTCCACCAGCGTCAAGGCGCTCGGCGGCAATCGTTTCGAGGTTGCCGGCCCGCTGACGATCAAGGGCCGCACGCAGAACGTGACGGCACCTTTCACCTACAAGGCGGACGGCGCCAACGGCGTGTTCGAAGGCGCGTTCACGATCAAGCGGCTGCAGTTCGGCATCGGCGAAGGCCCGTGGGGCGACACCTCCACGGTGGCCGACGATGTGCAGATCAAGTTCCGCCTCGTCGCTGCCGCACGCAAGTAACCCGGATTACCGATTGCCGGCACCCACCGGGGCCAGCAACACCACTCACCCGCAACAGGAGTCACCCACATGAAAAAGCTGATCATCGCCGTCTCGCTCGCCGCCCTGTCAGGCGTTGCCGCCGCAGCCGCAGACACCTACAACTTCGATCCGACCCACACCTGGCCGAGCTTCGAGATCAACCACTTCGGCCTGTCGACGCAGCGTGGCCGCTTCGACAAGACCACCGGCAAGGCGGTGATCGACTTCGCCGCAAAGAAGGGCAGCGTCGAAGCAGTGATCGAAACCGGCTCGATCAACATGGGCTTCGAGAAGTGGAACGACCACATGAAGTCGGAAGACTTCTTCAACGCGGCCAAATTCCCGACCATGACCTTCAAGTCGGACAACCTCACGTTTGATGGCGACAAGCTGGTTGGCGCCGATGGCACGCTGACGATGCTGGGCGTGACCAAGCCGGTGAAGCTCGCAGTCAGCAACTTCAAGTGCGTGCCGCACCCGATGCTGAAGGTGCAAGCCTGTGCCGGCGACATCAGCACCACGATCAAGCGCTCGGACTGGGGCCTCAACAAGTACGTGCCCTACGTCAGCGACGAAGTCACGATCAAGATCCCGGTCGAGTCGCTCAAGCAGCAGTAAGCCGCACCCGCCTCGCGCGAAAAGGGACGCCCACGGGCGTCCCTTTTTTCTTTCTCCGCGCCCAACACCGATCGACCACCCCCGCCCGCTCTGCCATCATGCATGGCCCGACCGAGAGACGACGCATGCGACGTACGCACCTCCCCCTCCTGATCGCCGGCCTGCTCGCGCTGGCGCCCGCCCACGCCGCCAAGACGCTGGTCTACTGCGCCGAGGGCAGCCCTGAATCGCTGACCCGCCTGTTCGCCAACGGGCAGAACACAGCAGACGCCGGTGCGCAGATCGCCGACACGCTGCTCGACTTCAAGCCGGGCACGGCCGAACTGCAAGCGGCGCTTGCGGAATCCTGGACGATTTCACCCGACGGCCTCAGCTACACCTTCAAGTTGCGCCGCGGCGTGAAGTTCCACCGCAGCGCGAGCTTCACGCCGAGCCGCGACTTCAACGCCGACGATGTGCTGTTCACCTGGAACCGCCAGGCAGACAAAAACCACCCGTACCACACGCTCGCCGGCAACCTCGCCTTCGTGCAGTTCAACAACCTGCGCATGGACGAGAACGTGGCGCGGCTCGAAAAGCTCGACGACTACACGATCCGCTTCGTGTTGAAGCAAGCCGAGGCACCGTTCCTGACGCGCATGAGCTTCGACATGCTCGGCATCCAGTCGGCCGAATACGCCGCCAAGCTCAGCGCCGCCGGCACGCCGGACAAGCTCGACCGCGAACCGATTGGCACCGGCCCCTTCCAGTTCGCCGGTTACCAGAAAGACACCGCGATTCGCTACAAGGCCTTCGATCAGCACTGGCGCGGACGGCCGAAGATCGACGCACTGGTGTTCAGCATCGTGCCGGACGCCGCAGTGCAGTTCGCCAAACTCAAGACCGGCGAATGCCATGTGTCGACCTCGGTGAAGCCCGCAGACCTTGCGCAGATCGAGAAAACGCCGGGTCTCAACCTGATCCAGCAGCCGGGCCTGAATACCGGCTACATCGCGCTGAACACGCAGAAGAAGCCCTTCACCGACCGCCGCGTGCGGCAAGCGCTGGATCTGGCAATCGACCGCGCCGCGATCCTCGGCGCGGTGTATCAGGGGCGCGCCACGCTCGCGAAGAGCCTGCTGCCGCCCGCCTACTGGGCCGCCGACGCCAAACTGCCGGCCCTCGCCTACGCGCCAGACAAGGCGAAAACGCGGCTCGCCAGTGCCGGTTACCCGCAAGGCTTCGACATGGAACTGTGGTACCTGCCGGTGGTGCGCCCGCACAACCCGGACGGCAAGCGCATGGCCGAGATGATCCAGGCCGATCTGGCGAAGATCGGCGTGCGCGCCAGGCTCACCACCTTCGAGTGGGGTGAATACCTCAAGCGCAGCCGCGCCGGCGAGCACCAGGCCGTGATGTTCGGCTGGCTTTCCGGCAACGGCGAGCCCGACAACTACTTCGAGCCCCTGCTCTCCTGCGACGCGGCAAAGAGCGGTGGCAACCTCGCACGCTGGTGCGACCCGGCCTTCGAAGAGCTGCTGCAACGCGCCCGCCGCAGCAGCGACCGCGCCGAACGCACCAAACTTTACGTGAAGGCGCAGGAAGCGCTGCGCGAGGCGGTGCCGCAACTCCTGATCGCGCACGGCAACCGCTTCGGCGTCACGCGCAAGGAAGTCACCGGCTTCGTGCTGGAACCCACCTACGGCCTGAACTTCCAGAACGTCGACCTGGCACGCTGAGCCCATGCGCACGATCATCGAAACCGAACGCCTGCGCCTGCGCCCTTTCGTCGAAGCCGATGCGGAAGCCTATGTGCCGCTGGTGACCGACCCGGATGTCGTGCGCTACGCCGGCGGCCCGGGGCCGGATACGCTGGAAGGCGTGCGCGAGATCCTGCGCACCGCGCCGCTCGCCGACTACGCGCGCTACGGTTACGGCCGCTTCGCCTGCGAGTGGAAAGCCAGCGGCGAGCTGATCGGCTTCAGCGGCCTCAAGTTCCTGCCGGAATTCGGTGAGACTGAACTGGGTTACCGCTTTCTCACCCGCTACTGGGGGCAAGGGCTTGCCACCGAGGCGGGGCTCGCTTCGCTTCAGTTCGCAAAGAACACGCTGGGCCTCGCGCGCGTGATCTCGGTGATCCACCCGGATAACCACGCATCCAAGCGCGTCGTGCAGAAGCTGGGCTTCAGGCTCGAAACTCATCGCGAATACCCGCCCTTGCCCGGTGTGCAGGTGGAGATCTGGGCCGGCGATTTGCGCTGACCGCGCGGCGGGTGATTGAAGGCAGCGAAGCCGCACGGCTATGATCCGGCAAACAAGAGACCGACCGCCCACACGGCGGCCGGCATGCATCGCCCCAAGTCCGGTTACCCCGCAGGAGAGATCGATGTTCATGTTGCGCCTCGCCACGGCTGCGTTCGCTGCCGCCCTCACGCTGCCCGCCCTCGCTGCGAAGACTCTCGTGTACTGCTCCGAGGGCAGCCCCGAAGGCTTCAACTCGCAGTTCTTCACCACCAACACCACGCATGACGCGGCCTCTGCCCAGCTGATGAACCGCCTGGTCGAGTTCGAGGTCGGCACCACCAACATCGTGCCAGGGCTCGCGACCGGTTGGGAGATCTCTCCCGACGGGCTCGCCTACACCTTCCACCTGCGCCGCGGCGTGAAGTTCCACACCACGCCGAAGTTCAAGCCGACGCGCGACTTCAACGCCGACGACGTGATGTACTCGTGGTACCGCATGGCGGACCCGAACCACCCCTTCCACAAGAACAGCCCCGGCCAGACCTACGCCTACTTCGACGACATGGGCATGGCCCGCATCGTCGAGAAGCTGGAAAAGCTCGACGACTACACCGTGCGCTTCAAGCTGCGCCAGCCCGAGGCGCCCTTCCTCGCCAACATGGCGATGGACTTCATGTCCATCCTCTCGGCCGAGCATGCCGAGAAGATGAAAGCGGCCGGCACGCCCGAGCTGATCGACCGCGAACCAATCGGCACCGGCCCCTTCCAGCTCGTCAGTTACCAGAAGGACGCGGTGATCCGCTACAAGGCGCACGAGCAGTACTGGGACGGCCGCCCCGCGATCGACAACCTTATCTTCGCGATCACACCCGACGCCTCGGTGCGTTACGCCAAGATCAAGGCTGGCGAATGCCAGCTGATGGCGTTCCCGAAGCCCGCCGACCTCGCCCAGATGAAGGCCGACCCGGCGCTGAACCTGATGAGCAAGGAAGGGCTCAACATCGGCTACATCGCCTTCAACGTCGAGAAGAAGCCCTTCGACGACAAACGCGTCCGGCAAGCGCTGAACATGGCGATCAACAAGAAGGCGATCCTCGACACCATCTACCAGGGCGCGGGCCAGATGGCGAAGAACCCGATCCCGCCGATCATGTGGGGCTACAACGACCGGGTGAAGGACTACGACTACGCGCCGGATAAGGCCAAGGCTTTGCTCGCGCAGGCCGGCCTGAAGGATGGCTTCGACATGGAGCTGTGGTACCTGCCGGTGCAGCGCCCCTACAACCCGGACGGCAAGCGCATGGGCGAACTGATCCAGGCCGATCTCGCCAAGGTCGGCGTGCGGGTGAAACTCATCACCTACGAATGGGGCGAGTACCGCAAACGCAGCAAGGCCGGCGAACACCAGGCCATCATGTTCGGCTGGTCCGGCGACAATGGTGACCCCGACAACTTCTTCACCCCGCTGCTGTCGTGCGACGCGGTGAAGGGCGGCGGCAATAACGCCAAGTGGTGCAACAAGGAGTTCGACGAGCTGATCGCCAAGGCCACGCGCACCGCCGACCGCAAGGAACGCACCAAACTCTACGAGAAGACGCAGGAGATCGTGAAGGACGAAGCGCCCTGGGTGCCGATCGCCCACTCGGTCC
>NZ_JAYRDJ010000058.1:0-11670 GCF_041909475.1 Niveibacterium sp. | reverse complement strand
GAAACCCGGAGATCGCCGACGATGAATGCCCCTGATGCCCTGATGCGCCCGTTCGAACAATTGAGCTTCGACGACCTGTTCGTGCGCTCCCATGCGGCCGATACGGGTAGCCACAATGTGCCGCGCCAGGTGCCCGGTGCCGCTTACAGCCGTGTGATGCCAACGCCGGTTGCCGCGCCACGGCTGCTGGCCTGGTCCGACGTACTCGGTGAATCGCTCGGCATCGCGCGCCCGGCGCCGGGCGACAGCGTCGTTGCAGATGTGCTGGGCGGTGCCCGCGTGTTGCCTGGCATGCAGCCTTATGCGGCGCGTTACGGTGGGCACCAGTTCGGCCAGTGGGCCGGGCAACTGGGTGACGGCCGCGCAATCACGCTCGGCGAGATCATCGACCGCGCAGGCCAGCGGCTGGAGCTTCAGCTCAAGGGCGCCGGCCGCACGCCTTACTCGCGCCATGCCGATGGCCGTGCGGTGCTGCGTTCCTCCTTGCGCGAATTCCTTTGCAGCGAGGCCATGCACCACCTCGGCGTGCCGACAACGCGTGCGCTGTCGTTGGTCGCTACCGGCGAGGGCGTGGTGCGCGACATGTTTTACAACGGCAACCCACAGGTCGAACCGGGCGCCGTGGTGTGCCGCGTCGCCCCCAGCTTCGTACGCTTCGGCAACTTCGAAATCTTCGCTGCCGAAAACGAGGCGAAGAACCTGCAGACACTGGCGGACTGGGTGATCCGTCACCACTACCCGCATCTGGGCGAACCAGGGCCGAAGGCCTATGCGGCGTGGTTCGATGAGGTGTGCGGTCGCACCGCGCTGATGGTTGCGCACTGGATGCGTGTCGGTTTCGTGCATGGGGTGATGAACACCGACAACATGTCGATCCTCGGCCTCACGATCGACTACGGCCCCTACGGCTGGCTGGAGGGTTTCGATCTCGACTGGACCCCCAACACCACCGACGCCGAGGGGCGCCGCTACAGCTACGGCCAGCAACCGCAGATCGCATACTGGAACCTCACGCGGCTCGCGGGCGCGCTGAGCGATCTGGTTGGCGATGACGATGCGCTGCGCGCGGGGCTTGAGCGTTACCGCGTCGACTTCGGTACGCACTGGTCGCAGATGCTGGCGGACAAGTTGGGCATTGCCCCGCAGACGGGCGACGATCCGCTGATTGTTGATCTCTTCGGCTTGCTGCAACAGACAGAAACCGACATGACGATCTTCTTCCGTTGCCTCGCCGACGTGCCTAGCGATGCTGACGCGACGGCGGAGCAACGCCTCGCACCGCTGCGCGAGGCGTTCTATGCCCCCGGTGCGCCGTCGGGCGAGCAGGGGCGCGCACTAGCCGAATGGCTCGCGCGCCATGCGCAACGGGTGCGCGACGAGGCCGAACCGCCCGCGCAGCGCATCGCGCGCATGCAGCACAGCAACCCGAAGTATGTGTTGCGCAACTGGATCGCGCAGCAGGCGATTGACGCGGCTGCGCAAGATGACATGGCCCCGACCGAGCGCTTGCTTGAACTGCTGAAACGGCCGTACGACGAGCAGCCGGAACACGCAGACTTGTTCGCGCGTCGCCCCGAGTGGGCGCGCTTCAAGCCTGGCTGCTCGGCACTGTCCTGCAGCTCCTGAACAAGGCAAGCGCGTTCAGCGTGGTGGGCTGGGTGACTTCAGCAGGCGCTCGCGCCAAGTATCGAGAATGCGCTCGACGCTGCCATCCGCGAGCATCGCGGCGTAGCCCTGCTCGAAGGCCGCCAGAGCAAACGCGCCGTCGCGATGACGAACGCTGAAGCCGATGTGGCTGTCGAGTGGCCCGAAGTCGCACGCCACCTGCAGCGGGGCCTGCGCGCCGGCTTGGCGCTGAACGTAGTCCAGCGTCTTGAGCGAATCGAGTTGCAGCACCAGCGCGTCGATGCGGCCCGCAACCAGCATCCGCAGGCCTTGAGGTTCGGAGCCAAGCTCGCTGACTGCAACGTGTGTTGCTGCGAGCGCCTGCTCGAAACGCGGAGCGTACTCGTAGGCATTGACGCGGCCGACGGTGGCGGAAGCCGGCCAGGTGTGCGCGTCACAAGACCCGATTGGCGCGTGCTCGCGCGACACCAGCACGGTGCGTACGCGGTAAAGCGGCGTTCGTGGCAGACGCGCGCGTGTGCCGAGGGCTTCGTTTGCGCCGACCGCAATGCAGCCGACCACACTACCTGCCAGCATCTCGGCTTTGCAACGTGCGTAGGGCACGGTGTGCAGCCGAACCGGTACGCCGCTGCGTGCAAAGGCTTCGCGCACGATCTCGTTCGCCGCACCGGCGCCGTCGGCCTGCGACCACGGCGCCGCGGCATCCTCTGCATCAATGTCGATCACTGGCGTGCCGGCGGCGTGTGTCGCCGCGCTCATTGCGATCAACAGCACGAGCCCGCAGCCGATGTACTTCCACAGCGGAGAAACCCGCATCGAACCCCCGATCAGCGATGGCGGAGAGAAACAATCAGCGGAGCAGTTGGGCGATCACCCAGTCCGTGTCGTCCAGCGGCAGATCATGGCCGGCGGCCGGATGGATCGCAAGGGGGCGCTGCCACGCGCGCGCGATGGCTTGTGAGCAGCGGGTGTCGACGAGCGCATCGCGTTGGCTGCACAGCAGCAAGGCAGGCACCGGTGGTGCCTGCAGCGGCGCACGGAAGCGCGCTGCCGCAAGGAGCTGGCGCAGCGCGTTGCGGGTGCTGCAGGGGCGCTCGGAGCGCAGTGCCTGCCAGTGGTCCAGCACCGGCTCGGCGTGAGCGATCAGCCGCGTCGTCGCGCGCAGGATCGCCGCTTCACGCACACGCGGTGGCGTCGGCAGCAGCGCGAGCCGCAGCAGGGTCGTGTACTGCTGCGGGCGCAGCCGCTGCCAGAAGGGGCTGAAGGGGCGCAGGCTGGTGTTGATCAACACCATGCGCGAGAGCTCGTCCGGATAGCGATTCGCCCATGCCACGCTGACCATTGCGCCGAGCGACATCGCGAGTACCGCGTAGGGTGGCTTGGCGCCTGCGGCGTGCAGTGTGGCGCGCACCGCATCGGCCATGGCCTCGACGCGGGTCGGACTTTGCTGGGCGTGCAGGCTGCCGTTGCCGGGTAGATCAGGCGTCAGCACCTGCGCGCCGGGCAGCGCGGCGCGCAAACGATCGGGGAAGTCGCCCCAGTGACCTTGTTCGCGCGTGAGACCGCGCAGCAGCACCCAGGTGACCGGTGTCGCGTCGCTCATGCCGCCCCCGCCGCGGTGTGTGCGCCGTACCAGTCGCGCATCGCGATCTCGTAGTGCCGTGCGCGTGCGGCCGGGTCGGGCAACCACAGCGCGGAACTGGACGCCGCGCGCGCCATGAAGTCCAGCCAGGCCATGTGGCGCCGCAGCACGCGCTGCTGACGATGCGCCTTGCCTGGGTTGAACATGCCGTGGCGCGAGAAGAGCTGGCGCGGATTCTTCTTCACCCACAGCCAGGAACCCATTTCCAGTGTTAGCGGCAGGAAGACCCGTTCCGGCGTCTGCGCAGCGCGCAGGTAGAGGTAGTCCCACAGATCGCCGTGCGTCAGGTAGCTCAGGCTCTGCGGCTCGAACACGTAGCTGTGGTGCGCATGCGCCTGATCGAAGATCTCTCGCAGCGCATGCACCTCGGGTAAGTGGCGGATCGGTTCGGCGGTGTGCGCATACGGAAACCAGATTCGGTCGCGCAACCCGAAGCCGGAGTGGCAGTCGAGCGACAGGCTGAAGCGCCGCGGCAGCAGTTCGCGCTCGACCACCTCGCACAGCGCGGCGCTCTCCGCCTCCATCGCCGCGCCGCGCGGGCCGCGATACCAGGGCAGCGAGCGGCTGAGGCGCTGCCCGCCGACGAGGAAGGGCACCTGCTCAAGCGCGTCCACTGGTGCGTTGCGCATCAGGTCCACGCCGCGCCCGTTGGCGCGCGTGCCACGCCACACGCCAGCCGGGTTCACCAGCGGCATGAACACCATGCGCAGCGATTCGAGCTGCCGATGCAGCAGTCCATCCCAGCGCAGGCGTGTGATGAGGCTGCGCAGGTACTCGATTACCACCTCGGCGCCGATCCGCTCCAGCCCGTGCACGCCACCGAAGAAGCCGATCGCCGGTACGGCCGGGTCGGGGTTGCCAAGCGTGATCGCATACACCGGCAAGCAGGTGTGGCCCGCCTCAACTTCGCAGACGACCCGCGCGTCGACATGCCCCGCGGCACGGCGGATGAGGTGTTCGAGTTCGCTCAGCAGAGGCAGTTCGGGGCGCGTCATCAAAGGGCGGGGCGGACGAATCTGCGACCCAGCATACCGGAGCGCGGTGTCAGGAATTCGAGCCTGAAATATGACAGTGCGCGCGGCGCGAACGTGCGGCCCGGATCAGCGCCGTCGCCGCTCCCGCTGCGCGCTCTTGGCGAGTTGCTGTGCGAAACCGGTGAAGTCCAGATCAACGCGCTGTGCCAGTGTGCGCGCCTCGCGTTCCACCGCCGCCCAGTCGGGCGGGTAGCCTTCGTCGTTGAACGCGAAGGCGATGCGATTGCCGTCGCCGGCCACTTCCTGAACCACCACCCGATCGCGAAACACTTCGCGCAGCAGTTCGATATGCGCGGCACTCTCGTCGCCCTTCACGGCGAGGTTGCACACCAATAGACCGGCGGGCTTGAGGCGCGCCCGGATCGCGAGGTAGAAACGCTCGTCGCAGAAGGCCGGCACGATACCGTTTTCGTCGTAGCCGTCGAGCAACACGACGTCGGCGCGGTCTTCGGTGCTGGCGAAGTATTCGACCGCGTCGGCGCACACGATGGCGTGCCGCGCGTCGTCCGGCGGCAGTGCGAACTGTTCGCGCAGCGCGATCACATCTTCGTTGATCTCCACCGTCGTCACGCGCGTGCGGGCGAGGTGCCGGTGGCAGAACTTGGTCAGCGATCCGCCGCCGAGCCCGACGATCACCACATGCTTGGGCCGCGGCAGGAACAGCAGGAAGGCCATCATCTTGCGGGTGTAGGCCGCATGCAGCGCGAAGGGGTCGGCCACATCCATCTCACTTTGCACCAGCGCGAGCGTGAAGTGCAGGCGCCGTAGCTTGCCGTCGTCGATCACGAAGGGGCGCGGATACTCGCCATCGCGCAGCAGGCGGATCAGTCGATGCACGTCGGCGTCCGCCGCTTCGAGCAGGCGCACGACGCCGCGTTCCTGCAGGAAGCTGGCGGGGAACTCGAGCAGGCCGTCGGCCGTGATGCGGGCCTCGACGCCCTGCACGGCAGCCGTACGGCTCAAGACCAGATCTCCGACTCCTGCCAACCCAGTTCTGCGAAGTCCTCAGCGCGCAAGGCTGCCTCGCCGGCGCAGAAGAATTCGTCGAGTTGTGGCGGTTCGACGGGCGTGCCGGCCAGCATTGCATGGACCTGGCCGCGGTGGTGGATCTGGTGCTGGAACAGGTGGGCCAGTAGCCGGGTCCGGGTGTCGTGTTGCGCGGCGCCGGGGCGTGCGATGGTGACGATGCGATTCAGGTCGGCGTCACGTTGCGCCTTGCAGTAGGCGACCAGTCGCCGGTCCACCGCGGCTTGCTCACGCTGCAGATCCGCACAGGTCTCGAATGGCTCGTCCACCGCGAAGAAGCGATAGCAGTCGGTGTGTGGCGGCTCGCCGCGCCACTCCCGTTCCAGCGCGTCGACGTAGAACCAATCCACCGTCAACGTGTGGTTCAGCGTGGCCTTGATCGACGGGAAGAAGCTGGTGCGTTTTGCAATGAAGTCGTCATGACTCAGCGCCGCACAGGCCTTCAGCAGGCGATGGTTGGCCCAGGCGTTGTTGCAGGCCATCGTGAAAAGATGATGTGACAAGGGGTTCGACATGATCCGTACCTGCGTCAGAGCTTGCGTACTTTCACGCGGCGGCCTTTGATCTTGCCGTTGCCGAGCCGGCGCACGGCTTCGTCGGCGATCTCGCGCTGCACCGCGACGTAAGTGGAAAGCTCCATCACGCTGATCTTGCCGACCTGTTCGCGCGTGAAGCCCGCCTCGCCGGTTAGCGCGCCGAGCACGTCACCGGGGCGCATCTTCTCCTTGCGCCCGCCGAGGATTTGCAGTGTGGCCATGGGTGCGAGCAGCGGCGCGGCGTCGGCGGCGAGTTCCGCCAGCGTGTGCCATTCCGGCTCGAAATGCTGCGCTTCGGCGATCGCCGCGACGCGGCGCTTCTCGTTCGGGCTCACCACGCTCAGCGCCCAGCCATCGGCGTCGCCGCGGCCGGTGCGGCCGATGCGGTGCAGATGGATTTCGGGGTCGGGCGTGACGTCGACGTTGATCACGGCTTCGAGCTGGTCGATATCGAGCCCGCGCGCGGCGACGTCGGTGGCGACCAGCACCGGGCAGCTGCGCTGCGCGAACTGCACCAGCACCTGATCGCGTTCGCGCTGATCCAACTCACCGTGCAGCGCGAGCGCCGCGATGCCTGCGGCCTGCAGCGTGTCGACCAAGTCGCGGCATTGCTGGCGCGTGTTGCAGAACGCGAGCGTGCTAACCGGGCGGAAGTGGCGCAGCAGCTGCACCACCGCGGCGAGGCGTGCGTCGTTCGCCACTTCGTAGAAGCGTTGGCGGATCTTGTCGCTCGCGTGCTGTTCGATCAGCTTCACGGTGCGCGGTTGATGCAGGAAGCGATCCGCGATGCGCGCGATGCCGTCGGGGTAGGTGGCGGAAAACAGCAGGGTTTGACGCACTGCAGGGCAGGCCTGCGCAACGTCGGCGATGTCGTCGTAGAAACCCATGTCGAGCATGCGGTCGGCTTCGTCGAGCACCAGCGTGCGCACCTCGTCGAGCACCAGCGCGCCGCTGCCGAGGTGGTCGAGGATGCGGCCCGGCGTGCCGACGACGATGTCGGCACCATGCGCGAGGCTTTCGCGCTGCGGCCGGGCCGGCGCGCCGCCGCACAGTGTCAGCACCTTCAGATTGTCGACCGCGCGGCCGAGGCGGCGTACTTCGCCGCTGACCTGTTCGGCCAGTTCGCGGGTCGGACACAGCACCAGCCCCTGCACGCGGCCGCCGCGTGCGCCGAGCCGTTGCAGCATCGGCAGCGCGAAGGCGGCTGTCTTGCCGGAGCCGGTCTTTGCCTGCGCGAGCAGATCGTGTCCGGCGAGCGCGACGGGCAAGGTGACTGCCTGGATCGGCGTCATCGTGAGGTAGCCGAGCTGCGTGAGGTTGGCCAGTGTTGCGGTGGGCAAGGGCAGATCGCTAAAGGGCGGTCCGCCTGCGGCAGCACTTGCTTCGGGGCTTGGGCTTGTTTGGGTCATGCGCAATTATCCGTCCTGAGCGCGGGTTTCGCCTGAAATGTGCGCGGGCGAATTTCGCCTGGCCAAAAATAAAGATTGCTTTATGTTCGGAAAGGGCGCACCGTTCGCTTCGCGTTAATCAAGCCGTGTCTCTGTTGTTCGCTTATACCTCCGGTATTCCTGCCTTCATCGTTCCGCCGCCTTGACGACCGCCCAACCAGGGCAAGACCCTGTTCATAATTTTTATCCAGGAGTTTCATCATGGCTGCAGGTACTGTGAAGTGGTTCAACGATTCCAAGGGCTTCGGATTCATCACCCCGGACGGCGGTGGTCAGGATCTGTTCGCGCACTTCTCCGCCATTCAAGGCGGTGGTTTCAAGAGCCTTCAGGAAAACCAGCGCGTCACGTTTGACGTGACCAAGGGCCCGAAGGGCGACCAGGCTTCGAACATCCGCCCGGAGTAAGCATGGGGCTGGCGGTTATCCAGACCGCCACCGCAGCGCGTACTTCGGCACCACGCAAAGCCCCTGTGGCTTTGCGCGATGCCCCCGGAAAAGCCCGGCATTTGCCGGGCTTTTTTCTTTTCGAATTGCCTGAGGAGTCCACATGTCCAAGGAAGAACCGATCGTCATGAACGGTCAAGTCACCGAAGTGCTGCCCGACGCACGCTTCCGCGTCACGCTCGACAACGGGCATGAGCTGGTGGCCTACACCGCGGGCAAGATGCGCAAGCACCGAATCCGCATCCTCACCGGCGACAAGGTCACGCTCGAAATGTCGGCCTACGACCTGAGCAAAGGTCGCATCACCTTCCGCGCGATCGAGAATCGCGGGCCGGTCGCACCGCGCCGCCGCTACTGATCGCCATGTCTTGACGCCGTATTGCACGGCGTCGGATAGTCGGGCGATGAACCCGACTCTTGCCCTTCGCGGCGCCGCCCGGCGCCTGCTGCTTACCATGCTGTGTGGTGCCCTGGGCGCCTGTGGTGGCATTGCCTATCATCTGCCCGAGCATTCGGCTGAACGCATGTCCGTGCCGCAAACGATGCGCCCCGGTGAGCAGCGGCTCGCGCTGTCTACCCCTTCGCGCTTGCCGGCACCGGGTGGTTTCGAGATGGGGCTCGCCAGTGAGGACCCGGACATCGTTGCCGTGATCGTACGCGAAGGCCGCATGGGTGCCGCCGATTCCAGCCTGGTTGCCCGTGCCAGCGGCAGCACCCGCGTGCACTACGTCAATCGCTTCGCATTGCCGCGCGACCCCGCCGCCGTTCCGCTCGACACACTGCGTGCCGTATCGCTGGGCAGCTTCGCCGTCACGGTGAAGTAGGCGTCCGGATCCGAGGGCGGAAACCTCCGCTTACGACATTTACATTTTGAGATTCAGCCCCGCGGCGGCTCAGGCGTTGATGCCTTCACGGGCGCCACATTCGCAGCGCCCGGCTGGAGACTCAAATGAAAACTCTGACCCGTGTGGCATTTCTGTCCGTCGGACTCCTCGCGGCCGCTACCGCGTCGGCACATGGCTGGCATGACGACGACCGTGGCTGGGATCGGCATGAGCGGCATGAACGCGAATGGCGCGAGCAGGCATGGCGCGAACACCAGTGGCGCGAGCGCGAACGTTGGGAACACGAGCACCGTCGCTGGCGCCCGGCGTATGCACCGGTCTACGCGCCGGTTTACGGTTACCGTGAGTACTACCCGGTGCCCGCACCGGTGCCGGTGTATTCGCGGCCGGCAATCACGATCGGCATTCCGCCCATCGTGATCCCGATCCGCTGAGTCACGCTGGTGGCGCGATCGCCTCGGCGTAGTCGTACAGCGCGCCGAGGATCGCCTCGCCGCGTTCGTCCGCTGTCTCGCTCAGCACATCGATGCGGTCGAAGAACGCGGGCAGCGATCGCGCGCCACCGACGCCCTGATGAAGTTGTGCGATGCGGTGCATTTCCCAGCGCGCCTGCTCGTTCTCGCTGAGTGTTGCCGGGAAATTCCGCGCGCGATAGCGGAACAGCAGTTCCTCTAGCCGCCCATCGGTGAAGCTCACCTTCTCGCTCGCCAGTTCGGTCGCATCCAGCGAACGCAACTGGTTGAGCAAGCGTCGGTCGCCGTTACCGACAAAGCCGCCGTAGAGATCTTCATCGACATCCACGAGCGTGTCGGTAGTCGGGCGCGCGAATACCTCGCGCCACAGCGACGCAAGCGGCTTCATGTCGCGTGCGAGTTCTGCATGGCGCAGCGCCTGCGCGACGTCGATGCCCCATTTCTCGGCCATCGCGGGGCTAAGTGTTTGCAGGTTGCCGATCACGACCGGCGACTTGTTGATGTGGATGGTCTTGATCGGCAGCCGCGTTACGCCCTCGGGCAGCGCATCGGCGCGGGTGAACATGCGCTCGCGCACGGTGGTGGCATCCAGGCTCGCAAGTTCGGCGGGGTCCTGCGCCAGATCCCACACGATGATCTCGTTCTTGTTCGTCGGATGCGGGCCGAGTGGCCACACCAGCGCGATGCAGCCGCGCTCCGGCCCGAACATGCCGGACACGTGCAGGACGGGTTTCGGATTGGCGAGTTCGATTTCGGCCAGCACCGCGTCCTTCTTGCGCAGCTTCAGACAGAAATCCCACAGCCGCGGTTGCAGACCGCGGATCAGGCGTGCCAGCGCGATGGTCGCGCGCACGTCGGACAGCGCATCGTGCGCCGCCTCGTGCGCGAGGCCGTTCGCGGCGGTGAGGTGTTCGAGCTTGAACGACGGGCGGCCGTCCTCATGTTTCGGCCACACGATGCCTTCGGGGCGCAGGGCGTACATGCAGCGCACTACATCGAGCAGATCCCAGCGGCCGCAGTCGTTCTGCCACTCACGTGCATAGGGGTCGATCAGGTTGCGCCAGAACAGATGGCGGGTGACCTCGTCGTCGAAGCGCAGGGTGTTGTAGCCGACGCCGACGGTGCCTGGCGTCGCCAGTTCGCGCTCGATCGCCGCGGCAAACGCATGTTCCGGCAGGCCGCGCTCCAGGCAGGTCTGCGGCAGGATGCCGGTGAGCAGGCAGCTTTCCGGATCGGGCAGGTAGTCCGGCGCCGGCTGGCAGTAGATCATCTGCGGCTCGCCGACTTCATTGAGTTCGGCATCGGTGCGCACGCCGGCGAACTGCGCCGGGCGGTCGCGACGCGGCATCACGCCGAAGGTTTCGTAGTCGTGCCAGTAGAAGCTCAGGTCGGCCATCGGGCGCTCTTTCGCGGAGATTAACCCGCGATTTTACGCACCGACCCTACATTGCGCCGAGCCGCAACTGTTCCCACAGGAAGGGCTTGAGCTGCGGCCACCAGCGGCCGCCGAGCGAGAGGTCCACGGTGTGGGTCATGTCGCCCTGCGCGACCACCGTGCAGCGGCCGCCGGCATCCACAATCGCCTTTTGTGTTGGCAGCACGTTGCCGCTCCAGGTGGCGCCGGTCACGCTGTCGGTTTCCTTGGCGTGAAACAGCAGTACCGGACTGTCGCTGGCGTCGAAATGGAACAGGCTGTTGGTGTCGATGCCCGATTCACCCAGCGTGGCGCCGGTCGCGATGGCCGCCTGCACATGGGCGCTGACACCGGGGTAGTCCGATACGGTACCGAGCAGCGTATCCGCTTCGATCGCGTTGATCAGCGAGATGCCACCGCCGGCCGAGGTGCCGATTGTGGCGATGCGGTTCGGGTCGATGTGATAGGTCGCGGCGTTGGCCCGCAGGAAGCGGATCGCGTTCATCGCATCATCGGTCGCCTGCTGGATCGCGCGCACACGGATCGCGGGGTTCGCCTGGTTATCGGGCGTCAGGCGGTAGTTGATCGTCGCGGCGACATAGCCGGCGCGCGCATAACTCATTGCGTCGTCGCGTCGTTCTTCCTTGCTGCCACCCACAAAGCCGCCGCCGTGGATCCACACGATCGCCGGCTGCGGTGTGCTGGCGGTTGCGTTGGGCGGCACCGCGACATCCAGTTCCAGCGTCAGCTCCGCGGTGCCGATCTCGACGCTCTTGGTGAGGCTCGAGCTGTATTGAACACCGCCCTCGTTCGGGCGCTTGGAGTAGGGGATGTCGAGGTGCAGCGCGATCTGCGTGCTGTCGTATTGCGGGCTGACGTAGAGGCCGGTCTCGGGCGGCGGTTTCGGGCCGGGCGGCGGCTCGGGCGTCGGGCTCGCGTCACCCCCGCCGCCGCAGGCGCTCAGCGCAATCGCCAGCAGCAAGGCCACGCCAGTTCTGATTTTCATGCCGATGCCTCACGCGAACGATGACGCGCGATCATGCAATAGGCATGGCAGCCGCGAAAGCGGGAATTGTTGCGGAGTGTTCGGTCAGGCCCGCACCAGGCGCAGCCGGGTGATTTCGGATGGCGCGCCGCCGCGCGTCGGCGGGCCCCCGGAGCCGGTGCCGCGGCTGGTGTAGA
>NZ_JAYRDJ010000057.1:0-12415 GCF_041909475.1 Niveibacterium sp. | reverse complement strand
TACAAACGCTGGCCGCCATCGGTATCGGCAGCATCATTGCCGCTGCGCTGTGGCAGGGCCAGAAGGGCGGACTCACGGTGGGCGAGTTCAACGCTTTCATCGTCGCGATCGCGCAACTGGTGCCGGCGATGAAGCGCCTGACCGATGTAAACGCCCCGTTGCAGCGTGGGCTGGCTTCAGCCGAGAGCGTGTTCGAACTGATCGACGCCGACACCGAATCGGATACCGGCACCCGCGAACTGGGCCAGGCCCGCGGTGAGGTGCGCTTCGAGCAGGTGCGCTTCCGCTACCCCGGCGCCGCGCGCGACGCGCTGGACGGCATCGACCTCGAGATCCACCCTGGCGAGATGGTCGCGCTGGTTGGCCAGAGCGGCAGCGGCAAGACCACCATCGCGAATCTGCTGCCGCGCTTCTACCCGGTCAGCGGCGGCCGCATCCTGCTCGACAACGTCCCGGTCGAGGATGTGCGGCTGGAAAGCCTGCGCACCAACATCGCGCTGGTGAGTCAGGAGGTCGTGCTGTTCAACGACTCAGTGGCCAACAACATCGCCTACGGTTCGATGAGCGGCGCCACGCGTGCGGAGATCGAAGCTGCCGCGAAGGCCGCCAACGCCTACGACTTCATCATGCAGATGCCGAACGGTTTCGATACCGAGATCGGCGAGCGTGGCACCAAACTCTCAGGCGGCCAGCGCCAGCGCCTTGCGATTGCACGTGCGCTGCTGAAGAACGCCCCGCTGCTGATTCTCGACGAAGCCACCTCGGCGCTGGACACCGAAAGCGAACGCGCCGTGCAGACGGCCCTGGATGCGCTGATGAGCGGCCGCACGACGCTAGTGATCGCACACCGCTTGTCGACGATCGAGCGCGCTGACCGCATCGTGGTGATGGATCGCGGGCAAATCGCCGAAACCGGCACCCACGCCGAGCTGCTTGCGCGCAACGGGCTGTACGCCAACCTGTGGCGCATGCAGTTCCGGCAGGACGACGACGCCAGCGGAGCCGCCTGAGCATGTGCGGCATCGCCGGCTACTTCGGTACGCGGCCGCTCACTGGCAGCGCGGCGAAAGCCATGTTTGCCGCGATCGCGCGACGCGGCCCGGATGCGAACCACGCCGTGTGCTGGCGCGACGGCCTGCGCGGCAGCGAGCCCGCCGGTGCGCAGCGCGCGCTGATGCATGCGCGGCTGTCGATCCGCGATCCGCGCCCCGAGGCCGACCAGCCGATGGGCAATGCCGACGGCAGCCTGTGGATCTGCTACAACGGCGAAGTGTACGGTTGGGAGGACGAGCGCCGCGCGCTGGAGGCGCAAGGACCGGCCTTCCGCACCACCTCCGACACCGAATTCATCCTGCGTGGCTATGAGGCCTGGGGCATCGAAACGCTGCTGCCCAAGCTGCGCGGCATGTTCGCCTTCGTACTGCTCGACCTGCGCGCCGGCAAGCTGCATCTGGTGCGTGACCGCATGGGCCTCAAGCCGATGGTCTATCACCATGACGAAGCGAGCCGCACGCTCGCCTTCGGTTCGCTGGTGCGCAGCGTGCTGCCGGCGGTGCCCGCGGCCGAACGCGACTTCGACCCCGAGGGCATCGACGCTTACCTCGCGCATCGCACCATCCCCGCGCCGCGCACGGTGTTCCGCGCAATCCGGCGGCTGGAGAACGCCCACCGGCTGGAGTTCGATCTCGCAAGCGGCCGGCTGAGCAAGCACCGCTACTGGCAGCCCGCACCGAACGGCCGCGATCCGGCGGAAGTGCTGGACGAGGCGGTGCGCCTGCGCACCGTGGCCGATCGGCCGGTCGGCGTATTCCTGTCCGGCGGCATTGACTCCTCTGTCGTCGCGAGCCGGCTCGCAATGCAGGGCTACACCAACATCGAGAGCTTCACCGCTGGCTTTGACGACGCGGCGATGGACGAAAGCGCGCTCGCCGCGCAGATCGCCGCGTCGCTGGGTCTGCCCAACACCCGCATCGCCATGGCGAGCGATGTCTCGTGCGATTTCGAACAGGTCGTCGCCGACCTCGACGAGCCCTTTGCGGACCCCTCGGCCTTCCCGACCTGGGCGCTTGCGCGTGAGGTATCGAAGTCCGTCAAAGTGGTGCTGTGTGGTGATGGCGGCGACGAGATGTTTGCCGGCTACAAGCGCTACCGGCAACATCTGCGCTCCGCCTGGCGGCGCCATCTGCCGGCGGCCACGGCACTGCGCCCGGCCGGCAACGTGACGCCCGGCAAGGCCGAACGCCTGCGGCTGGAAGCGGCACTGACATGGCCGGACGCCTGGTCACTGCGCTTCTCCGGTTTCTCGGCCACCGAACGCGAAGGCCTGCAACCGATGCTCGGCCGCGTTCCCGCGCACCGCTGGCGTGCCGCTGAAGTGGCCGACACCGATCCGCTCGGCACGTTGCTGGAACTCGACCGCCTGAACTACCTGCCCGAGTACATCCTGCGCAAGGCGGATCTGACCACCATGGCGCACGGGCTCGAAGGCCGCGCACCGCTGATCGACCACGTCTTCGTCGAATCGCTCGCGGGCCTGCCGGGCGCACAGCGCTTCACGCAACCGGCCAAGGCCTGGCTCGCCGGCCGCTGCCCGCCCTGCCAGTCGCTGAGCCTGCTGACGATGAAGAAGCGCGGCTTCAACCCGCCGATCCGCGCGCTGGTGCGCGACGGCCTCGCCGCGCGCCTGCCGGGCTTCGGCGCTCGCCTCGCCCACGCCAGCGATGGCCAGCTCGACGCCGCGGCCCTCGAGCAATACGTCGCCGCCTGGCGCAAGGACGGCAGCCTGTCCGAAGGCCTGCTGCAGTTGCTGATGCTCGACGAGAGCCTGCGCCAGCTCGACCGCCTGCGGAGCGCCACCCATGGCTAGTCGCGGCATGGTGCGCGCCCTGACGGTGCTGAGCGCGCTGCCAACGGTGCTGCACAACCGCATCGCCCCTGCGAGCCACCACACACCGCAACGCATCCTGATCGCGCAGTTGCTGCTGCTGGGCGACACACTGATGCTCGCGCCGCTGATCGCGAAACTGCGTGCGCGCTACCCGGCCGCGCAGATCGTGCTGACCTGCCCGCCGGCCTTCCTGCCGCTGTTCGCGACGCGGCCATGGGGTGTCGAAGCACTCGGCTTCGACCTGCGCGACGCGACTGCGCTGTCGCGGCTGCGTGCCAGCGGCCCGTTCGACCTCGCCGTGGTGCCAGCCGACAACCGCTTCTCGTGGCTCGCGGCAGCGGCCGGCGCGCGGCGCATCGTTGCATTTGCCGGGGACGCGCGCTGGCGCAAGAACCTGCCGGTGACCGAATTCCGCCCGCTACCGCCCACCCCGACCGCCTTCGGCGACTTCGCTGCCACCTTGGTCGATGGCGATCCACCGCCGCCCTACCGCGTTGGTGATTGGCCCGCCCCCTCCGCACAAGCGTTCGACCGTCCGGCAGCCCCGTATGCCGTCATCCACCTCGGCGCCAGCAGCCCGCACAAGCTGTGGCCGGTCGAGCGCTGGCGCGAGGCGATTGAATGGCTGCAGGCACGCGGCCTGTGCGTCGTGCTGGCCTGCGGGCGCGGCGAAGACAAGCTGATAAACGAGGTCGACCCGGCGCAGCAGTGCCTGCGCTACGCCGGCACGCTGAACCTCGCGCAATACTGGGCATTGCTTTCCGACGCGCGCGTGCTGCTGTGTCCGGACACGGGTATCGCCCACCTCGCCCGTCTTGCCGGCACGCCGACCGTCGCGCTGTTCGGCCCCGGTTCGCCGGTGTTGTTTGGTGCCGGCGAGTTCTGGCGCAACATGCCTTATGTCGGGCTGTGGGAATCCGATATCCCCTGTCGCGACCAGCAAGCCGTGTTTGAGAAACCTCTGACGTGGGCGCGCCAGTGCTGGCGCACGCCGGCGCAATGCGGCAATCCGAAGTGCATCCGCGCGGTATCGTTCGATACCGCTCGCACAAACATTGAAACCCTGCTCGCTGACGGACATCGCGCTCACACATGACGGCCCCGGTTACAAAGCCTTCGACACTGCAGCGCAGCCTTGAAACCACAGGCCTCGCCGCTTTCGCGATGCTGTTGTTTCTATGGTCGGTGCCCGACGTCATTGCAGCGCGCAACGGGCTGCTCGCGCTGCTGCTGATACTGGTGCTTGCGGTCAAACCGGATTTGTCGCAGATCGCAGCCACCCTGCGGCAACGCAGCGTGGCAATTCCTCCGCTCGCGCTCACAGCTTGGATCGCGCTGCATTGCGCGGTATTCGCATGGAATCCGGGGCGCGCTTGGCATGAGGCCGAGCAGTGGTTCAAGGCGGTGCCGATCTTCGTGCTGGGCACGGCAATCGGTCTGAGCCCGCGCTGGCGCACACCGGCCGGACGTATGTCAGCCTGGGGCGGCGCGGCGGTGCTGACCTACCTGATCTACCTCGCGTTTCAGGTCGTGTACAAGCCTTGGGATCTACAGGCGCCAGCAGGGCAGATACTGCTCCAGACGACACGAATCGGCTCGCGCGATCTGGCGAGCTACCTCGGTACAGCCCTGATCGGACTGCAACTGGCCGACCTCGTCGCGCATTCCGCGCGGGGTCGCGGGTTCCTGAATGGCCCCGTCTGGCTGCGAGTGCTCGGCCTGTTGGCCGCAACGGTGCTGACGGTCGCAACGATGACTCGCAATGCACTGCCGGTCTTGATGTTGCTCGGCACCGTGGCGGCGGCAAGCTTTGTCTCCACTCGCCCGCGTCAGACCCGCTCGCGCGCAATCGCACTGGTCAGTCTTGCAACGGTGTTGCTGGCGAGTGGTATCGCAATCAATGTGAAGAACGACGAACGCTGGGCGCGTTTCGCAAGCTCGGTCGCAATCGGCCTCGATATCGAACACCAGAAGGCTTGGCTCGCTCAGGAGCAAACCCCGCTGCCGCTGAACGCGCAGGGTCTGCCGGTCGACGATTCGGCCTACATGCGCACCGCGTGGATGAAAGGGCTGCTGACCGAAATCGCGCGGCACCCGCTCGGCGTCGGATACGACCGAAACGCGTTCGGCAATGCCTTGCGCGCGGACTACGGCAAGTGGGTCACGACCGGCCATGGCCACGCAGGCGTATTCGATTTCACGATCGGTGTCGGCATCCCGGGCGGTCTGCTGCTGCTTGCCTTCTTTGTCGCGCTGGCGGCAGCCGGTTTGCGCCGCTGGCGCGAGGATCGCGATGCCGCCGGCCTTGCCTTGCTGCTGTTCGTACTGTCCTACGCAAGCCGCGCCTTCATCGACGGCATCGTGCGCGACCACATGCTGGAGCAGTTCATGCTCCTCGCCGGCGTGCTGCTGGCGCTCGCCCACTCCAACAAGGCCTCACAGGCATGAAGAGCATCCTCGTCATCCGCCGCGACAATATCGGCGACCTCGTCTGCACCACGCCGCTGATTCACGCCTTGCGCGTCCGCTATCCGGATGCCCGCATCGATGCGCTGGTCACCAGCTACAACCTGCCCGTGGTGTCGCGCAATCCCGATCTGGATGAGGTGTTTGCCTACACCAAGACGCACCACCGCGTACGCGGCAGCGAATCGGCGCTGGGCGTGCTGTGGAAGCGCGCGCGGCTGATGTACCGCCTGCGGCGGCGCCACTATGACTGCGTGGTGCTCGCCAACTGTGGCTGCATGCCACGCCCGGTGCGGCTCGCCCGCCTGATCCAGCCCAAGCATGTGCTGGGCTTCACCGAGGCAGGCAAGCCCTGGGCACGGCATATCGACATGGGGGTCGCGATCGACCGCCGCGCGGAGCACGAGGTCGAGGAGTTGTTCCGCCTGCTCGCCCCGCTGGACATCACCGGCGCCGCCGGGCCGCTGGTCGTCAACGCCGATGCCGAGGCGGTTGCCGCTGCGGCGCGCAGCCTGCGCCAGCAGCGCTGGTCGCGCGCGCGCCCCACGCTGGCGGTGCACATCAGCGCGCGACTACCGAGCCAACGCTGGCCCGCGCAGCACTTCATCGACACGCTGAAGGCGCTGGGCGAGCGCGGCGAGCTGCAATTCATGCTCTTCTGGTCGCCCGGCGACGAGAACAACCCGATGCACCCGGGAGACGACGGCAAGGCGCAAGAGATCATTGCCGCCCTCGGCGCCGATTTCCCCTTGCTGCCCTGGCCGAGCGGCAGCCTCGATGAGTTGATGGCGGGTCTTTCGGTGTGCGACGGCATGCTGTGCAGCGATGGCGGTGCGATGCACCTGGGCGCCTCGCTGGGCCTGCCGATCGCGGCGCTGTTCGGCAAATCGGATGCGACGCGCTGGCACCCCTGGGGCGTAGCGCATGAAATCCTGCAACCGGCGAGTCTCGAAGTGGCGGATGTGACCGCAGCGGATGCCTTGGTCGCGCTGGCGCGGCTGCGCCCGGCAATCGACGCACGGGCGCGCACGCGTGGTGTGCTGAAATGACACCGCGCAGCATCCTCGTTGTACGCCGCGACAACATCGGCGACCTGGTCTGCACGACGCCGGCGATCGCAGCCCTGCGGCGGGCCTTCCCCGATGCGCGCCTGGCCGCGCTGGTGAATTCCTACAACGCCGACGTGCTGGCCGGCAATCCGGACCTCGACGCGGTCTACGCCTACACCAAGCTCAAGCACCGTGATGCAGGCCAGAGCGCGCTCGGCGCCGTGTGGGCGCGCGCCAAACTGCTGCACACCATCCGCCGCGAGCGTTTCGACGTCGCGATCCTCGGCAAGTCGTCGTGGGACAAGCACGGCCTGCGTCTGGCGCGGCAATGCGGCGTCGCGCGCACGATCGGCTTCGCGAGCCCCGACAGCCGCGCCCGCCAGCCCGACACCGCCTTACCTCAGCCTGATCCGCTGATCCACGAGGTGGAGGCAGTGGCGCAGTTGCTGGTGCCGCTGGGCGTGAAGAGCGCAGCGGGGCCTTTGCAGGTGTTCGCCGATGCCGCGCTTGCCGCACAGGCCGAGGCGCGCTTTGCAGTGCTGGGCAAACGTCCGCGTCTGGCGCTCCACCTCTCGGCGCGCGAAGCGACCCGCCGCTGGCCGGCCGAGCGCTGGATCATGCTCGCGCACGCCGCGGCCTATGCCGGCTGGGGCATCGTGCTGTTCTGGTCACCGGGCGCCGAGAACGACCCGCGCCATCCGGGTGACGATGCCTTTGCGGCCGAGATCGCAGCCGCACTCGAACAGATCCCCTTCGTGGCCTGCCCGACATACGGCCTGCGCGAGCTCGTCGCCGCCTTCTCGCGCTGCCATGCCTTCGTCGGCGCCGACGGCGGTGCGCTGCATCTGGCCGCCGCATCCGGGCTGCCGATGGTCGCGCTGTTCGAGAACTCGCCACTGAAGACGAAGCACTGGTATCCGTGGCAGGTCGCGCATGAACTGCTGTGCGGCCCCGAAGCCACCGTCGCCGGCATCGCGCCGGAGCGCGCGATCCTCGCGCTGAGCAAGCTGCCCAAGCGCGAGCTGCCGGCACGCTAGCCTCCCCTGTATTTCGTCAGGCGCGCTGCACCGCGCTCCACGCTGGCGCGGGCGCCATTGCGTTACGCGGCAGGCGCGGACGTGCCCAGTGCGCGAGCCCCCAGTCGAGCTGCGCTCGCACCGGCGCGCCACGCAGATCCGCCGGCAGATCGTGGCCGAGGAAGGCAAACGCGTCGCTGAGCGCCAGCGGCGCCGGCTGTTCTGCGACGGCCAGCGCCAGCGTCTGCTTGGAGAGCTTCTCGCCCGCCTGATTGCCCGCCACCGGCAGATGCAGATAGTCTGGCTGCAGATAGCCGAGCAAACGCTGCAGGAAGAGCTGCCGCGGCGTTGAATCGAGCAGGTCGGCACCCCGCACGATCTCGTTCACGCCCTGCTCTGCGTCATCCACCACCACCGCCAGCTGGTAGGCCCACACGCCATCAGCGCGCAGCAGTACGAAATCACCGACCTCGCGCTCGATGTCCTCGCACACCCGCCCTTGTAGCGCATCGTCGAAACAGACCTGGCCCGGCGTCGTGCGCACCCGCCATGCGCGCGCGTCGCGGCCCGGCGGCAGGCCGGTGCGACAGGTGCCCGGATAACGCAACGCGCCGTCGCGGGCACGGAGCGTCGTCGAGTCAGCGATTTCCTTGCGCGAACAGGCACAGGGATAGGCCAGCCCGGACTCGCGCAGCCGATCCAGCACCGCCCGGTAGCGGTCACCACGCTGGCTCTGCCAGATGATCTCGCCATCCCATTCGAGGCCGAAGCGTGCGAGGTCGGCAATGATGGTGCGATCAGCACCGGGCACGATGCGCGGCGTATCGACATCCTCGATCCGCAGCAGCCAGCGCCCGCGGCGTGAGCGCGCGTCCAGCCAGCTACCGAGGGCTGCCACGAGCGAGCCGAAGTGGAGCGGACCGGTCGGCGAGGGTGCGAATCGGCCGACGGGCGTGATGGCAGGCGCAATCGGGTACAAGGCGGACATTTTCGTGCGATGCGGCAGACGGCATACTTCGGGGCCGGACTGTATCACCCCCAAGCATGAGCACCGACACCTCCTCGCCCGACACCCCTCTCGAACAGCGCCTGCTGATCGAGCGCGTCGCGCTGCTCGGCGAGAGCTGCCGCGTCGCGGCCCTGGCCGGTGCGCTCGCGGTGCTGGTGATGGCCGCGACACTGTGGACCACCGCCAGCGCGACGGCGACCGTCGCGTGGGCCGCGATCATGAGCGTCCTGGTGTTGTCGCAACTCGGCTTTCATCGCGCGATGTGCGCCGCCGATCTCAGCCCGGCGCGGGCCGAACGCCTGGAACAGCTCTACCACGCACGCAACGCGCTGACGGGGCTCGGCTGGGGCATCACGATCTTCTTCGTCGCTCGCCCTGAAGAACTCGCGAGCCTCGGTACCGTGATCCTGATCATCATGACGGTCGCGCTCGCGAGCGCCGGCACGCAGGCCGTCAGTCGCATGAGTTTCTTCACGATCGTGCTGCCGAGCCTCGCCCCACCGGTCGCCCTGTTGATGATCCAGCCGCCCCCGACCTTGCCGCTCGCCGGCTGGGGCCTGCTCGGCTATCTGCTGCTGCTCTTCGGCCTGCACGGCGCCTTCAACCGCATCCTCGTCGGCACGTTGCAACGCCGCCTTGAGAGTGAAGCGCTGGCGCGCGAACAGCAGGTGATCTTCGATACCGCAGCCGAGGCGATCGTGCTCGTGCGCGGGCCGCACATCGTCAAATGCAACCAGCGTTTCCTGGAACAGATGCGCTGCCCGGCCAAGGACGTGGTCGGCAGCCCGATGTGGATCTGGCACCTGAACGCGGACGACTGGTCGCATCACGGCGAAGCGGCGCTGCGCGCCTTCCACGAAGGGCGCCCTTACACCTATGTGGCGCCGATGCGGCGGCGCGATGGCAGCGCGTTCCGCGCCGAAATGACCGGCATGCCCGTGAGTGCCGCGCACCCCGCAGCCGGTGTCGTCTGGATGGGCTCCGACATCACCGAACGGCTGGAGACCGAAACCGCGCTGCGCATCAGCGAAGAGCGATTCCGGCGTCTCATCTCGATGTCCTCCGACCTGTACTGGGAGCAGGATGCCGAACTGCGCTTCACGCATCTCTCCGGCGCCGGCATGGAACGCATCGGCGCGGCGCTGCAGGACTGCATCGGCAAGCGGCGCTGGGAAGTCGGAAAAATCGAAGGCATCAGCCCGGAACAATGGACGAAGCACAAGGAGCAGCTTGCGGCCCATGAACCCTTCCGCGACCTGGTGTTCTACGTCACGCGCTCCGACGGCACCCGGCTGTGGTTTTCCACCAGCGGCAACCCGGTCTTCGACGAAGACGGCCACTTCGCCGGCTACCACGGCATTGCCAGCGACATCAGCGATCGCATGCGCAATGCCGAGCGCTATCGCCATCTCGCTTATCACGACCCACTGACCGGGCTGCCCAACCGGCGCCTGCTTGCCGACCGACTGGAACAGGCCATTGCGCAGGCCAAGCGCCGCGATGCGCTGGTCGGCCTGATGCTGCTTGATCTCGATGACTTCAAGATCATCAACGATTCGGATGGTCACGCCGTTGGCGACGCCGTGCTCGCAACCATCGCGCATCGCCTGCGACTCGCAGTGCGAGATTCGGACACCGTGGCGCGGGTTGGCGGAGACGAATTCGTCATCCTGCTGCCCGAGATCGACGGCCCCGAGGCCGCCGAGGCCGTCGCCACCAAGGTGCTCGACGCGGTGCGCGAGCCGGTGACCTCCGATCAACGAGACTATCTGCTCGGCGTGTCGATCGGCATCGCGCTGTTCCCGACCCACGCCGGCGCGGGCGAATCGCTGATGCAGCGTGCCGACGCGGCGATGTACCGCGCCAAGACGCTCGGCGGCCGCGCCGCCGTGTTCGCCAACCCGCAAGAACTCAACTGAACTGACGCGCTCAAGCGCCGCCAAGCACCGATTCGGGTGGCCGCACACGTCGCGGTGAAACGTCGCCTTCTGCGAACACGCGCTCGAAGCTCATCACGCCACCGAATCGGGATACCCTTTGGCTTTTGCATCAGGAGGCCTTCAGTGCCGCAATTGCCCAGTGGCCGACGCATCGGCCTGTCTGCAGACAGCGTGTTCGAAAGGTTGCTCGCGGGCGACCCGGAGATCCTCGACCAGCTCCGCACGCAAGTACACGACCCGCGGGATTTGCTGCCGCTGATCGATCTGATCGAGTTCATCCCGACCGTCGGCGCAAAAGAGCCCGGCGTGCCCAACGCCACCGGCCTGGTCGCCGCAGACATGGGGACGGAGCGCTGCAGCTGGTCGCAGGCAGATCAGAACGCGCTGAGTAGCTGGCTCGCCTCCGCTGCTGCGGAGGAATGGCTGGAAGATCGATTCGACGAACTCGAAGCCGCACTCGACGACGAGGAAGACTGAATCGTCAGCGTCATACACCCGACGCACGGCTCGGCAATCACCAACGCGCCGTCCAGCCCAAAAGAAAAGCCCCGCAGGCGATCGGCCTTGCGGGGCTTTTCTTTCGCTTCGCGCTCTTCGCGCAAAGCGGCCGCTTAGACGTTAAAGTGAAAGATGGCCTTGGAAGTGCCATTTTTACTGGGTCTCGGCGCGGTTTGGCTCATTCCGTAGTCACTTCCGTATACATTTTTTGCGGACATCCCCGTTCGGGTGGCCTCACCCGTGTTCACTTGGTCTGCTCCGCCAAGAGATCAAGCACGTCGGTCTCCAGGATCGCGCCCAGCTTGCACAGGACCAGCAGGGACGGGTTGCCTACAGCGCGCTCGATCTGACTTACGTAGGTGCGATCCACATCCGCGCTCAGGGCGAGCGCCTCCTGCGACAAGCCACGCTTGCCCCGGAAGTCTTTCATGTTGCGCGCCAAGTCCTGACGCACTTGCTCGTAGTCTCGTCCCATCAACGCCGAGCATGGGCGTCATGAGACCTTTAATCCACGGACTATATTCGACAATGTCGAATATAGTCTTCATAATCAGCTCAACTTGGGATCAAAGGGAGCAGCAGGATGAGCGGAGTCTGCTTTCGGATGCTGGCCGGGCTGGCCGTTGTGATGACCGTGACCGGCTGTGTCACGACACAGCCGCAGGCTGACGGCTCGACCAAGGTTCACCTCTCCCTGGGTGGCGTATCCAAAGCCAGCCAAAGCAACGCAGCACTGCCTCCCGCTACCGAGGCTCGCCCAGCAGTTGTTGCCAATCCCGCAAATCCAGATCAAAGCGCGTCGCCCGGCGCTCCCGGCATCCGTGCAACAGCGCTGGCAGGCGTCTTCAGCAAGCACCCCTACGACGGAACGCCCAAGACCTACTTCCCCCGCGTGGCTGTCACGGTCACGGACTGGTCTCGCAACGACTGCTGGATCGGCACGGCCACGATCTGGTGGAGCAAGAGCAAGTCCGAAGCGGTGCCCGTTTTCTCGGTGTGCTGGGGGCAATCCGTGGGCTTTGCGGTCAACAATGCGGCCAACCTGCACCTCTTCATGCAGCAGATGGCGGTCGAGCACAGCGGCAACGTGCGCACGACCGGTCCCAAGCCGCCCATGCTGTCCATCCCCGACCGGCAGCCGATCAGCGAGCGGCAGCAGCTCGCCTTCCAGGGGTTTGTCCAGCAGCTGGTGCTCGACACCGGATGGCAGCCGGGCGCACCGACCAATCTCTGGTTGGTAGGGTATGACGCCAACGCGGTCATCAAGCCAACCGTGCCTCCTGCCTCCAGCAACGGAGCGTCGCAGCCCGTGGACGCCAAGACCAAGGCGCAGCTCGAACAGGCGCTGAGCTGCACTGCCATCGGTCCACGATTTGAACTGGCTGAGTCGCTGCTCAAGCAGTCGGGATGGAATCCCGATCAAGGCGTCACGCCGGTCACGCTCGCCGAGCCCGTCAAGGTCTATGGGTTCAGCGTCCGCAAGGTGGCGGTGTCACGTGACGGTGGTGAGCAAACCTACCGCAGCTACTTGCCCGGCCTCACGGTCCACC
>NZ_JAYRDJ010000056.1:0-15320 GCF_041909475.1 Niveibacterium sp. | reverse complement strand
GGCACACCGGCGCGTTCGCAGAGCTGGCGGTAGAAGAACTTCTTCCACTTCATGTCGCGGTCGTTGCGTGCGGCAAGCGCCGGAAAGCGGGTTTGCAGGATTGCGGAGAGCTCGCGACGCGATGGCAGCCCCATGTCCTGCCACAGATGTTGATCGCGCTGTGCAGCCGTCGCGATTGCGGCGGCAAGCCAGGTGGTGAATTCGCAACGCGGCTCCGCGTGTTCGCACAGCAGCTCGAACAGCTCGTCAAACTCATCGAACGCCGGCTTCGCGGCGAGGCCGTTGCAGGCCGGCGCGTCGGGGGTACACACGCTTCGCAGGCGCGCGTAAGCGGCCTCTGAAATGCCCCGGATCAGTGGCTGATCGCCACGCTCCATGCTGGCGGCAATCGCGCGACGCAGCACAAGCAGATCGAGACTCGTTGGCAATTCGGTCCCTCGCAGCACAACGGGGTCGGGTGCGTTCATGGCGGCCTCCTGTGCCCAGCGCGTCGCAAGAGTCGCGCCATGCTCGCGCGTGGTATCGCACGGCCGGCACCCCGCCCTCCGCGTGTATCGATTACGACAATTTGTCGCCTTCATCACTGCGGCGGCATGCGCGAAAGCCTGCATTGGCTTGGGTATCGCGCTCAGGCACAGCGCTTGCGACGGAAAGCACGACACCCTTTGCCAGGTAGCCGTCGTGAAAGCTTCCGAGATCACCGCCCTGCAGAATGAGCCGGCCTGCGCCCACAACGCGGGCGAGAAGAGCGGCTGCGCGCGCCCCAAGCCGGGCGCCACGGCGGGCGGCTGCAGCTTCGACGGCGCACAGATCGCGCTGCTGCCGATCGCCGACGTTGCCCACATCGTGCACGGGCCGATCGGCTGTGCGGGCAACTCATGGGACAACCGCGGCACGCGCTCCAGCGGCCCGGTGCTGTATCGCACCGGCATGACGACCGACCTGAGCGAACAGGACGTGATCATGGGGCGCGGCGAGAAGAAGCTCTTCCACGCGATCAAGCAGGCCATCGACGAGCAATCACCCGCCGCGGTGTTCGTGTATGCCACCTGCGTCACCGCGCTGACCGGCGACGACCTCGCAGCCGTATGCAAGGCCGCACAGGCGCGCTGGGGTGTGCCGGTGGTGCCAGTGGATGCCGCCGGCTTCTACGGCAGCAAGAACCTGGGTAACCGTATCGCCGGCGAAACCATGCTCGAACATGTGATCGGCACCCGCGAACCTGAGCCGGTATCGGTCGCCTGGGTACCGGGCCAGCGGGTACACGACGTGAGCCTGATTGGCGAATACAACATCGCCGGCGAGTTCTGGAGCGTCGCGCCGCTGTTCGACGAACTCGGGCTGCGCATCATCGGCACTTTGTCGGGCGACGCCCGCTACCGTGAGGTGCAAACGCTTCATCGTGCAGAGGCCAGCATGGTGGTGTGCGCGAAAGCGCTGCTGAACGTGGCGCGCAAGCTCGAGAAGCGCTGGGGCGTGCCGTACTTCGAGGGCAGCTTCTACGGTGTCGCCGACACCTCGGAGGCGCTGCGTGCCTTTGCCGGCCTGCTGCGTGACGCGGATCTGAACGCGCGTACCGAGGCGCTGATCGCACGCGAGGAGGCGTGGATCAACGCAGCACTCGACCCGTGGCGCTTGCGCCTGAAAGGCAAACGGGTACTGCTCTACACCGGTGGCGTGAAGTCATGGTCCATCGTCTCTGCTTTGCAAGACCTTGGGATGCAGGTGGTGGCCACTGGCACGAAGAAATCCACCGCCGAGGACAAGGCACGCATCCGCGACTTGATGGGCGAGGACGCGGTGATGATCGACGACGGCAGCCCCAAGGCGCTGCTCGCCGCCTACAAGGATCTGCGCGCTGACATCCTGATCGCGGGCGGCCGCAACCTCTACACCGCGCTGAAGGCGCGCATCCCCTTCCTCGATATCAACCAGGAACGTGAGTTCGGCTATGCCGGCTATCGCGGCATGCTGGAACTCGCACGCCAGCTGGCACTAAGCATCGAAAGCCCGGTCTGGGATGCGGTGCGTCGCCCGGCGCCGTGGGCGCGCAGCAAGCTGGCCGGCACGCCGGTGGGAGCCTGACATGGCCGAAGTGATCAAACGCAGCAAGCCGCTCTCGGTCGATCCGCTGAAGACAAGCTCCACGCTCGGTGCGAGCCTCGCTTTCCTCGGCTTGCAGCGGGCGATTCCGATGATGCATGGCTCGCAGGGCTGTACCGCCTTCGGCAAGGTGTTTCTGGTACGGCACTTTCGCGAGAGCATTCCGCTGCAGACCACCGCAATGGATCACATCGCGACGGTGATGAGCGCCGACGAGAACGTGATCGAAGGTCTCAAGACGCTGTGCGAGAAGAGTCACCCGGATGTGATCGGCCTACCCACGACCGGCATCGCCGAAACGCAAGGCAGTGACGTTCACCGGTTGGTGCGCGAGTTTCGCGCCAGCTACCCGCAGTACGCCCAGGTTGCGGTGGTGCCCGTCAACACGCCGGACTACATCGGCAGTCTGGAGAGCGGATTTGCGCTCGCCGTCGAGGCCATCATTCAATCCCTGGTGCCACACACCCGCCATGCGGGCAGACGGCGCCGGCAGGTGAACGTGCTCGCGTCCGCGGCGCTGACACCCGGCGACATCGAGGTGATTCGCGACTGGTGTGAAGCCTTCTGCCTCCGCGCGTTGGTGCTGCCTGACCTTGGCGATTCGCTCGACGGCCACTTGGTCGAAGCCGAACACTCGCCCCTGACGCTCGGCGGCACGCCTCGCGACGAGATCGCCGCGATGGGGGATTCCGTCGCGACACTGGTGATCGGCGATTCGCTCAAGCGCGCGGCCGACGAATTGCATCTGCGCACCGAAGTGCCCGACTACCGATTCGACCACCTGATGGGGCTCGACGCGTGCGACCGCTTCACGCAAACGCTCGCCGAGATTTCCGGTGCCGCCGTACCCCCCAGGATCGAACGCCTGCGCGCCCAACTGCAGGATGCGATGGTCGACAGCCATTTCATGACCGGCTTCCTGCGCATCGGCATCGCCGCGGAGCCCGATCTGCTCGCCGGCATGACGGCCTTTCTGACCGGCAACGGCTGCGAAGTGGTGGCCGCGGTGACACCGACACGTGCCGAATCGCTGACGCGTCTGCCCTGTGCCACGGTGCAGATCGGCGACCTGCAGGATCTGGAACACGGTGCGCGGTGCCAGCAAGCGCAGCTGCTGATCGGCAGCGCACACGTCGCGCAATGCGCCGAGCGACTCGGTGTGCCGCTGCTGCGCGCGGGCTTCCCGCAATACGACCGGCTGGGCGGCTTTGCCCGCCCCTGGGTGGGCTACCGCGCAGCGCGGCAAGCCCTGTTCGACATCGCCAACCTCGTCCTGGAGCAACACCATGACATTCCGGCCTACCGATCCGTTTTCTGGTCAGGCGGACCCCGCGACCGCGAAGACCACCCTCTCCCTTCGCAAAGTCGCGCTGGCGTGGTCCGCCACTGACCCTGAGCCGGGCACGCTGCGGGTGGCCTTTGCCAGCCGCGATCGTGTTCATGTCGACCAGCACTTCGGCGCCGCCGAGGGCTTCGTCATTTTCACGGTTGATGCTGAGCGTGCCCGGCTGGCGGGGGTGCTGGAATTCGCGCCCGAGAACATGGATGGCAACGAGAACAAGCTGGGCGAACGCATCCGCGCGCTTGAAGGCTGCGCGGCCGTGTACTGCCTTGCGGTGGGAGGATCCGCCGTGCGCCAGCTGCTGGCGGCGGGCATCCAGCCGATACGGCTGGAGCAGGCCACGGCAATCGACCCCCTGCTGAACACCATCCGTGACGCCATCGACGCAGGTGGTGTCCAGTGGATCGACCGTCGCATCCATCGGGCGTCTGACGACGCACGATTTGAGCGCATGGCCGCGGAGGGCTGGCAGGAATGATGGAACGCACTGCGCGCGTCGTGGCGATCCATGCCCACCACATGGACGTAGCCGTGCACGCCGCTGCCGCATGCGGCACGTGTGGTGCCCGCAAGGCTTGCCAGGGCGACGCGGCCGCGCGCGTCTTCGCGCTGCCCATCGTGCCGGGGGTCGAAGCCGGCTCAGACGTGTCGCTGGCGCTGGAAGACCACCGTCTGATCCTCAGCGCCGTGTTGGCCTACCTCCTGCCCGCCACGGCATGCGTGTTCGGTGCCGTGATCGGCCAGGCGCTTGGTCACGCAAACCTCGCCGCATTTGCCGGTGCGGTACTCGGCCTGTGCGCCGGCCTGTTACCCGCGCGGCTGATGGGTACTTGGCTCGGCCAGCACTGGAACGAACCCGCCATCCATGGCTGTAGTTCCCTCCCCTCCCCGGAAGAAAAACGGAGTTCTGCAACATGACCACAACCGTTCCCGACCCGATATTCGAAACCGACTTCATGCGCGAAATGCTGCGCCAAGTGCGCGCGCTGGACAGCTACGGTGTGCACGACGGCAAGCGCGTCGAACAGCTGCTGGCCCCCTTTGTGTTGAGCAAGGAGGCGCGCACAGCGATCCCCTTGCTGGGCGACCCTGACGAAGTCACGCTGGCTCGCGTGCGCGCCTTCTACAACGCGATCGCAGTGCTGGTCGAGAAAGAGTGCGGGCACATGGCGGTGCCGCTGGTGCATCTGTCGCACGAGGGTTTCGGTCGCGTGATCATCACCGTTGGCAAGCTCGTCGCGCTCGATCGCAGCTTGCGCGATGTGCATCGTTTTGGCTTTGAGTCCTTCTCCAAGATGAAAACCGAGGCGGACAAGCAACTTGCGGTGGCGCTCGAACTCGTCGGCCGCCACCCCGATGTTGCTGGCCTGTGAGCGCCTCCATGGACTACCTGACCCTCGCCGCACTGGAGAGGGATGTCCGCCGCCTGCGGCGCATCGCGTCCGAGTGGGCCGGACAACTGCATGACCTGGTCGAGGACCGCTTGCCCGCAGCGTTCCAAGAAATTCCTGGCATCGCGCAATCCACCTACAACGCCTGCCAGGCCTGGGCCGAGGCCGAGGCCAAGTTAACTGCGGCGCGCACCGAATCTCCCTTGTGAGTCACCCCCCAACGAATACCATCACCGGAGCACCACCATGTCTGACATTACCGGCATCACACGCGGCGGCACGCCGTGGACACCCGAGTTTGCCGTCGCGCTCGACGCCAAGAAGTGCATCGGCTGCGGCCGCTGCTACAAGGTCTGCACGCGTGACGTGCTGGAACTGATCGATCGCAGCGAAGACGATCTGCCCGAAGATGATGACGATGACGACAGCGAGAGCATTTCGTCAGTGATGTCGCTCGCCGACCCGATGGACTGCACTGGCTGCGGCGCCTGCAGCCGCGTCTGCCCTAAAGCGTGTTTCACGCATAGCGCGATGCCGCTCGCCGCCTGACGCCCGCCGTACCCCCCGCACCGGTCGCACCACTGCGGCCGGTGTTGTTTTATGCGTATGCCCGCCTGCAACGCCAGCGTAACGGCGCCTTCCCCACAGGGCCTTGTCGCAAGTCCGACAATCGCAGCCTCCTCGGCCCGAGAACCTTAATCGCCACGAGGCATTGCGCCCAAAACACGCGATTGGCACAGCCTTTGCACTAGCACCTTGCGAGCACCGGTCACGCCGATGCGCCCCAAAAGTCGTCAAGGAGCCTGCCATGTGGGACTACACCGAAAAGGTCAAAGAGCACTTCTTCAACCCACGCAATGCTGGCCCGCTGGAGCAAGCAAATGCGGTTGGCGATGTGGGTTCGATCCAATGCGGCGATGCGCTTCGCCTGATGCTCGATGTGGACCCGGAAACCGAGATCATCCGCGATGCCCGCTTCCAGACTTTCGGCTGCGGCTCGGCGATCGCGTCGAGCTCCGCACTCACCGAAATCGTCAAGGGCAAGACGCTGGATGAAGCGCTGAAGGTCAGCAACCAGGACATCGCCGCCTTCCTCGACGGGCTGCCGCCGGAGAAGATGCACTGCTCGGTGATGGGCCGCGAAGCGCTGCAGGCAGCGATTGCGAACTACCGTGGCGAGGCGTGGAAAGACGACCATGAGGAAGGCGAGTTGATCTGCAAGTGCTATGCGATCGACTCGGCGCTGATCGAACGTGTCGTGCGCGAAAACGGGCTGACCACGCTGGAACAGGTGACGCACTTCACCAAGGCCGGCGGCGCCTGCGCCTCGTGCCACGAGAAGATCGAAGATGTGCTGATCTCGATTGTTGCGGCGCGCTGCGAGGCCGTTTCGATCGAAGCTGCCCCGGCTGCGCCTGCACCGGTGACGAATGCCAGCGCACCCGCCGAGAAGCCGCGCATGACCAACCTGCAACGCATGCGCAAGATCGAAGAGATCATCGACTCGGTGCGCCCGATGCTGCAGAAGGACAACGGCGACATCGAGGTCGTCGACATCGTCGGCAAGAACATCTACGTGAATCTGAAAGGCGCCTGCATGGGCTGCGCACTCGAAGCCGCAACGCTCGGTGCGATCCAGCAGAAGCTGTTCGAGGATCTGGGCGAGTACGTGCGCCTGCTTCCGGCCAGCCAGCTCGAAATGGCGCGCTGAGCGCGCCAACAAGACCGTCCGACCCCCACCGGAGCGCCCAATCATGAAACCGATCTATCTCGACAACAACGCCACCACGCCCTGCGACCCTGCCGTGGTGGCCGCAATGCTGCCCTTCTTCACCGAGCAGTTCGGCAACGCCTCATCGATCCACAGTTTCGGCAACCAGGTGGGCGTGGCAATCAAGAAGGCGCGCGCGCAGATCCAGGCCTTGCTGGGTGCCGAGCACGACTCGGAAATCATCTTCACTTCCGGCGGCACCGAGTCGGACAACACCGCGATTCTCTCCGCGCTGAAGGCACAGCCCGATCGCAACCAGATCATCACCACCGTCGTCGAACACCCTGCCGTGCTTGCCTTCTGCGACCGGCTGGAGAAGGAAGGCTACGTAGTGCACAAGCTGCGCGTAGATGGCCGTGGCCGGCTCGATATGGACGAGTACCGTGCGCTGCTGACCGACCGCGTCGCGATCGTCTCGGTGATGTGGGCCAACAATGAAACCGGCACCATCTTCCCGGTCGAAGAGATGGCCGAATACGCCCACGCGCGTGGCATCCAGTTCCACACCGACGCGGTGCAGGCGGTAGGAAAGCTGCCGATCGACCTGAAGCGCACGAAGATCGACATGCTCTCGCTCTCCGGCCACAAACTGCATGCGCCCAAGGGCATCGGCGTGCTCTACCTGCGCCGTGGCACGCGCTTCCGTGCGCTGCTGCACGGCGGCCAGCAGGAACGCAGCCGCCGCCCTGGCACCGAGAACGCACCGGGCATCATCGCACTCGGCAAAGCGGCCGAACTCGCCATGCAACACATGGAAACCGAGAACACCGATGTCCGCTTCCTGCGCGACAAGCTGGAGAAAGGCATCCTCGCCCGTGTGCCGCGTGCCTTCCCGAACGGTGATCTGCACTGCCGCCTGCCCAACACCAGCAACATCGCGTTCGAGTTCGTCGAGGGCGAAGGCATCCTGCTGCTGATGAACAAACTGGGCATCGCGGCATCCAGCGGATCGGCCTGCACGTCGGGCTCGCTCGAGCCCTCGCATGTGATGCGCGCGATGGGCATCCCCTACACCGCGGCGCACGGCAGCATCCGCTTCTCGCTGTCGCGCTACAACACGCTGGACGAAATCGAGCGCGTCATCGAAGCCGTGCCGCCGATCATCGCGCAGCTGCGCAAGATCTCGCCCTACTGGAACGAGAGCGGCCCGGAGGAAGACCCGGACAAGCTGTTCCAGCCCGCTTACGCCTGAGTGCGACACACGGCAACGGAGACCGCGATGCCTGCATCATTCGTCACCGTCAACGACACCACGCTGCGCGACGGCGAGCAGACCGCCGGCGTCGCGTTCAGCCGCGCCGAAAAGCTCGATGTAGCCCGGCGGCTCGATGCGCTAGGCGTGCCGGAAATGGAAGTCGGCATCCCCGCGATGGGCGAACACGAACGCTCGGGCATCCGCGCCATCGCGGCCCTCGGCCTGCGCGCACGGCTGATGGTGTGGGCACGGCTGAGCGACGCCGATGTTGCGGCCTGCGCGGGGCTCGGCGCGCAGCTGATCGACATCTCCGCACCCGCCTCGGATCAGCACCTTGCCCGCAAACTCGGTCGCTCGCGTGACTGGCTGCTCGGCGAGATCGCACGGCTGGTTCCGGTGGCGCGTCGCCACGGGCTGGGCGTGTCGATCGGGCTGGAAGACGCATCGCGCGCCGACACGGGCTTCCTCATACGGATCGCGCAAGTGGCCGAGGCGGCCGGCGCGATACGGCTGCGCTTTGCCGACACGCTAGGCGTGATGGAGCCCTTCGGTGTGCGGCGGGCGATCCGCGCGCTGCGTCGCCATTGCGGCCTGCAGATCGAGATGCACGCCCACAACGATCTCGGCATGGCCACGGCCAACACCCTGGCGGCGGTGCGTGCCGGTGCCACGCATGTGAATACCACCGTGAATGGGCTTGGCGAGCGCGCCGGCAATGCGGCGCTGGAGGAAGTCGTGCTCGGGCTGCAGCAGTGCTACGGCATCGCGACGGGTATCGATCTGTCCGCGTTCCCGGTGCTCGCCGAGCGCGTCGCCCTCGCCTCGGGCCGACCGATTCCCGCGCAGAAGAGCCTGACCGGCGCCAACGTGTTCACGCACGAAGCCGGCATTCATGTCGACGGTTTGCTGAAGGACCCGAGCAACTACCAGGGCTTCGACCCCGCGCTGGTTGGCCGCGCGCATCGCGTGGTACTCGGAAAGCACTCCGGCAAACGCGCGGTGAAGTCGGTCTATGCCAGCTTGGGGCGCCCCGTTGGTGACATGGAGGCCGACGCCCTGCTTGGGCGTGTACGGCAATTCGTCGTCGCGACCAAGCGCGCCCCGAACGACGACGACCTGATGCGCCTGTTCGACGGCGTGCCCCCCCGAGCCGCTGCCCTGCTGACCGAACGCGAGGACACCATGCACACGCACGCCCCCACGCTGGCCGACGACCTGGCCGAACTCGAATCGATCGAGGATTTTCTCGCCTACTTCGGCATTCCTTACGAACGCTCGGTGGTACAGATCAACCGGCTGCACATCCTGCAGCGCTTCCACGATTACCTGCGCAGTGCAGACGAGCCGCCGGTGTACGAGCAGTGGCACGAACGCCTTGCACGCGCCTACGACGATTACCTGCATTCCGATGCGCTCACGCAGGGTGTGTTCCGCGTGTTCAAGCGTGCGCGCGGCATCGCGACGGTGCAGCTGAGCGACATCCGGCGGGCGACGCGATGAATGCCGAATTCGAACTTGGCGACGTCGTGCGCGTGGTGCGCAACGTGCGCGACGACGGCACCTTCCCCGGCGCTGCGCGCGGCGATCTGCTGGTACGCCGCGGCAGCCTCGGGCATGTGGTGGACATCGGCACCTTCCTGATGGATCAGGTCATCTACTCGGTGCATTTTCTCGACGCCAACCGCATCGTCGGCTGCCGCGAAGAGGAACTGCTACCCGCTGACGCGCCGTGGGCCGAATCGCTTTTCGAAACGCGCGAGCGAGTTCGCAACCTGCGCGCGCTCGCGATCGACGGCGCGATTCGAGTCCCGGTTGGCGCAGTCGGCGAAGTGCTGAAGGTCATCCGCGACAACCCCGACGACATTGCCTACCACGTTCATTTCGCGGCGCTGCCCGGCCGCACACTGCAAGTTCGCGAGTGTGCGCTGGGGCCGATGGGCGCTGCGATGCAGGAGACCAGCGATGCCTGAAACCGCAACGACCAGCGACAACGCCAGCGCACACACTTCCTCGCGCTACCTGAGCATCAAGCACGCGCAGGCGCTGTTCCAGCTCGCACCGGATGCCCTCAGCGAACCCCAGCGCGCGCATGTCGACGAGGTCGTGGCGCGCCAGCTCGCAATCGAGCAACGCGTTCTCGCAAGCGAGGAAGCGCGCAGGGTCACGGTCAGCAACGAGACGGTCGACGCGGGCGTCGGCGAAGTGATGTCGCGCTTCACCAGCGAAGCGGACTTCGTCTGCATGCTCGCGAAGCAGGGGCTCACCCAGGCCGCCTTGCGCGACGCCCTCGCACGCGAGATGACCGTGGACGCGGTACTCGACGCCGTATCGGCTAACGTGCCGCCCGTCAGCAAACAGGATGTGGAGATTTTCTACCGCCTGCACGCCGATCGCTTTCACACGCCGGAGCGACGGACCGCGCGACACATCCTCATCACGATCAACGACGACCTTGCGGGCAGTGGCCGGGTGGCCGCCCGCGCACGCATCGACCAGATCCGTGCCCAGTGCGTGCGCGATCCGGAGCAGTTCGCAAAACAGGCGCTGCGGCATTCGGAATGCCCAACCGCGATGCAAGGCGGGCTGCTCGGCCCGGTTACGCGCGGCCAACTGTTCCCTGCGCTGGATGCTGCGCTGTTCGCAATGGGCACCGGCGAGCTTTCAGGCGTGCTGGAATCACCCATGGGATTCCACATCCTCTGCTGTGATCACATCCGTCCTGCCGGCCGCGTGCCGCTGGCCAAGGTGCGCGAGAAGATCCGCGCGCAGATCCTGGCAACGCGACGTGCGCATCACCAGCGTCAGTGGCTACGCAGCCTGATCGGCACACGACAAGCGAAAGTCGATTAAGCCCGCGTGCGACGGCTCGGTGCGGACCAACTCCGCCGCATCGCCACCGCAAGCCCTACAACGCCTTCAGCGATGCACGCCGAGCGTGGCGAGCGCGCCCTTCATTGTCTGCAGCATGTCCTGCAGCGCAGCCGGGCTCATCGCCGCATTCGCCGAGATGCTCTCGAGCGCCTCCACGGTTTCGTTCAACTCGCGCAGCGCAAGCTGCTCCGCCTCGAAGTGCGCTTCCTCGTACAGCGGCTTCCAGGCCGGATGCCGAGTGCCCGCCGGCCTCTCCAACTGAACGCGCCGACCGGGGCCGGTCCATACCCATGCAACGGGAGCAAGCCTACCCATGATTCACCTCCTGCAGCAGTGCGATCGCAGCTTGATACGCCGCCTCACGTTTGATGCGCAGTTCGGCTGACTCAGGCTCTGTCGTGGGCCCTAGTACATCCGCACACGCAAGCAAGACTGCCCGCACGCGATGCGGCGCCGGCCCAGGATGCTCGAACAAAGGCACCAGCTCGCAGTCGAAGTCCTCTGCATGCGCAAACGCCTCGCGCTGCGAGTAAAACGTGCAGGTCTCTACGTAGGCCTTGTTGCGCGGAACGAGTTTCCAAGCCGCCGGCACCGGGCGTTGAGCCGCGTCAGAGAACCGCAGAGCCTCCGCTGCGCCGTCTGCTGGATTACCGCGTGGCAGGTTGCCCACGGCATCGTGTTGCTCTGATCGCAAACGATGCACGCGAACCGCCAATTCGGGCTGCCCTCCCACCGGTCGGCGGGGCTGGCCATTCTGCTCAAACATGCTGCTTCCTTGCTATCAACCCGGGGAATAATCCGTCCCCGCAACGCTTCCAGCGCCCGCTCGTGGCAGGTGCCGATGACGACCTGAGTTAAGCAAGTAGCGCGCCGTCTTCACGCAGGAAAACTTGACCACAGCGTTATGTGGCAACGAACGGCGAAATGCTGGCCCCCACTCTAGCGCCGCCGCTGGACCGGTCTGCGCGAAACCACCATTGATGGGCATCGTGCACCGCAATGGTGATCGTCCCCGCAGATCGAGCAACCCAACGTAGCGCGTTCATGCCGGGCCGGGCGTTCGCTCGTTGCCAGCTTCTGCGCGCAAAACGAACGCCACACGCACCGTCCCGCCGCACTACATCGGCGCCCCGTGCAGCCTGCCTGCACTCCGAAGACCGCGCGGTGTTCTTCGAACCACCCTACGCGCGTATGGATCGGGCCCATTCCCGCGAAAAACTTCACGGGTAGGTTGGTTGGATCAACCAAGCCTCGGCGTGCGTTTGTAGCATGTGCGGGTTCGATATGCTGGTCACAGCAGGCCCGTTATGAAGTCATAGCCGGTCTATTGTCGCGGAGGCAGGATATACATCAACCCGACTACCCACACCCGGCAGACAATGCAAGAAATCAAGCGCTTGCATCCTGCCTTGGCCCGATCAATATCTCAATAAAACCTCGTTTTGAGGTCTACTTAACGTTAGCCAGCTTTGAAAAAATGAAAGTGGTCAGTGTGCAGAAGCTCATCCTAATTTCAGCCATTTCGGTTCTTCTCTGCCTCTCTGGGTGCGCCCAAAGCACGGGTGCTAACGCAGCCGCGAGTTCCTCGTCTTCTTCGTCTAGCGCTGGGCAAACCACTGAGGGTTCCATCGTCGGCGAAGGCTCGATATCGGTGGCCAATCATCGCGTCGAGGTTAAAGGCGGGAAAGTCACCGTTGACGGCGTCTCATTCGGCGAGGCGTTGGAAAGCAGCACAGTCCGCTACCTCGTCACGCCGAGTGGCGCCAAGCTCTTCGTTGACGGTCAGCTTCGCAATGCCGCGGCTGGCTAACAAGTCCGTCAACGGGACACCCAAACGCTGCGCGTTTGGGTTCCCTCGGCTGCGCCTCGGTGCCCGTTACTTCCAACGTTGAGGCTGTAGAAAAACTCGACTGAAATCACCGCGCGACCTATCGTCGCCTGTAAAATAGCGCCATCTCTTCCACGTTCTGTGGGGTGCGCGATGCCACGGTTCAAGACGCCTGAAACGGGTCTCAAACTGATTCCAGTGGATTTGGCGCGGCAGGTGCTGCCCGGCACTTTCGAGTTCGCGCTGGTGCATCTGATCGATCACGACTTTGATCTGACCGCGCTGCGCGCGCGCACCCAGAATGACGCAGGGGGCGCCCCGGCGTTCGATCCGGCGGTGATGCTCAAGATCGTGTTGCTGGGGTATTCACGGGGCCTGATCAGTAGCCGTGCGATCGAGCGCGCGTGCCGCGAGAACGTTTTGTTCATGGCGGTCTCGGGGGATCTGGCACCGCACTTCACGACGATCGCCGCGTTCATTCGCGAGCTGGGTGAGGACGTCTCCCGGTTGTTTGCGGCCGTGCTCACGGTCTGTGATCGCCAAGGCTTGATCGGGCGCGAGTTGTTCGCGATCGATGGCGTGAAGCTGCCTTCGAACGCAGCCAAGTCCAGGAGCGGCAAGCGTGAGGACTTCGAGCGCCAGGCCGCGCGCATGGAGGCGGCGGTCCAACGCATGATCGCGCGCCATCAGGAAGAAGACGCCCAAAGCCCGGCACAGCACGACAGCCGCACACGCGAGCGCGAAGCGCGCAGCCGTGCGCGCATGGAACACGAAGCGGCGCAGTGCCGCGAGTGGCTCGCGCGTAACCCGCGCGATCGCAAGGGGCCCAGCGGTGGCGTGCGCCTCTCCAACCGCACCGACAATGAGTCGGCGAAGATCGCCACCGACAAGGGCGTGTTGCAGGGCTACTGCGCGGTCGCCGCGGTCGATGCCACCCATCAAGTGGTGGTCGAAGCACAAGCGCACGGCACCGGCAGCGAGCAAGAACTGTTGATTCCAGTGGTGGAGGCCTGTCAGCCGCTGTGCGCCCCGCAGACGGCAATCTGCGCGGACGCCGGCTACCACTCGGAAGCAAACCTGCGCTGGCTGGTAGAGGCACAGATTCCCGCCTGGATTTGCGACAAAGGCTACCGGCAACGCGATCCGCGTTACGCCGGGCAAGCGCGCCACAAGGCCCAGCCCGATCCGCTCCATGACAAGCGCGCCAAGCCCAAGAAGGCGCGACGCTTTACGCCGGCGGACTTCACCCAAAGTGAGGACGCCTCACACTGCGTGTGCCCCGCTGGCAAACACCTGTACCGCAGCGGCGGTGAGTGCACGATCCACGGCTACGCCGTCACCAAGTACGCCGGCGCCCAGCGCGACTGTGGCCCCTGTGCGCTACGCACCCAATGCCTCCGAAAACCCGAGAAGACCCCTGTACGGCAGGTGCACTTCTTTCGCGGCAAGCGAGAAGGGCCTGTCAGCCACACCGAGCAGATGAAGCTGCGCATCGACTCCGAGCAAGGTCGCCGGATGATTGCGGCGCGCTTTGCCAGCGTCGAGCCGGTGTTCGGGAATCTGCGCGGCAACAAACACCTGAACCGCTTCACGCTGCGCGGCAAAAACAAGGTCGACACGCAGTGGAAGCTCTACTGCATGGTGCACAACATTGAGAAACTTGCGCATCATGCTCATTGGGAATGAACAGAAGGTTCAACCGGCCAACCGACACCCTGCGCGGGCCGCTGACGCACGCCAGGATCACTTTGAAGAACACATGAGACGACGCTGAGACATGAATCAAAACTTCAGCCCCCGGAACAGGGGATGCTGCCACTCGCTCGTCAAATCCGTTTTTCTACAGCCTCGTTAGGCAGCGTCAGGCATGGTAGTCGCTACGTTCTTGGTGTTTGGTCTTCTTTTACTGATCACCGCGCTCTCAATTGGGTTTACGCTTATCTATCCGTGGCTAATTGCATTAGCGGGCATAGGTTTGGCATATAAGTTTGGTCGTATGATAGATCGTCGAACTTCGTCGGCTATCTTCAAGTACTCACTCCCCGCAATTCTTGTCTTCGGCGTCTTGGCGTGGGTCAAACTCAGCTACAACGAATTCCTCTCGCTTTGCAACTCGACGCCTCTGAATGCCCCACACCAACAGGCAAAGACAAGCTACGCTGCGTTTCTTGTTGATGACGAGACACTACAAGAGTTCGACGCGCAGAAAGGGATATCAATTGGCTATCAGCTCATGGAGCAAAAGAGGCTCGCTTACTATGATGAAATCATAATTGCCAAATTACCAGAGCCACACCGCATCATAAGTCGGCGGGCCGATTCGGTAGCAAACAGCACCTCAAAGACCCCAACTCGCTATGCGCTTCGCTCATCATCCGTTGAGCGAGTATCAAATCGTCTGCATAGCCCGATCTTTCGTGTCACATATTACCTAGAGGAGCGTAGCCCCCATCGCCCATTGGCAGCCCGGAGTGAGTATCTATTTGGTGGCGGTGCTGTCGGACTTTATATGCATGCGATACTTGGCGAGAGGGGCGACTATGCCGATCGAGACTATCGCTATCTTAGCTGTGGCTATGCGTCTCGCTCACCAGGCGCCTGGCGTCCGCGCTTTAGCTCCAATCCAAACCACCGGAACTATTACGCGGCGGACGTCACGATGCTGTCTTCCCTTGGGAGATGACATGCCACAGCCTAACCAGTCTCTAAGGGACTTCCCGTCAACCGGGCGTTGTTGAAGCCGGCCGTCAGGCCGGTTTTGCTTTTCAGATTTCTCGATTCATCGCGTGCTTCTCGGTTCAGGAGTACATAGACTGCTT
>NZ_JAYRDJ010000055.1:0-15613 GCF_041909475.1 Niveibacterium sp. | reverse complement strand
TTGTTTTGTCGTCGGGGGGGGGCTATGCCTGGTGGGGGGGGGGGGGGGCTATGTGCCGCCCCCGGCGGTTCCGACGTTCGATGCCTATGTGACGGCCAGCGGGGCGCCGACTTGAGCGCTACACACGAATTTCACAATTTGCCGGCGTTGCTGCGTTTGCCCGAACGCGCGCACTAAAAGAGCAGGGCTTTTCAGGCCGATGCTTGCGTTGCAAGGCTGGCCGAGCACCTTGGGCATCCATTGCTTCAGAACCGATCGCTGCACGGCTTGGCGGGGCGCGCGGAGGTTGCCTGCGTCTGCGACCCCGGCGATCGGTCGATGTGGCTCCGATCGTCGGTTCGGGCAATGCGTTGGTATGCCACGTCGCCATTCGCCCCAGACCTTTGACGCGTTCTTCGCCACCAAGCTCGGGCGCGGCAGCAGCCACGTCGGCCTGCACATTGTGCACAACGTCGTGAGCTCGGTGTTGGGGGGCGACATCGTCGCCAAATCGGTCGAGGGGGGCGGTCCCACCTTCCGCGTCGGCTTGCCCCTCACCGCCACCAGCCTGCTCGCGCCGCCGTTTTAAGGACTCTGCTGCGCTGGCCGGACAGGCTATTGGCTGCCAATGTAAAGCGGCGTGCGCGGAGCGCTGCGAAGATCGCGTCATTCTGTTTGGTTCAGGAGCCTGCATGAGCACCAACTCAACGCTGACCGCCAGCGCAATCCATCAAACCGTTCTCAATGAATTTTGCAGCCGCGGCCGGATGCTGCGTGATCGCTATTCAGGCGCGCCCTTGACGTCAGAGGACGTAACCCGCGCCATCGCAGAGGTCGAGCATCAAATCCACGAAGCGGGTGTTAACTGCCGACGCCGCCTTGCTCGCCGGCTACGTGCGCTCGAGGGGCGGTCGCTTGCTGTTGGCGAGCAGGTCGAGCTGGTCGAGGCGCTCAAGTTCGCGGCCGCACGTGCCCGCAGTAACGCTAACTACGAGTTGTCCATGGCGGCCGGGCTAAGCCGCCCGAACACGGTGCGGCCGGCGGCGCGCAGCAGGCTGTCGCCAGCAAGGGCGGCATAGCCGCGTCATCTGGCAGCGTTTGGCGTTCGCCTCGGCGCGCGCGTTGCCGCCGGTTTTTTGAAGGTCGCGACTTGAAAAGGGGGGAGGTCGCACCTATTATTAGCACTCGTTAGGGGTGAGTGCTAACAGCATGGCGCGCAAGCGCACCCCGCCGCTACCGTTTTTTCGGGGCCGGTTCGCCGGCCCGATTCATTGAACGTACTACGTACGAGGAGTGACCTGATGAAGATCCGTCCTTTGCACGACCGTGTGATCGTCAAGCGCATCGAAGCCGAGCGCACCACCGCATCCGGCATCGTGATCCCTGATTCCGCAGGCGAGAAGCCGGACCAGGGCGAAGTCGTCGCAGTTGGCCCGGGCAAGTTCCTGGACAACGGTGAAGTGCGCAAGGTTGATCTGAAGGTTGGCGACCGCGTGCTGTTCGGCAAGTACGCCGGCCAGACCGTCAAGGTCGATGGCCAGGAAGTCCTGGTCATGCGTGAAGAAGACATCCTGGGCGTGGTCGAGGCCTGAGCCTCCCGTTCCCCGGTCTGAAATTCCAGAGTATTCAGGAGCTACACAATGCCCGCTAAGCAAGTTCTGTTCGGCGACGACGCACGCGTCAAGATCGTCAATGGCGTCAACATCCTGGCCAACGCGGTCAAGGTCACCCTCGGCCCGAAGGGTCGCAACGTGGTGCTGGAGCGCTCGTTCGGCGCCCCGACCGTGACCAAGGACGGCGTCTCCGTCGCCAAGGAAATCGAGCTGAAGGACAAGTTCGAGAACATGGGCGCTCAGATGGTCAAGGAAGTTGCTTCCAAGACCTCGGACAACGCCGGTGACGGCACCACCACCGCGACCGTGCTGGCCCAGGCCATCGTCCGCGAAGGCATGAAGCTGGTCGTGTCGGGCCACAACCCGATGGACCTGAAGCGCGGTATCGACAAGGCTGTCACCGCCCTGGTCGCCGAAGTGAAGAAGGCTGCCAAGCCGACCACCACCTCGAAGGAAATCGCCCAGGTCGGTTCGATCTCGGCCAACTCCGACAGCTCGATCGGCGACATCATCGCCAGCGCGATGGACAAGGTCGGCAAGGCCGGCGTGATCACCGTCGAAGACGGCAAGTCGCTCGACAACGAGCTGGATGTCGTTGAAGGCATGCAGTTCGACCGCGGCTACCTGTCGCCGTACTTCATCAATAACCAGGAGCGTCAGATCGCCGCTCTGGACAACCCCTTCGTGCTGCTGTTCGACAAGAAGATCTCGAACATCCGCGACCTGCTGCCGGTGCTGGAGCAAGTGGCGAAGGCCGGTCGTCCGCTGCTGATCATCGCTGAAGACGTCGAAGGCGAAGCCCTGGCGACCCTGGTGGTGAACAACATCCGCGGCATCCTGAAGACCGTCGCCGTCAAGGCCCCGGGCTTCGGCGACCGTCGCAAGGCCATGCTCGAAGACATCGCCATCCTGACCGGCGGCACCGTGATCGCCGAGGAAGTTGGCCTGACGCTCGAGAAGGCCACCCTGGCCGACCTGGGCCAAGCCAAGCGCATCGAAGTCGAGAAGGAAAACACCACCATCATCGACGGCAACGGCAAGGCTGAAGCGATCCAGGCTCGTGTGGCCCAGATCGACGCCCTGATCGAAACCGCGACCAGCGACTACGACAAGGAAAAGCTGCAAGAGCGCAAGGCCAAGCTGGCCGGCGGTGTTGCGGTGATCAAGGTCGGCGCTGCGACCGAAGTCGAAATGAAGGAAAAGAAGGCCCGCGTCGAAGACGCGCTGCACGCTACCCGTGCCGCCGTTGAAGAAGGCGTGGTTGCCGGTGGTGGTGTTGCCCTGCTGCGCGCCCGCGCTGCGGTTGGCGCCATCAAGGGCGACAACGCCGACCAGGACGCCGGCATCAAGATCGTGCTGCGCGCGATCGAAGAGCCGCTGCGCCAGATCGTTGCGAACGCCGGCGACGAGCCGTCGGTCGTGATCGCCAAGGTGCTGGAAGGTTCGGGCAACTACGGCTACAACGCTTCGAACGGCACCTACGGTGACCTGGTTGAGCTGGGCGTGCTGGATCCGGCCAAGGTGACCCGCACCGCGCTGCAGAACGCCGCTTCGGTCGCTTCGCTGATCCTGACCACCGACGCGATGGTTGCCGAACTGCCGGAAGACAAGCCGGCCGGCGGCATGCCTGGCGGCATGGGCGGCATGGGCGGCATGGACATGGGCATGTAATTGCCCCGGTTCATCCGAACGGCTGAATGAAGAAACCCCGCTCCGGCGGGGTTTCTTTTTGGCGGATCGGTTTTCGATCCGGTTCTGGTGCGATCAGACTGGCGGCGCGAGCAGGCGATCGAGCTCGGCCTGCATCGCCGCTGCGGCCATGTCGCCCTTTGATTTGCGTGCAGCAGCGAGGAACTGGTCGCGGATCGCGGCGTAGTCGGCCAGGCTTTCCGCCTTCTCAACCTGCAACTGCAGCATGAAGCCCCGCAGGCCCAGCGTTTCGCGGATGTGCAGGTTGAAGTAGGCGTAGAGGGCGCGGCGCTGCTCCTGCTCGTCGGCGGGCGCGGCCTGCGTCGGGGCTTCGGCGGGTGCGAGCGGCATCTCGGTGTCGGGCGCGTCCGCGACCGCTTCTGGTGCCGCCGCGGGGGTGCCGGCACCGGCGATCAGGCCGTGGCTGATCAGTTCCTTGAAACTGTCCTCGGTCACGCCGATCGTTTGCAGGGTGTCCAGCAATTCGCCTGCGCGGTGCTTGCCGTCGATCAGCACGAGCAGGGAGCGCACGCGCGGATGAAGGCGAATCTGGCGTGCGGTGATCTCCTGCGCGCCGGCTTCGGTCTTGAAGAAGACGGTATCTCTCATGTTGTCTCTCTCGCTGGCGCACCTCGTCGTGTGCGCCTCTTTCTTTTTTTACTGTGCTTGCTTCTGCGGTCAGGCGCAATGCCGGATCGCCGCCGATTCAAAACCGCTGAACGCCGCTTTGTTGCATCAATGCGACACATGCAATCCGCTGGCGTATGGTCTCAATGATCCGCGAAGGGTATGCGATTTGCAAATTCAACGATTGCTGATCCATGTTTTTCAAGGCTTGCGCGTGAAGGGGCTGGGGGTACGAAAAAGCCCCGCTGACGTTCGCCGTGTTTTGCCTCTTGATTTGCAGGCACGCAACAGTAATATCGAAAGTGGCTGCCCTCACGTGGCCAAACATTCCTGAAGCCCCGTGCGTTTCGTGCGGGGCTTTTTTTCGCCATTGCGCTCCCGATACCTGCGCGGCGACGCCTCAAAGGGGCGGTGCTAAACTGCCGCACGCAGCGCGCCGGCGTCCTGCCGGTGCGGCTTCCGGGGCATCCCATGCGAATCCTGCTGGCCGAAGACGACGAGATCATTGCCGACGCGCTGATTCGCGCGCTCAAGCGCGGCGGCTTCGCGGTGGATCATGTGCCGACCGGCAGTGAGGCCGATGCGGCGCTCGCCAGCCAGTCCTACGACCTCGTAGTGCTCGATCTCGGCCTGCCCAAGCTACCGGGCATCGAAGTGCTCAAGCGCCTGCGCGCGCGCAAATCCACCACGCCGGTTCTGATCCTTACCGCACAGGATGCGATCGAAGAGCGCGTGCGCGGACTCGACGCTGGCGCCGACGATTACATGACCAAGCCCTTCGCGCTGCCCGAACTCGAAGCGCGCGCCCGCGCGCTGACGCGGCGTGGCACCGGCCAGGGGCGTTGCATCACGCTGGGCCTGCTTTCCTACGACCAGGCCGACCGTGTCGTGATGGTGAACGGGCAGGTGGTGGAGCTTTCGGCGCGCGAAATCGGCGTGCTGGAAACCCTGCTGTTGCGCGCCGGCCGCCTCGTCAGCAAGGAACAGTTGGTCGACCACCTCTGCGGCTGGGGCGAGGAGGTCTCGCACAACGCGATCGAGGTCTACGTCCACCGCCTGCGCAAGAAGCTGGAGCCCTCGGGCCTGAAGATCGCGACCGTGCGCGGCCTGGGCTACTGCTTAGAAAAGCCGGATGCGGCTACCTAGATGGCCGGGCTCCGCGTCGTCCAAGGGCGGCGCGGCAGGGCGACGCCCACCGTACTCGCTCTTCGGCGAGATCCTCGACTGGATGCTCGCCCCGCTGTTGTTCCTGTGGCCGATCTCGATCATCGCCACCCATCACGTCGCACAGGGGATTGCCGACAAACCCTACGACCGCGCGCTGGAGGCCAACGTGGCAGCGATCGCGCGGCTGATGCAGGTCGATGCGATGGGGCGGGTCACGGTGAACTTCCCCGCGCCGGCGCGCGCGCTGCTGCGCGCCGATGAAGAAGACGCGATCTACTATCAGGTGATCGGCCCACGCGGCGAACTCGTGGTGGGCGATGCCGAGTTGCCGCCGCCACCGCCCGAACCGGCGGAAGATGAGGAACATCCGGCGCGCGCGCTGCATTTTGCTGACCTCGAAATCGCTGGCGAGGATGTGCGTATCGCGCGCCGCCGCTTCCTGCTGCCCGAAGGCAAGGGTGAGGCGATCGTGCAGGTAGCCGAAACGCGCAACAAGCGCGAGGCGCTCGCGTCGCGCATCGTCACCGGCGTGTTGCTGCCGCAGTTCCTCGTGATCCCGGCGACCGTGGTGCTGGTGTGGCTGGGGCTCACGCGCGGCATTGCGCCGCTGAACCGGCTGCAGGCACTGATCCGACGCCGCCGCCCGGCCGACCTGTCGCCGATCGAGCCTGCCAGCGTGCCGGAGGAGGTGCGCCCGTTGATTGTGGCCTTCAACGACATGATGCAGCGCCTCGACGAAAACCTGCAGGCACAGCAGCGCTTCGTGGCAGACGCCGCACACCAGATGCGCACGCCGCTCGCGGGCCTGAAGATGCAGACCGAGCTGGCCTTGTCGGAACACGATCCGCAGGAACTGCGCGAATCGCTGCAGCGCATTCATACCAGCGCCGAACGCGCTGCGCACCTGATCAACCAGTTGCTCGCGCTGGCCCGTGCTGAAGCGAGTTCGCACGGCCCGAGCGGCCTTGAGCGGATCGATCTCGAACAACTCGTGCGTGAAGTGGCGACCGAGTTCGTGCCGCGTGCGTTGCACAAGGGGGTCGACCTAGGGGTAGAGACCACCGGCTGGCCATTGGCGGTGGACGGCATGCCGGTGCTGTTGCGCGAGATGCTGAAGAACCTGATCGACAACGCAATCAAATACACGCCCAGCGGTGGCCATGTCACGGTGTTCTCGGCCTACGACGCGGCGCGTCCGCGTGTCGCACTGCTCGGGGTGCAGGACGACGGCGTCGGCATCCCTGCCGAGGATCGCGAGCGGGTATTCGAGCGCTTCTACCGCGTGCTCGGCAGCGGTGTGGAAGGCAGCGGACTAGGGCTGCCGATCGTGCGCGAGATTGCCGACCTGCACGCTGCGACGATCCGTCTGGAGGCCGGGCCGGACGGTGTCGGCACGCGCTTCCTGATCGAATTTCCGCGCGCCGGCGAGCCTGTCGGGCCGCACCCGCAAGCCATGGGCGAATGATCGCCGTTTCGCGCAAACCCGCGCCAGCACTCGATTTTTGGTGCATTGCAGCGTAAGTCGCCCGTAAGTCAGCCCTCCTAGCCTGCATCCGTCGTACATCTGTCTGGAAAGACGGGGCGACTGCAGGACCCACCCAATTGGAGGAGACATGGCACAAGTTGGCAGCATGGCTATCGAGCCGAAGGCTCGTGGCATCACTGCTGAGGAACGCAAGGTGATCTTTGCGTCATCCCTCGGCACGGTGTTCGAGTGGTACGACTTCTATCTCTACGGTTCGCTGGCGGCCATCATCGCCAAGCACTTCTTCGCCGGCGTGAACGAGACCACCTCGTTCATCTTCGCCTTGCTGGCTTTCGCGGCCGGTTTTGCGGTGCGCCCGTTCGGCGCGATCGTGTTCGGCCGCCTCGGCGACATGATCGGCCGCAAGTACACCTTCCTGGTGACGATCCTCATCATGGGTATCTCGACGGCCATCGTCGGCATGCTGCCCACCTATGCGCAGATCGGCGTGGCCGCGCCGGTGATCTTGATCTCGCTGCGCTTGCTGCAGGGCCTCGCGCTCGGCGGCGAGTACGGCGGCGCGGCGACCTACGTTGCCGAGCATGCGCCGAAGGGCAAGCGTGGCCTCTTCACCTCGTTCATCCAGACTACGGCGACGCTGGGCCTGTTCCTGTCGCTGCTGGTGATCCTGACCTGCCGCACGCTGCTGGGCAAGGATGAGTTCGAAGACTGGGGCTGGCGGATTCCGTTCCTGATCTCGGTGCTGCTGCTGATCGTGTCGGTATACATCCGCCTTCAGCTCAACGAGTCGCCGGTGTTCAAGAAGATGAAGGAAGAGGGCAAGGCCTCGAAGGCGCCGCTGACCGAATCCTTTGCGCGCTGGGAGAACCTCAAGATCGTGATCTTCTCGCTGCTGGGCGGCACGGCGGGGCAGGCGGTGGTGTGGTACACCGGCCAGTTCTACGCGCTGTTCTTCCTGCTGCAGACGCTGAAGATCGACCCGATGACGGCCAACCTGCTGATCGCCGGTTCGCTCGCGATCGGCACGCCGTTCTTCATCGTGTTCGGCGGCCTGTCGGACAGGATCGGCCGCAAGCCGATCATCATGATCGGCTGTGTGCTGGCGGCGCTGACCTACTTCCCGATCTTCAAGGCGCTGACCCAGTACGGCAACCCGGACATCTTTGCTGCACAAGCGGCCAGCCCGGTCGTGGTGGTGGCGGATGACAAGGCCTGTTCCTTCCAGTTCGATCCGGTCGGCAAGGCCAAGTTCACCAGCTCCTGCGATATCGCCAAGGGCGCGCTGGCGAAGAAGTACATCCCGTACTCGAACGAAGCGGCTGCACCGGGTGCGGTGGCGCAGATCAAGGTCGGCTCGACCGTGATCGCCGCCTACGAAGGCACCGGCTTGCCGAAGGATGAAGCCAAGGCGAAGAAGGACGCGTTCGACAAGGAGCTCGGCGCCGCCTTGAAGGCTGCCGGCTACCCGGACAAGGCCGACCCGGCCAAGACCAACATCCCGATGGTGCTCGTGCTGCTCACCATCCTCGTCATCTACGTGACGATGGTGTACGGCCCGATCGCGGCATGGCTGGTCGAATTGTTCCCAGCGCGCATCCGCTACACATCCATGTCGCTGCCGTATCACATCGGCAACGGCTGGTTCGGCGGCTTCCTGCCGACCGTGGCGTTCGCGATGGTGGCGGCCACCGGCGACATCTACTACGGCCTCTGGTACCCGATCGTGATCGCGGTGATGACTGCCGTGCTGGGCACGCTGTTCATGCCCGAGACCAAGGATCGCGACATTCACCACGCCTGATGCAAGTGGGGCGGGCTTGCCCGCCCCGTGCATACGCCCGGCTCTGGCCGGGCATTTTTTTGGAGAACTCGTTTGATGATATCAATCGCAGAGGGCGCAAAGAAGCTGCGCATTGGCATGGCGGTGGCGTTATCCTCGCCGCTGATGGCGTTCGCATCGGGGGGCGATTCCGGCACCGGTGCGGTGGGCGAAATGGAGATCACTGGCAGTCAGTTGATGCTGGTGCTCGGCGGCGTCGTGGTCGTCGGTATCGCGTTGTGGCTGGTGATCAAACTCATGAACAAGTGATTCCCGGCGTCTTCGTCGTGGAGGCTTTGTGAAACTCGCGTTGCTTGCCGATATCCACAGCAACATCGAGGCGCTCGATGCCTGCATTGAACATGCGCGGCAGGAGGGGGCGGAGGCCTTTGCGGTGCTGGGCGATCTGGTCGGCTACGGTGCCGACCCCGGCCCAGTGGTCGACCGCATTCTCGGTCTGGGTGCGGCGCTCCACGTTGCCGTGCTGGGCAACCACGATGCGGCGGCGGTGGGGCGCAGCGAAGAGCCGATGAACGACGAGGCGCAGGCCGCGATCGCGTGGACCACGCCGCAACTCAACGACGAGCAACGCGGCTTCCTTGTGCAACTGCCGCTGATGGTGCGCGACGACGATGTCACCTGGGTGCACGCCAGCGCGGATTGCCCCGAACAGTTTCCGTACGTGGCCAGCGCCGCGGACGCCCGGGCCAGCCTTGCTGTGGCGGACACCCGCTACGTGTTCTGCGGCCATGTGCATGACCCCACGCTTTATTACGTTGGCTCCGACGGGCGTCTGACGCCGTTCTGGCCGACGCCGGGTGTGGCGATTCCGGTCGGGCGGCACCGCAGCTGGCTCGGCATCGTCGGTTCCTGCGGCCAGCCGCGCGACGGCCGCACCGGTGCCTGGTACGCGATGTTCGATCGTGCCCGCGCGCGGCTGAGCTATCACCGCGTGCCCTACGACGCCGCGAGCGCGGCCGCCAAGATCCGCCGTGCCGGGCTGGCCGAGCGCTTCGCCTTGCAGATAGAAGGCCTCGCCTGATGTTGGCGACCGAGCTCTCACCGGGCGACGAGATCGACGGTTACCGCATCGAAGCCCGCCTGCACGCCGGCGGCATGGCGGTGATCTACCGCGTGTCGCGCAGCGATCTGCCCGGCCCCGCGGTGATGAAGGTGCCGCGCCTGGGGCAGGGCGAGCCGGGCGCCACCGTGGTGAGTTTCGAAGTCGAGCAGATGGTGCTCGAAGCCCTCGACGGTGGCCCGGTGCCGAAGCTCTACGCGGTGGGCGATCTGGCGCGCAATCCGTATCTGGTGATGGCGCATGTCGAGGGGCAAACGCTATCGAGCCTGCTCGATTACGGCCCGCTTGCCGAAACCGACGTTCGGCGCATCGGCGCGGCGGTGGCGAACGCGGTGCAGCAACTGCATGAACACGAGGTCATCCACCTCGACATCAAACCTTCCAACATCATCCTGCGGCCGGACGGCTGCGCGGTGCTGATCGACCTCGGGCTCGCGCGGCACGCCCATCTCCCCGATCTGCTCGCGGAAGAGTTTCGTCGCCCGCTTGGCTCGGCCCCATACATTGCACCGGAGCAGGTGCTGGGAATTCGCAGCGAAGCGCGCAGTGACGTATTTGCGCTCGGCGTGATGCTGTACGAATTCGCCACCGGCAGTTATCCGTTCGGCGCGCCGACCTCTCCCGGCGGCATGCGCAAGCGCGTGCGCCAGAGCCCGGTGCCGCCGCGCGGACGCGGGCCGGCCCGGGCCGAAGCCGTGCAGGAAACGATCTATCGCTGCCTGGAAGTGAACGTCGAGCGCCGGCTCGCGAGCGCCAAGCAGCTTGCCTTTGAACTGCAGCACCCTGATCAGGTCGCGATCACCGAGCGCGGCCGCCGCACACGCCGGCAGGGCGCGTTGCAGCGCCTGCGCAACTGGGTCTTCGGTCTTGGCTATGAACCCGAGGTGGTAGTCGCACCGGCCGCGCGCGCGAGCGAAGCGCCGATCATCATGGTCGCGGTGGCCACCGCCTACACCAACGAGAAGCACCAGCAGGCGATTCGCAACGCAGTGCGTCGATTCGCGCTGGCGATGCCTGACGCACGCGTGGCGTGTGTGACGGTGAGCAAGCCGCAGCCGGTGATGGGCACCTCCGACGAGGCCACCAGCGGGCCGCGCCAGCATCTTCAACAACTGATCCAGCTGCGCCACTGGGCGGAGCCGATCGCCTTGCCGGCCAGCCGCATCACTTTCCATGTGCTGGAGGCGGCCGACCCCGCCGACGGCCTGCTCGAATATGCGCGCGGCAACAGCGTCGACCACATCCTGATCGGCGCGCCGCCGCCCAATCTGGTCGGCCGCAACATCCTGCCGCCGGTGGCAGACAAGGTCATCAGCGACGCCCCCTGCAGCGTCACCATCGTCCGCCCGCGCTAACGCGGCCGCAGCCACGCCGTAAGCGAACCGTCAGCGCTCCGTCAGCGCCGAGTCAGGCTCGGCGCCTAACCTCCGCCATCACGCTGTGACAAGCGCGAATAAAAGGAGGAGGGGCAATGAGCAGCAAGGCGATCAACTGGGCGGCGATCGACGCCGACCCGCGGTTCCAGCGACTGCACGCCAAAAAGACGTCATTCCTGATGGGGTTGATGATCTTCTCGGTCGTGTACTACTTCCTGCTGCCGATCGGTGCAGCGTATTTCCAGGATGTCTACAAGATCAAGGTCTTCGGGCCGGTGAACGTCGGCTTGCTGTTCGCGCTGTCGGAATTCATCGTCGCCTGGACCATCGCCTTCTACTACTCGAAGAAGGCCAACACCGAGTTCGACGCGATGGCGGAAGAGCTCGTGCGTGAAGCAGAACGGATCGGGGGCTGAACCATGGAATTGCGCAGCAAACTTCTACCGGGTGCGCTCGGTCTCGCCGCAGTCCTGGCCGCCGGCCCTGCGCTCGCGCAGGGTGCTGTCGCGCCTGAATGGCGCTGGCTGACCTTCCTCGTTTTCGCGGCGATCATCGCGCTGACGATGTTCGTGACCTACGTAGCGTCGAAGCGGGTGCACTCCGCGTCGGACTTCTACACCGCCGGTGGCGGCGTCTCGGGCCTGCAGAACGGCTGGGCGATCGCCGGTGACTATCTGTCCGCCGCATCCTTCCTCGGCATCGCGGGTCTCATCAGCCTTTATGGCTACGATGGTTTCATGTACTCGGTCGGCTGGCTGGTGGCCTACATCACCGTATTGCTGGTGATCGCAGAGCCGTGCCGCAACATCGGCAAGTACACGCTCGCTGACATCCTCGCCTACCGCAACGATCCGAAGAAGACGCGCGTGGTTGGCGCGATCTCGGTCATCACCGTATCCACCTTCTACCTCACCGCGCAGATGGTCGGCGGCGGTGTGCTGGTGAAGACGCTGATCGGTATCGACTACGAAGTGTCGGTGATCACCGTTGGCGTACTGATGCTGGCCTATGTGCTGTTCGGCGGCATGGTCGCAACCACCTACGTGCAGATCATCAAGGCGGTGCTGCTGGTGTGCGCATCGCTGGTGCTGGTGGCCTTCGTGTGGGCGCCGTACGGCTTCAGCCTGCCGGGCTTCCTCGACGCCGTCGTGGCGGATCCGAAGGTGCAGGCGCAGGTTGCCGCGCTGCTCGGCGATCCGGCGAAGAACATGTCGCCGGCTGAACTGGGCCAACGCTTCCTTGAGCCGGGCCTCTACTTCAAGGCGCCGATCGATCAGATCTCGCTCGGCATTGCGCTCGTCTTCGGTACCGCCGGCCTGCCGCACATCCTGATGCGCTTCTTCACCGTACCGACGGCGAAAGAGGCACGCAAGTCGGTGATCTGGGCGATGGCGATCATCGGCGGCTTCTATGTGCTGACGATCTTCCTCGGCATGGGGTCCGCGATCAAGGTTGGCCCGGAAGGTATCAAGGCGGTCGATGCCGGCGGCAACATGGCGGCACCGCTGCTCGCGCAGTTCGTCGGTGGTGGCGGCAACAGCTTCCTCGGCAACTTCATGCTGGCCTTTGTGGCTGCGGTCGCGTTCGCCACCATCGTGGCGGTGGTTGCCGGCCTGGTGCTCGCGGCGGCCTCTGCGGTGGCGCACGACTTGTATGTCGGCGTCGTCAAGGGTGGTCACGCTAGCCAGGCAGAGCAAGTGCGCGCAGCGCGCATCGCTACCGTGTTCGTCGGCGCACTGGCCATCGTGATCGGCATCGCCGCCAAGGGCCAGAACGTTGCCCACCTGGTTGCGCTCGCCTTCGCCGTGGCCGCCTCGGCCAACTTCCCGTGCGTGCTGCTGACGCTGTACTGGAAGCGCTGCAACACTGGCGGCATCGTGGCGGGCATGATCATCGGCACGATCACCGCGATCGGCCTCGTGATGGTTTCGCCGAACATGACCTACCCGAAGGCCGTGCGCGCCGCTGCGCAAAAGGTGCTCGACGGTGAGGCCGAGAAGCGTGCGGCGATCGCCAAGCTTGTCGCCGCCGCTGACGAGGCTTCCACCGCCAAGGCTACGAAGCAGACGGCTGCGCTCGACAAGGCGGTGAAGAAGGCCAACGACGACCTCAAGAAAGTCGAAGGTCAGGAGACCTCGATCGTCGGTCTCGAAAAGCCGCTGTTCGAGTTGAAGAACCCGGGCCTGATCTCGATTCCGCTCGGCTTCCTCGCCGTGATTCTTGGCTCGCTGCTCTACCGCGACAAGCGCGCCGAGGACATGTGGGACGAACTCTATGTGCGCCAGAACACCGGCATCCTTGCCGCGAAGGCAGTTGCGCACTAGAACACAGTTAGTGTCACTCCATCTCTCGCCCCTCTGCGGAGGGGCGTTTTTTTGGTCACGAGCCGGCGGGCCGCCCCAAAATCAAGAAGTGTTTGACTTTCCGAATATCTCAGCTAGAATGCTTAGCTCTTCGGCCAGATAGCTCAGTTGGTAGAGCAGCGGATTGAAAATCCGCGTGTCGGTGGTTCGATTCCGCCTCTGGCCACCAAATTAAATGCCTTGCAAATCAATGGCTTGCGAAGGTGTTCGACGAAGGCGGCCCCTCAGAAGGCCGCCTTTTTTGTTGGTTTCTGACACTTTTCTGTCAGATTCAACGACGGCAGCCTGCGCTCGACTGCGCCGAACCGCGCCGTTTCGCGCCCCGAGGCCCCGCAACGCGTTACGCCCATCCTCTCAAGGAGTGCGTGATGACTGTTCCGGTCGCTTTCTCTTCCGCTTCAAATTCTCTTGTCCCTTCCCTTGCTCGGGCGGTTCGTCTGCTGCGCGTGAGCTCGTCCGCGCGGGGGGTGCATCATGGCTGAGCCGTATCGCGAAGGTCGCGGCTGGGCGATGCGCCAGCGCCATCGGGGCCAGGATTTCTATGTCTCTGGTCAGGCGTCGGCAGCCGCTGCCCGCCGCGCGATGGCCGCAGCCATTGCGCTCGCACATGAGGGTGGAAGCCCTGATGGACACGCTGCACGACGGACCTCGCTTGCGCAGGCCCTGCAGCGCTATGGCTTGGAGCGCCTGCCGACGATGAAGGGGGCGCGTCAGGAGGCCGGGCGCATCAACCGATACTTGCGCAGTGTCGGCTTGGAGACGCTTGTCGTGCGCCCGGTCGCTGGTGACGCGGCGGAGCCCGATGCGGGGCAATCGGAAGGGGCGAGTGCAACGCTGGCTCATCCGGCGCGAAATCGGCTACGCAAAGCACCGGTCGTGCACTGGGTCGTGACGCTCGCGCCGCCGACGGCGACGCGCCCCGTCCCCAAGGGACTTGCCGGCACACGAAGCACGCTTGCTCGCCTGTCGGAAAACAGTGACCGTTTGCGCGCGCAATTGGCTTCGCGCCCGGTGGGGGACGTGCACCGCGCGGATGTGCAGCGCCTCATAGATGCGCTCTGCTCAGACGGACTGAGCGCGGCATCGGTGGGGCTGGAGCGTGCGCTGCTGCGCAGTTTCTTCAACCATGCCAAACGCCGGTGGGGTTTGTCACTCCGGGAGAATTTCGCGACGGTCCTGAAGCTGCCGACTGTCTCCAATGGACGCGAGCGCACCCTGACCGATGACGAGGAGCGGCGGATACTCGCCGCGAGTGAGACTTGTCACAGCGCTCGGGTGCGCCCCGCCATTGAGCTGCTGTTGGCGACGGCGATGCGTTGCAGCGAGCTTCTGGCCCTGCGCTGGGGGCGCGTGGAACTGGCCGCGCATCGGGTGCGTCTGCGTGACTCCAAGTCTGGGCCGCGCTTCGTGCCGCTCCTGCCGGAGGCCGAGGCGGTACTGGCGCGTCTGCAGGCGACTTGTCCCTGTGGGCCCGAGGAGCGCGTCATTCCGATGACCTACGAGGCGCTTAAGGCGGCCTGGCAGCGCATTTGCGAGCGCGCGGGCGTTGAAGGGGTCAACCTGCATGACCTGCGGCACACCGCAGCGACGCGTGTGGGCCGTCTGACCGGAAGCGTCCTCGCGGTCATGGCGCTCACCGGCCACAAGACCGTCTCGCAGGCGATGCGTTACACCCATGTCGCCGCGGAAGACTGCCGCGACGCGGTGTTGCGCGCCCGGGCCTCGCTCGGGCAAACGCCGGTGCCGGACGCATCGCCGCCGCCGGCGTCGGTGTCGCCGGAGGGGAATGCGCTTCGCGCATCGTTGTCGACCAAGGTGGTTCAGGTCGATTTTCGCCGCGCTCGCCGCGCTTGAGCGCAGGGCGCCTCAGGTCACTTGTCCTGAGGCGCCTGTGCGTGTGCCGCTCAAGTCAATTTGTCTTGAGCGCCCGGGTTTGTCTTGGCGTTCGGCGTTTAAAAAGGATGCAGACACTGGTCTCAATCACTTCATTGAGGACCTTGTGTCATGAACCGTCGAGTACTTCACCTGACCTGCGTTGGTCGGGTTGCACGCCCCCTTCAGTCGTCCAGCGCCTTCGTTCGGGAGGTGAGCCATGGCTAAGCCATACAAGGAGGGGCGCGGCTGGGCCATGCGCAAGCGCTTCAAGGGCCACGACATTTACGTTTCCGGGTGCCAGAGCCGGGCCGAGGCCGAGCAGGCGATGGCGAAGAAAATCGCCGCCATCACCGGGACGCCCAATCCCAAGCGCCGCGGAGCGGAAGAGATGACGCTGGGGCAGGCGTTGCAGTGTTGAGGATCACCTAAAACTGACCCAGTGCGATCGTTGAAAATTGACCCACCCTGCAAGGCTACCCGAGGGGGCCTTGGTCTGTGAAAGTCAGTTGTTCCTGCGGTTCGGTTTTTCCTCCTTTTC
>NZ_JAYRDJ010000054.1:0-15727 GCF_041909475.1 Niveibacterium sp. | reverse complement strand
ATCATGCAGAACAGCGCCGCGACGAACGCCTTCTTGTATGGGCGAACGTAACCGAGCAAGCGGCGGTAGAGCTGCGTGGATTGCGACATGGAGCCCCCGGGGCACAAGACGGCGCGGATTATACCGGAGGGGTTTGCGCGGCCCGGTGTGATTGGGTCAGGCGCAGTCGTGACTGAATGTTGGCCTAACCGAGCAGACGCCGGTACAGCGCGACCAAAGCGTCGGCCATGCGTTCCGGCGTCTGCCGCTCGGCGGTGCTGCGCGCGGCGCTGGCGACGGCGGCGAGGCGCTGCGGCGAGGCGATGGTCGCCATCAGTTCGGCCAGCGCGGCGCGCAGCGATTCGCGCTCGAAGGCGTCGGCGAGCCAGCCGTTGCGGCCATGTTCGATCAGCGATTCGGCGCCGCAAGAGGGGGAGGTGATTGCGGGCAGGCCGCAGGCCATGGCCTCCAGCACCACGTTGCCGAAGGGCTCGTAGACGGCCGGGAAGACGAAACCGTCGGCGGCGCGGTAGATCGGCGCGACATCCTGCTGTGGCCCGAGGAAATGCACCCGATCACTGTGGCCAACACGTTGCGCGATGCGACGGTAGCGCGGTTCGCTCTTGTCCTTGCCGGCGACGACGAGGTGGGCGTCGCGCGGCAGCGTCTCGATCACCGCGGCGAGCCCCTTGCGCTCGAAGCCGGAGCCGACGAAGGCGAGCAGCGGGGCGCCCGGTGGCAAACCGAGCGCGACGCGCGCATCGCGCTTTTCGAGCGAGCTCGCCGGCCGGAAGCGTTGCAGATCAACGCCGTTCTCGATCAGCGGCAGGCGTTCTTCCGGCAGGCCGAACAAGTCCATCAACTCGCGCTGGATGAAGCGCGAATTGCAGATCACCGCGCGCAGTTTCGGGTGACGGAACATCGCCGCCTCGGCGACCAGCGTGTAGCGATGGTAGGGGCCGCACCAGCGCGCATCGAAGCGTTGGCCGCGAGCGCGGGCGCGGTGCGTGAGCCAGCCCAGGTGGGAGCCGTCACCGGCGCGGTAGATGTCGCAACCCGGCACCCGCTCATGCGACTGCACCAGGTCGTAATCGCCGCCGGTGATTTCGTGCTGCACGGCGCGCGCGAAACTGGCGTCACGCCAGGTGCGGCCGATATGGAAGGGGTCGAGCTTGCGCAGCTTCAGGTTCGCAGCGGGTGCGCCGCTCCAGTGTCGTGTCAGCAGCGTGATTTCGATGTCGTCGCGGCCCAGCGCGGCGATCGCACGTTCGACGAAACGCTCGGCGCCGCCGAAGGCGGTGTAGCGCTGGCGGACGAGGGCGAGCTTCACACGCGTTGCAGCCGTACGACCGGCGTGCCGCCTGTGTCGTTGAGCAGATCCTGCACTGCGGCCCAGGCCTGATCCACCGGCAGGCGAACGAGGCAATCGCTGATCTTGCCGCCGCCACAACCGTCGATACCGCAGGGCCGGCAGGGGTGGATCTGGCTGCTGACCACGCGATGTGGCACGCCCCACGGGCCCCATTCCAATTCACCGGAGGGGCCGAAAAGGGCGACGGTCGGCACCTGCTGTGCGGCCGCGATGTGCATCGGTGCCGAATCCACGCCGAAGAACAGGCGTGCGCGGCCAATCACCGCGGCCAGCTCGCGCAGGTTCAATTGTCCGCCAAGGTTCAGCGCAGGCTCTGGCAGCGCTTCGATAATGCGTGCGACAAAGGTTTTCTCGTCGGCATCCGGCCCGCAGGTGAAGACGAGCTTCCAGCCCGCGCGCTGCAAGCGGCCGCAGAGTTCGGCGACGTGTTCTGCCGGCCAGCTCTTGAACATCCAGCGCGAAACCGGGTGCACCGCGATGAAGCGGCCGTGCTCGACGCTGCCCTCGCGCAGCAGCGTGTCGGCACGCAGTTCAGCATTCGCGCCGGGGTGGATCGACAGCACGCGTTCGTGCAGTTCCGGGTACAAACCGATGCGGCGCAGCACATCGAGGTTGCACTCCACCGTGTGGCGGCGCGCGTTCATCGGCTCGCCCTGCAGATGGCTGAACGCCTTGCGCCACATCCGGCCGCGCGCCGGGCGGGCGGGGCCCACGGCCCAGCGCGCACCGGTCAGGCGGGCAATCCACGCACCACGCGGATGGTCGGTGAGGTGCAGCACCAGGTCGTATTTGCGGGCGCGCAGTCGGCGCAGCAAGCCCAGCTCAGCCGCAGCCTGGCCGAGCGGGCCTCGCTTCTTCCAGTTGCGATCGATGCCGTGCAGCTGGGTGATGGCCGGGTGGCCCTGTAGCATCGGTGCGGTGTCCTGATACACCAGCGTGTCGATCTCGCAGTGCGGCGCGCGGGTCTTCAGCGCGTGCAGCACCGGCGCCGTGAGCAGCACATCGCCGTGATGACGCAGTTTGATCACCAGCGCGCGGCGTACTTCGTGGAGCGGAATCGGGTCGGTCAGCAGCATGGGGCCGACGATAGCATGCAGTCAGCGGTTGAAGAGTTGCAGGGTCGTGCCCCAGGCTTCGACCCGGATTCGGGTCAGCCGCGCATGGGCGAAGTCGAGCGCCAGCCAGCGCTGCGGCGGCAGCCCCAGCAGGTGGCCAGCGATCACGCGCAGCGGGCCGCCATGGGCGACGATGACGACTGCTTCGCCCTGCTTCTGCGCACGCAGTTCTTCGAGATACGTCAGCACTCGGGTACTCATGTCCGCCGCTGATTCGCCGCCCGGCGGGCGATGGCCCAGTGGGTCGTCGGCCCAGCGGTCCAGCGCCTCGCAGCCGATCGCCTCGTAGGTCTGCAGCTCCCAGTCGCCGAAGCTGATCTCGCGCAGGCGTTCGTCGATCACCGGCGCGCCCAGCGCTTCGGCAAGCAGGCGCGCGCGCGACAGCGGGCTTGCGAACAGGGCTGCGTCGGTCGGCAGCAGGGGCCGCAGATGCGCGACGGCCGCATCGAGCGGTGCCGCGAGCGGCACATCGCTGGCGCCGTAGCAGGTGCCGGGCGCCACCGCGACTGCCGGGTGACGAATCAGATGGAGGTCCATGTCGCTGTCCAGGCGAGGTAGCAGGCGAGTTCGGCCAGTTGCTGTGCGGCACCGAGGCAGTCGCCGGTGTAGCCGCCCAGCCGGCGACGCAGCACGCGCGACCACCACAGCGTGATGAGCCCGCCCGCGCAAAGCGCTGCCAGCGCCGGGCGCGGCGCGAGCAGCAACAGCGGTGCGGCGCCGAAAGCCAGCGACAACAGCCACTCTCCGTTCGACATGCGTACCGCGAGCGGCTTGGCCTTGGCCTGCGCATCCTCGCGCACATAGTCCATCACGCGGATCAGGCTGCCCGAACACAGCCGCGAGAACGGGTGCGCCACCAGCAAAGCGAGTGCAGCCTTGTCCGCCCCGAGTGCGCACAGCAGTGCGAACTTGCCGGCGAGCGCGAGGCCCAGCGCAGCAGCGCCGTAAGTGCCGAGCCGCGAATCCTTCATGATCGCGAGCACTTGCGCCTTCTCCCATCCCCCACCCAGGCCGTCGGCGGCATCGGCGAGGCCGTCTTCGTGGAAGCAACCGGTCAGCCGGATCGACACCGCCATCGAGATCAGCACCGCCACTGGCAATGGCCAGACCTGCGCCGCGAGCCACAAGCTCGCCGCTGCGATGCCGCCGACCACCCAGCCGACGGCCGGGAACCAGCGCGCGGCATGGTTTAGCCGTTCCGGCGAGTACGGCACCCAGCGTGGCACCGGGATGCGCGTGAAGAAACCGAGCGCGGTGAAGAAGAGTTCCAGGTTCCAGCGCAACATGCGCGCGTGGTCAGGCTGACTTGCCGCTCACGCCGGCGGATTCGAAGCTCGCCATCTCGGCCAGCATGGCGCAGGCGGTTTTCAACAACGGTATCGCGAGCGCCGCGCCCGTGCCTTCGCCGAGACGCAGGTCGAGTTCGAGCAGCGGCTGCGCGGCAAGGTGCGCCAGCTGCGTTGTGTGACCCGGCTCCTGCGAGCGGTGCGCGAACACGCAGTAGTCCCGCACCGCGGGGGCGAGCGCATGGGCGACCAGCAGCGCACTGGTGACGATGAAGCCATCCACGATGATGGTCATCTTCTGCCGCGCAGCTTCGAGGAAGGCCCCGACCATCATCGCGATCTCGCAGCCGCCGTATTCGGCCAGCACGGTCAGCGCATCGCTCGGCGCGCCAGCGCGCTGCCAGGCTTGTGCCAGCAGCGCATGCTTGCGCGCAAGGCCGGCGTCGTCGAGCCCGGTGCCGCGCCCGATCACGCCAACCAGCGGTGCGCCGGTCAGCGCGGCGGTGATCAGCGATGCGCTCGCGGTGTTGCCGATGCCCATTTCGCCGAAACCGATCGTGTTGCAGCCGCTCGCGGCCAGCTCACGCACGATGCGCGCGCCGGCTTCGATCGCGGTGTCGCGCTGGTCGCTGCTCAGCGCGGCCGTGTCGAGGTAGTTCGCGGTGCCAGCGGCGACCTTCGCGCGCACGAAGCGGGTGCCGTCGGCGCCGACGGCGGGCAGGTCGGCGAGATCGCGCGCGACCCCGGCATCCACCACGCTCAGTGCGATGCCCGCCTGTCGCGCGAAAACGTTGATGGCCGCGCCGCCTGCGAGCATGTTGGCGACCATCTGCCAGGTCACGTCCTGCGGATAGGCCGACACGCCAGCCTTGGCCGCGCCGTGGTCGCCTGCGAACACCACGATGTGCGGCGCGCGTACGGTGGGCGACGTGCTCTGCTGGATCAGCCCCATCGTCGCCGCGAGCGCTTCGATTCGCCCCAGGCTGCCCGGTGGCTTGGTCTTGCCATCGAGTCGGGCTTGCAGCGCTGCGCTCAGCGCGGTGTCGTGCGGGGTGATGTCGGCGTACATGGTGGGTGAATTCCGCTGGCGGGACGCAAGAGAGAGGGCCGGATGCTAGCACGCAGGGTTCGTCACCCTTCGCGAGACGCGGGTCGGGCGGCGCTCAGCCCTTCAGCACCAGTGGCAAGCCGGCCGCGACGAAAACAACCCGTTGTGCGATCGCCGCGATGGCCTGGTTCAGACGCCCCTGTGCATCGCGGAAGCTGCGGCCAAGCGGGGTTTCCGGTACTAGACCGAGGCCCACTTCGTTTGAAACCAGGATCACATGCCCGCCGCAGCGTTTGAGCGCGGCGATGAGTTCGTCCGCTGCAGCCTCGCCTGCCGCATCGCCGGCATCGTCCGGCACGGCGAGCAGGCGGTTCGCGAGCCACAGCGTCAGGCAGTCGACGATCACGCAGTTGCCGGCGCGCGCGTGCACGATCAGTTGGCGCGGCAGGTCGAGCGGGGCTTCGATGGTTTTCCAGCGCGGGTCGCGTTCGGCGCGGTGGCGCGCGATGCGCGTGCGCATCTCGTCATCGAGCGCTTCCCCGGTGGCAATCAGCGTCACCGGCAGTGCGCCGGCGGCGGCCCGTTGCGCTGCGTGGCGGCTCTTGCCGGAGCGCGCCCCGCCGAGTACCAGTTCGATCATCGGAGAAACCTTTGCTGCGATGCGAAAGCGGCAATGTTAAACTGCGCAGCTAACTCCGGCTGCGGCCGGAGTTTCGTCTGAAAGGTGCCCCGGCGCGTCGCGCGCCAGGGTTAAACGGGAAACAGGTGCGTCCGCATGCGGACTATTCCTGTGCTGCCCCCGCAACGGTAGGCGAGAGCCCGGCGTCATCGGCCACTGGGATTGTTCCCGGGAAGGCGACGCAGGGCCGGCGCACATGCGCCCGCTCGCAAGCCCGGATACCGGCCCGTCAGACATCCGCAAGCGCCTTTGCGTCAGCAGGGTGTTTGCGCTGGAGGACAGGCCGCGGGGTGTCGGTTGATCAGCCTGAGCGCTTTGCGCCCTGCCTGCTCGTTTCCCCGTTGCGCTGTCCGTGTGCCATGTCCGGCACGCGGGGTCGCGTGTGCGGACGATCAGGGAGTTGCCTCTAAATGAAGTGCCTTCGGGTTTGCCCCGTCACCGCCGCCGTCTTCTCGGCGTTTTCCATTCCTTCGTTCGCTGCCGCGCCGGACGATATTCCCACCAGCACGATCGTCGTCACCGCCACGCGCCAAGCGACGCGTATCGCGGAGACCCTCGCCGACGTGACGGTGATCGGCCGCGAAGAAATCGCCCGTGCCGGCGTTGCCGATCTGACCGAGTTCCTCGGCCGCCAGCCCGGCCTGCAGTTCTATTCCAACGGCGGGCCTGGCAAGACGGCGGGCCTCATCGTGCGCGGCGCGAGTGCGTCGCAAAGCCTCGTGCTGGTCGATGGCATGCGCATCGGATCCGCCACCAGCGGTGGCGCGTCGCTGGAACACCTGTCGCTCGACGATATCGAGCGGATTGAAATCGTCCGCGGCCCGGCTTCGGCGCTCTACGGCGCTGACGCGATCGGTGGCGTGATCCAGGTCTTCACCCGTCGCGCGACAGAACCCTTTGCGGCGGATGCGTTTGCCGGCGTGGGCACCTACGGCACGCAGGAGTACGCGGCAGGGGTGTCGGGCAAGAACGGCGCCTTTAGCGGCGGCCTGCGCGTGACACATCAGGAGACGAACGGCTATTCGGCGATCAACGATCCGGTCAAGCAGCCTTATAGCTACGATCCCGACGACGACGGCTATCGCCGCAACAGTTTCGCGGCCAATTTCGGCTGGAAGATCGCCGATGGTCACGCGCTAGAACTGACTGCACTGCAGAACAACGGCCGCAGCTGGTACGACGGCGGCATCGGTTTTGATTCGCATACCGACGTGAAGGTGGCGAGCTATGGCGCAAGCCTGCGTGATCGCTTCGCCGAGAACTGGGTCAGCACCTTGCGCCTTGGTCGCTCGGTGGACGACAGCCGTGACTACGCGATGTGGAATCCGACCGGCATGACCTTCCGCACCGAGCAGGACCAGGCGTCGTGGCAGAACGATGTCCGCATCGGGCCGGGCAGCCTGATGCTGGGCGCCGAGTGGCTGCAGCAGCAAGCCAAGGCGGAAGGCAGTTTTGACCAGTCGCGCACGATCAATGCGCTGTTTGCCGGCTGGAGCGCGCACTACGGCGCGCAACGCGTGCAGATCAACGTGCGCCGCGACGACAATTCGCAGTTTGGCGCGCACACCACGGGTACCGCGGCCTGGGGTTGGCAGTTCGCCGAGGCGTGGCGTGTGCGCGTCGGCGGTGGCACATCGTTCCGCGCGCCGACCTTCAACGACCTCTACTACCCCGGCTACTCGAATCCCAACCTGAAGGCCGAGCAGGGCCGCAGCGTGGAGACGGCCGTGGTGTGGGAGTCGGGCGAGGCCAAAGCATCGCTGACCGCTTACCGCAACCGTGTGAGCGATCAGATCGCGCTGGATGAGACCTGGACGCCACAAAACATTGCGCACGCCGAGCTGGATGGCGTCACCGCCGAAGCCGGCAATACCTTTGGCGCTTTCGTCGTGGATGGTTCGCTCGACTGGCTGCATGCGCGTAACCCGGATACCGATACGCAACTCGCAAGGCGTGCCGAGTGGCAGGGGGCGTTCAACGCACGCTATGTGCAGGATTCCTGGCGTGCCGGCGTCGAAGTGCGCTATGTCGGCGATCGCTACGACGACGCGGCGAATCTGCACAAGCTTGACGCATACACCCTCGTCAACTTGTTCGCGAGCTGGAAGCTGATGCCGCAGACGCAACTTGAAGTGCGGCTCGACAACCTGTTCGATGAGCAGTACGAAACGGTGCGCGGCTACGGCACCGCCGGGCGCAGCATCTTCGCCGGCCTGCGTTTCAGCACCCGCTGAGCGCACGGATTTCGCAGCCAGGGCGGCGCGCGCGACAATGAGCACCCTTTCGATCGCAATCGCTCGTTCGCCGATGCGCCCTCGCCGCGTCCTGCTCGTTCTGTGTGCCCTCGCCGCCGTGGTGCTGGCGGCGTTCTTCGCTGCGCTGGCTGCGGGCGAGATCACGGCCGGGCCACGTGCGATCTTCGATGCACTGCGCGGCCAGCCAGACGACATGGCGGCCACCGTGGTGGCGCAACTACGCTTGCCGCGTGCGCTCGCCGCATTTGGCTGCGGCGGGCTGCTGGCGCTGTCCGGTGCGCTGATGCAGGTACTGCTGCGCAATCCGCTGGCCGATCCCTATGTGCTGGGTATCTCCGGTGGCGCGGCGGTCGGTGCCTTGTCGGCGCTGCTGTTAGGGCTCGCCTCGCCGTGGGTCGATGGTGCGGCGCTGGCCGGCGCACTGCTCAGCATGTTCGCGGTGTTCGGCATTGCGCGGGGCTCCGGCAGCTGGACACAAACCCGGCTGCTGCTGACCGGCGTGGTGGTTGCTTCGGGCTGCGGTGCCGTGGTCTCGCTGCTGCTGGCCCTGAGCCCCGATCGTGCCTTGCGCGGCATGCTTTTCTGGCTGATGGGCGACGCTGGCGCGGCGGATCGCCCGTGGCTGGTGCTCGGCGTGTTGATGCTGGGTGTGCTGGCAAGCCTGCCGATGGCGCGCGAACTGAACCTGCTGTCGCGTGGTGAGCGGCACGCGCGTGCGCTGGGTGTCGACACCCGCCGCGTTGCGACGGTGGTGTTCCTGCTGGCCTCCTTGCTCACCGCCGCGGCGGTGACGGCAGTGGGGGCCGTGGGCTTCGTTGGCCTCGTCGTGCCGCATCTGCTGCGGCTGGTGCTGGGCAACGATCAACGCCTGCTGTTACCGGCCTCGGCACTCGGTGGCGGCGGCCTGTTGCTGGTCGCGGATACCGCGGCACGCACCGTAGTCGCGCCGCTGCAGTTGCCGGTTGGCGTGCTGACTGCGTTGATCGGTGTTCCGCTTTTCCTTTGGCTGCTGTCCCGGCATCCGCGATGAGCAACGCTGCCTTGCCCTGCCTGCTGCGCGCGCGTCGTCTCGATGTTGGCGTGGCACAGGTGCGCGCCGTCAGCGCACTCGATCTGGATCTCAAGGCTGGCGACCGGCTCGCGATCCTCGGCCGTAACGGAGTGGGCAAGAGCACGCTGCTTGCGGCGCTGGCGGGGCTGCATCCCTCGCAGGGGCTGCTTGAATGCGGTGGTGCGCCACTCGGGCGTTGGTCGGCCCGTGCGCTGGCGCGGCTGCGCGGCTGGTTGCCACAGCACCCGGACGACCCGTTCGCCAGCAGCGTCGAAGAGGCGGTGTTGGTGGGCCGTCACCCTTGGCTTGAGCGTTTCGAGTGGGAAGGCGACGATGATCTGCGTATCGCCGCTGATGCGCTCGCCGCAATGGGCCTCGCCGGCTTTGCACAGCGCAATGTTCAGACCTTGTCGGGCGGCGAACGCCAGCGGGTGTCGATCGCGGCACTGCTTGCGCAGACGCCCCAGCTCTACCTGCTCGACGAACCGCTCACGCATCTCGACCTGGCCGGCCAGATCGCCGTGCTGGATCACTTCCGTGCTGTCGCCGATCAGGGGGCCGCGGTGCTGATGGTGTTGCACGACATCAACCTCGCGCTGCGCTGGGCGAGCCATCTGCTGATCCTGTTCGGCGACGGTGCCTGGCAAGCGGGCCCGGTCGGGGAAGTCGCCTCGGCGTCGGTGTTCGGGCGTGCGCTCGGGCATCCTGTGCGGGCGCTGAACGATGCGGGCAGGCCGTACTTTGTGCCCGCCTGAGAGCCGCACCGCCGGCTGCCGTCGGTCGGGCTCCCCCTTGCTTGCCGCCGCACAAGCAGGAAGACTGCGCGCAAATGCTTGAACAGGACTTCGAACGACTCTTCGACCGTGCCCGGCGGCGCGCGCTGCGCTTCCCGCGCTGGTTCCGCTTCCTCGTCACGATGCGGGCAGCGGCCGGCGTGGGGTTTGTCGTGCTGCTGGGTGTTGCGGCGGTGCTCATGATCGGCTGGGCGCTGTCACCACTCTTCGATGGCGGCTTCCAGGAAGAACCGGTGCTGTGCTTCCTGCGCGGCCTGCTGGCGATCCCGGCGCTGCATCTGCTGATGCTGGTGTCGCGCATGCTGCGCGGCCGCTTTCCGGCGCCCGATGGCCTCGCGCTCGGGCCCGACGAAGCGCCAGCGTTGTTCGACCTGCTTGAACGCCTGCGCCGCCGTTTCGGAACGCCGCCGATCCATTCGGTGTGCATCACCGGCGAGCTGAACGCCGCGATCACGCAGCGCCCTAATCGCTGGATCGGCGTGCCGATGCGCAACACGCTGGTGATGGGGCTGCCACTGACGCTGGCCACGTCGCCGCGCCAATTCGTCGCAGTGCTCGCGCACGAGTTCGGTCACCTGCGGCGCCAGCGCATCGCACTCGGCGGCATCGGCTGTTATCTGCGCGCCCTCTGGCACCAGGTGCTTGAGAACATGGAAGCGGTGGCGAGCCCGCTGCAACCGGCCTTCTCGCTCATCACTGAGATCGAGACGCCGCTGTATTGCGCTGAGTCGCTGGTGCTGTCACACCTCGACGAGCTGGAGGCGGATGCCTGTGCCGCCGAGGTTGTCGGCGCCAAGCGGCTCGGTGAAGCGCTGGCCGAGATCGCGCTGAAACATCGCTTCCTTGCCGACGACTACTGGGCCAAGGTCTATGCGCAGGCCAACCACTCCGAACGCCCCTCCATCCTGCCTTATCGGCACATGGCGGCCGCGCTGCGTGCGGGCTTCGATCGCGAGGCCTTCGCGGATTGGTTCGAAGCGCTCTCGCACGATCAGAGCGACGAATCGCGGCTGAGCACGCATCCGAGCCTGCGCACGCGGGTGCATGCCTTAGGGCTTGCCGAACCGGGTGATGGCGTGGACACCGACAGCGCCGCGCGGCGCTTCCTCGGCGAATCCGTCGCACGCCTCGCCGGCGAACTCGACCAGCAGTGGTGGCAGGGTCAGCAGCGCAGCTGGCGCAAACGCCACTGGGAAGTGACCCGTGCGCTCGACAAGATCGCGAAGCTCGAATCGGAGGGCGCACAGCTGGGTGTGTCGGAGCGGCTTGAGCTGGCCTTGCTGGTCGAGCGCTATGCGGGGGATCGGGATCCGCTGTCGGTCTACCGTGAGCTGATGCCGCAGGCGCCGGGCCGCCCGGATGCGCTGCTGGCGATGGGGCGGCTGCTCCTGGGACGCGGCGACCCGACCGGCGTCGCCTACCTGCGCCGCGCGATCGGCGAGGACGATGCGGTGGGCCTGCAAGCTGCAGCGCTGCTGATCGAGCATTACGAAAGCAGCGGCATTGGCGCCGCCGCACGCCCCTATCGCAAGCGCCTCGGCAAGTTGCTGCGTCAGGCGCAGCTGGTGCAGGCGGCACTGGATGCGCCCCTGGAAGCGTTGCGTTGTTTGCCGCCGGGGCTCGAGATGCACGAGCTGCGCGCGCTGGTGCGCGACATCCGTCGCCATGATCCAGTGCGACGCGCCTACGTCGTGCGCCGTCGCTGCGAGCTGGCGCCGCGCTGGCGCGCCTATATCCTGGTGCTGTGCGTCGAGCACTATGCGCTGGATGGCGTTGGCGAGCTTGCTCAGGAGATAGAGGCCGGCATCACGATTCCCGGCCTCTGGCGGGTGCTCGCGACGCCGGTCGATAGCGGCGACGAGGCGATCCTCTGCGAAGTGCGCGGTGCGCGCTTCTTCTCGCGCAAAGACGGCGCGGTCCGCGTCTGATCAGCGCTTGGCAGCGAGGCGGCCGCGCGCCTGATCCAGCACCGCGCAGACTTCCTGCGCGCCGGCCAGGATGCGCGGCCCGGCGCGATTCAGATGGTCGCCATCAACGTAGAACAGATTGCCCTGAGCGACCGCCGGCAGCGTCTTCCATGCGCGCCAGCCGTCGAGCGAGCCTTTGTCGGTCGCCGGTTCGCGGCCGGTCAGAATCGCCTCCGGCGCGGCCTTCAGCACCGCTTCGCGCGTGACGGTCGGCGCGATCGGATCAAGCTCGGCAAATACGTTGCGTCCGCCACACAGCGTCAGCACGTCGCTGACCATGTGTTTGCCGTTGAGCGTTTGCAGCGGGTCCGACCACACCTGGTAGAACACCCGCACCGGCTGCCGCGCGGCGTAGCGCTGGCGCAGTGTGTCGATGCCTTCGCGGAAGCTTCGCGCGGCGGCTTTGGCTTCCGTATCGTTTCCGGTCAGCACGCCGATGCGCTCCAGGTCACTCGCGATGGTGTCGAAGCGCCGCGGCTCACTAAGGAATACCGGTACACCGAGGCGCTTGAGGCGATCGAGTTGTGCTGCAGGATTCCCCGATGCCCAGCCGACCACGAGATCGGGCTTCAGCGCGACGATGCGTTCGAGGTCCAGCGCGTGATAACCGCCGACACGTGGCAGTTTTGCAGCGGCGGCCGGGTAGTCGCTGTAGTCGGTCGCCGCGATGACCCGATCGCCAGCGCCCACCGCAAACAGCAACTCGGTTGCGTGGGGCGCGAGGCTGATGATCCGTTGCGCGGGTGCCGCGAGCGCGATGCGCGCGCCGGTGTCGTCGAGTGCGCTGACACCGGCCGCGAGGCTCACGTTGGGCGCAGCGGCGAGCGCCAGCGCCGATGTGATCCATTTGCGCCGCGTCAATGCGCGTGACTGCTTAAAGAGGCTGAAAGTCTGCATGGCGAACCGCTTCTGCGCGCGTTTATCAATCCCCTGATTCTACTGTCATGACATCGGCCAAAGTGCTTTGCGCGAACGTGACGCAACGCGCTTGACCGGGTCGCCGACGGCTCCTAAGATCGGCCGCATGGAACAAGAACTTTCGGCTCTCGAAGCCAAGCTCGATACGCTGGTGCGTCAGGTGCAAACCTTGCGCGCGGACAATCTGTCACTGCGCGAGCGGGTCGCCACGCTGGAGACGGACAATCAGCGACTGAAGTCGAAAGTGGAGCTTGCAACGAGCCGGATCGAGTCTGTGCTCGCGATGATTCCGGATGGAGCCGTGTCGTGACCGAGAGCGTCGATTTTTCCGTGCTGGGCCGCGAATACAGCGTGTCGGTGAAGGCTGAAGAGCGCGATTCGTTCCTCGCCGCCGCCGCACTGGTGGATGCGAAGATGCGCGAATTTGATGCGCGCACGAAAGCATCGTCCGATACGCTTGCAGTGATGACGGCGATCAACATTGCGCATGAGTTGGTGCAATTACAAAGTGGTGCCGGATTGGATCTGCCGGGATACCGGCGTAGAATGACTGCCATGGGCGAGCGGATCGACGCAGCGCTTGCCCCGCAGGAAAAGCTCTTCTGACGTCGGGCGCCATACAGCGCCGGTAATACAAGTTTCACGGGGGCTGGGAACAGACTCCACGGGGCGCGAAAGCGGCCCGGAACGGTTTTCCCCTGCGGTGTTCGTTTGGGTCGTAGATTCCTTGGACCAATGTCTACGCGACTTGGTCGCCGACCTAAAAACCGCTGTTGTGAGCACCCTTCGGGGCGCACCTGATGCGGCTGGAAAGCGACCGACCTGAACCCAGGTTCAGGATGCCGATCCGAACGGCACAGGCGGGGGATCCCATTGTGCAGGGCGCGAAGCAGAGCTTCGCGCCCTTTGCGTTTGTGGGGGTGCGATGCGCTACTGGCTGATGAAGTCCGAACCGGACGACTGCTCGATCGACGATCTCGCGGCGATGCCGAACCAGACGGTGGCTTGGTATGGCGTGCGCAACTACCAGGCGCGCAATTTCATGCGTGATCAGATGCAGTTGGGTGATCTGGCGTTCTTCTACCACTCATCCTGCGCCGAGCCGGGCATCGCCGGCATCGTTGAAGTCGCGCGCCGGGCGTACCCCGATGCGACCCAGTTCGACGCGGGGAGCCGTTTCTTCGATCCGAAGTCGATGCCAGAGGATCCGCGCTGGCTGAACGTGGATGTGCGATTCGTGCGCAAGACGCCGCTGATCGCACTCGCCGAACTGCGCCGTCATGCGGCGCTGGAACACATGCGGGTGCTGCAGAAGGCGAGTCGCCTGTCGATCACGCCGGTCGATCCGGCCGAGTGGCGCTACATCACCGAGCAGTTGATCGGCGGCGCTTGATCGCCGCATCGATGTAAAGGCATGTACGCATCACTACGGACAGACGCGGCCCTCGCGAGCGCCTATGATCCGTGCTTTTTCAAGCTCCGGGAACCGTGAATGACTCCTGATGCGTGGTGGCTGGCCTACGTTGCGCTCGGCCTCTTTTCGGGCTTCATGGCCGGGCTGCTGGGCTTGGGCGGCGGGGCGATCATGGTGCCGCTGCTGGTGATGATCTTCGGCGCGGCGGGTGTCCCGCACGAGCACGTGTTGCATCTGGCGCTCGGCACCTCGATGGCGACCATCATCTTCACCGCGTGGTCGAGCATGCGGGCCCACCATGCGCACGGCGCGGTGATCTGGGATGTGGTGAAAGCCTTCTCGCCCGGCATCGTGTTCGGCACCCTGCTTGGCACCCTGGTCGCTGCCCGCGTCGGCACCCGCGCGCTGGCCGTGTTCTTCGCGTGCTTCATCAGCGTGGTTGCAGTGCAGATGATGTTCAACCTCAAGCCGGCTGCGCGGCGAGGGCTGCCCGGGCGGGCGGGGCTTGCCGGCGTCGGTACTGGCATCGGCATGGTCTCGGCGCTGGCGGCGATCGGTGGCGGCTCGATGACGGTGCCCTACCTGACGTGGTGCAATGTGCCGGTGCAGCGTGCGATCGGCACCTCGGCGGCGGTCGGCATTCCGATCGCGATCGCCGGCTCACTCGGCTATCTCTGGAACGGTTGGGGGCAGGCTGGTCTGCCGGCAGCGGCCTTCGGCTACATCTACCTGCCGGCGCTGGTGTGCCTGATCGTTGCATCGATGCTGACTGCGCCGATCGGGGCGCGCCTGGCGCACCGCTTGCCGGTTGCGACGCTCAAGCGCGCTTTCGCCGGGGTGCTGGTCCTGCTGGCAGGCAAGATGCTTTGGGGCGTCTTCAGTGTCTGATTCATCCGACAGCTGTTGTGGACTCGCCACCGGGCGCTGCCTAAACTCATTTACATCGTCCCATCCGGGACGCCTTTTTTCCTCCTTCGGAGAAGCGAAACGATGCGTGTGATCCATTCTCTCGCCGTCGCCTTCGGTCTTGCCTGCGTGGTGCTACCCGCCCAGGCGCGCGATTGGGCGACCATCAAGCAGTCCGGCAGCATTGTTGTCGCAAGCGAGGGCGCGTATGCGCCTTTCAACTATTTTCAGGGCTCGACCCTGACCGGCTATGAAATCGACGTGATGAACGCGATGGCGGCCAAGCTAGGGCTCAAGGTGGAATGGCGCGCGCTGGGTTTTGATGCGCTGATTGCGAGCATCCGGCAGGATCGCTTCGATGCCGCGATCGCCAGCCACGGCATCACTGAAGAGCGCCAGAAGTCGGTCGATTTCACCAACCCGCACTACTGCTCCGGCGGCCAGATCGTGACCAAGGCCGGCGGCCCCACCAAGGGCAGCGAGCTTGCCAACAAGGTGATCGGCGTGCAGCTCGCCACCACCTACGCCGATGCGGCCAAGAAGGTGACCGGCGCCAAGGAGGTGAAGACCTTCCCGAAGGACACCGATGCGCAACAGGCGCTGATCAGCGGCCGCGTCGACGCTTGGGTGACGGATCGCTTTGTGGCGAAATCGGCGGTCGAGCGGAACGCGTCCGCCGGGCTCAAGACCGGCGAGCTGTTGTTCGTCGAGCGCATCGCGACTGTCGTGCGCAAGGGCAACAGCGAGTTGCGTGATCAGCTCAACAAGGCGCTTGCCGAACTCAAGGCCGACGGCACGCTGAAGAAGATTTCCGAGAAGTACTTCAAGGAAGACATTACCTGCCAGAACTGAGCAGCGTTTCTGCGCAGATCCCCCTCGTAGTGCAGGCGGGTCGCCGAGGCGGCCCGCCTTTTCGGCAGAACGACTCAATGATTTCAAGACT
>NZ_JAYRDJ010000053.1:0-15794 GCF_041909475.1 Niveibacterium sp. | reverse complement strand
GACCTCGTACTCGGTGCACAACGTGCCGATGATCCCGGTCTACATCTACTACTCGATGTTCGGCCACCAGCGCGTGATGGATCTGTGCTGGGCGGCGGGCGACTCGCGCGCCCGCGGCTTCCTGATCGGCGGCACCGCCGGCCGCACCACGCTGAACGGCGAAGGCCTGCAGCACGAAGACGGCCACTCGCAGATCCTCGCGAACCTGGTGCCCAACTGCGTCACCTACGACCCGACCTTCTCGTACGAGCTGGCGGTGATCGTTCAGGACGGCCTGCGCCGCATGTACGGTGAGCAGGAAGATGTGTACTACTACATCACCGTGATGAACGAGAACTACGAGCATCCGGCGATGCCCGAGGGCGCGGAAGCGAACATCCTCAAGGGGATGTACAAGTTCCGTGAAGGCGCGAAGGGCAAGGCCAAGCAGCCGCGCGTGCAGCTGCTCGGTTCCGGCACGATCTTCCGCGAAGTCATCGCTGCGGCGGACCTGCTGCGCGAAGACTGGGGCGTCGAGTCCGACATCTGGGGCTGCCCGAGCTTCAACGAGCTGGCGCGCGACGGTATCGACGTCACCCGCTGGAACCTGCTGCACCCGCTCGAAACGCCGCGTGTGTCGCATGTTGAAGCCATGCTGAAGGACACGGCGGGCCCGGTGATTGCCGCGACCGACTACGTCAAGCTGTTCAGCGAGCAGATCCGCCCCTATGTGCCGCGCCGCTACGTCACGCTCGGCACCGATGGTTACGGCCGCTCCGATACCCGCGAAGCCCTGCGCAACCACTTCGAAGTGGATCGTCGCTGGGTCACGGTTGCTGCCCTCAAGGCCCTGGCCGACGAAGGCACGATCGATCGCGAAAAGGTGGCGCAGGCGATTGCCAAGTACGGCATCGACATCAACAAGCCGAACCCCATCACCGTCTGATCGCAGCCCCCGCGCAGCGGGCCGCCCGGATGCGGCCAGCTGCACCGGCGCGTTTGCGCCGCGGGGATTGCCTCCCACAGAGGAACGCACATGAGCCAACTCATCGAAGTGAAGGTTCCCGACATCGGCGACTTCAAGGACGTGCCGGTGATCGAGGTGGCCGTCAAACCGGGTGATTCGGTTGAGGCCGAAGCCACCCTGCTGACGCTGGAATCGGACAAGGCCACGATGGATGTGCCGAGCCCGGTTGCCGGCGTGGTCAAGGAAATCAAGGTTGTCGTCGGTGACAAGGTCGCCGAGGGCACGCTGGTCGTGATCCTGGAGGCCGGCGCTGCGGTCGCTGCCGCGCCTGCGGCCGCGCCCGCACCGGCTGCTGCAACCCCTGCACCTGCAGCCCAGGCCCCGGTTGCTGCGGCAGCAGCGCCGGCCGCACCGGCCGCCGGTGGTGGCCTGGTCGAGGTGACGGTGCCGGACATCGGCGACTTCGCCGATGTACCAGTGATCGAGGTTGCCGTGAAGGTGGGCGATACCGTTGCCGCCGACGCGCCAGTCGTTACGCTGGAATCGGACAAGGCGACGATGGATGTGCCGACCCCGGTGGCCGGCGTCGTCAAGGAAGTGAAGGTCAAGGTCGGTGATCGTGTGTCGCAAGGCGCGCTGATCCTGGTGATCGAAGCCGCGGGCGGCGCTGTCGTACCGGCCGCCGCCGTGGCCGCTCCGGCGCCTGTCGCGGCGCCCGCGCCGGCAGCGCCTGCTGCGGCACCCGCGGTGGCTGCCCCGGTAGCCGCTGCACCGGCGATCACCGCGCCGGCCGGCAAGGCCCACGCCAGCCCCTCGGTGCGCCGCTTCGCGCGCGACCTGGGCGTGGACGTCTCCAAGGTGCCGGGCACCGGTCCGAAGGGCCGCGTGCTGCACGAAGACGTGCAGAACTTCATCAAGGGCGTGTTCAGCCAGATCTCGACCGGCGCACTGGTGCCGGCCGGTTCGGCGGGCGCCTCAGGCGGTGGTGTCACCGGTGGTGGCGAGCTGAACCTGCTGCCCTGGCCCAAGGTCGACTTCAGCAAGTTCGGCCCGGTCGACGCCAAGCCGCTGTCGCGCATCAAGAAGATCTCCGGCGCCAACCTGCACCGCAACTGGGTCCAGATCCCGCACGTCACCAACCATGACGACGCGGACATCACCGATCTGGAAGCCTTCCGCGTGCAGATGAACAAGGAATTCGAGAAGAGCGGCGTCAAGCTGACCATGCTCGCGTTCATGATCAAGGCCGCTGTGGCCGCGCTGAAGAAATTCCCGACCTTCAACGCCTCGCTCGATGGCGACAATCTGGTGCTCAAGCAGTACTACCACATCGGTTTCGCTGCCGACACGCCTAACGGTCTGGTCGTACCGGTGATCCGCGACGCGGATAAGAAGGGCGTTTCCGCGATCGCTCAGGAAATGGGCGAACTGGCGAAGCTCGCGCGCGACGGCAAGCTCAAGCCCGACCAGATGCAGGGCGGCTGCTTCACGATCAGTTCGCTCGGTGGCATTGGCGGCGTGTACTTCACGCCGATCATCAATGCGCCGGAAGTCGCGATCATGGGCGTCTGCAAGTCGCAGATCCGCCCGGTGTGGGACGGCTCGGCCTTCGTGCCGCGCCTGATGCTGCCGCTGTCGCTGTCGTGGGATCACCGCGTCATCGACGGCGCCGAGGCCGCCCGTTTCAATGCCTACTTCGCCGGCGTGCTGCAGGACTTCCGCCGCGTGCTGCTCTGAGCCGGAGACCTCAAGGATGAGCCAGATTATCGAAGTGAAGGTGCCGGACATCGGCGACTTCAAGGATGTGCCGATCATCGAGATCGCGGTCAAGCCGGGTGACACCGTCAAGGCCGAAGACGCGCTGCTGACGCTCGAATCCGACAAGGCGACGATGGATGTGCCGAGCCCGGCTGCCGGCGTCGTCAAGGAACTCAAGGTCAAGGTTGGCGACCGCGTGGGCGAAGGTGCCGTGGTGCTGACGCTGGAAGCGGCAGCATCGACCGCCCCGGCCGAAGCCCCGAAGCCTGCCGCCCCGGAGGCCGCGCCGGCCCCGGCTGTCGCGCCTGCGGCACCGTTGCCGGCCGGCAGCTATAGCGGCCCGGTCGATATCGAGTGCGAAATGCTGGTGCTGGGCGCCGGCCCTGGTGGCTACTCCGCCGCCTTCCGCTCCGCCGACCTTGGCATGAAGACGGTGATGGTCGAACGCTATGCAACGCTCGGCGGTGTGTGCCTGAACGTGGGTTGTATTCCGTCAAAGGCGCTGCTGCACGTCGCCAACGTCATCGAAGAAGCCTCGCATTTTGCCGATGTCGGTGTGGCCTTCGACAAGCCGACCGTGGATCTGAGCCGCCTGCGTGCGCACAAGGAAAAGGTCATCGGCAAGCTGACCGGCGGCCTCGCCGGCATGGCCAAGGCGCGCAAGGTCGAGATCGTGCGCGGCTACGGCAGCTTCCTCGACGCGCACCACGTCGAAGTGGCGCTGACCACCGGCTCCGGTTCGGAACAGAGCGGTGAGAAGAAGGTCATCCGCTTCCAGAAGGCGATCATCGCTGCGGGTTCGCAGGCGGTGAAGCTACCTTTCCTGCCGGATGATCCCCGTATCGTCGATTCGACCGGCGCGCTGGAACTGCGTCAGGTTCCGAAGCGCATGCTGGTCATTGGCGGCGGCATCATCGGCCTGGAAATGGCGACGGTGTATTCCGCTCTGGGCGCACGCATCGACGTGGTCGAGGCGCTGGAAGGCCTGATGACCGGTGCCGACCGCGATGCGGTCAAGGTCTGGGAAAAGCAGAACCTGCATCGCTTCGACAAGGTCATGCTGAAGACCCGCACGGTGGGCGTGACCTGCCGTCCGGATGGCATCCTGGTCAAGTTCGAGGGCGAGAACGCCCCGGCCGACGAGCAGAAGTACGACCTGATCCTCTCCGCCGTGGGACGCAGCCCGAACGGCAAGAAGATCGGCGCCGAAAAGGCTGGCGTGCATGTCACCGACCGCGGCTTCATCCCGGTCGACAAGCAGCAACGCACCAACGTGCCGCACATCTTCGGTATCGGCGACATCGTCGGCCAGCCGATGCTGGCGCACAAGGGCGTGCATGAGGCCCACGTTGCCGCGGAAGTGGCGGCGGGTCAGAAGTCCTTCTTCGACGCGACCATCATTCCGTCGGTGGCCTACACCGAGCCGGAAGTGGCCTGGGTCGGCGTGACCGAGATCGACGCCAAGGCCAGTGGCCGCAAGATCAACGTGGCGAAGTTCCCGTGGGCGGCTTCCGGTCGCGCGATCGCGAACGGCTGTGACTACGGCTTCACCAAGCTGATCTTCGACGAGGAAACGCATCGCGTGGTCGGCGGCAGCATCGTTGGCCCCAACGCAGGTGACATGATCGGCGAGATCGCGCTGGCGATCGAGATGGGCTGTGACGCAGTGGATATCGGCAAGACGATCCACCCGCACCCGACGCTGGGCGAGTCGATCGGCATGACGGCCGAGGTGTTCGAGGGCACCTGTACCGACCTGCCGCCGATGAAGAAGAAGTAAGAACGTCTCGGGGGAGACTGACTGCGCTTGCCGAAACAGGCCCCCCTGGGGGGAGGCCCGGCGCAAACACCCTGGGTGTTTGCGGCGGTCGCGCAGAGGGCTCCCGCCTCGTCTGGCGGTGAGTTCCATTGGAATGCGGCGGCTCTACGGAGCCGCCGCTTTTCCATTCAAGGCCTTGCGGCGCTTGACTTTCGCCATGCCATAAAAATATTGAATGGCGATTTCCTTGCTTTGGTACGAAAGGTGGATTAGGGTTAACCCTGACGGACGCCCGGAGACGCACAGAGCTTCCCGGTGAAATCCCTCCCTCCCTCCCCGCATCGGGACGCGCATGGCTCTCCCCCTTGTCATGACGCCGCCGTGCGTACCGGGCTGTTCCTGTCACCCAATGGCGAGCGAGAACAACCGCCGCTTCAAACAACGGACTGCGCGTACAGACACCCACCGCTTCGGCGCAAGGGTGAATAACAAAAGCTCGGCGACCTCAGGTCGCCATTTTTTTGTCCACGCTTCCCGTGTCAGGCGCGCCGGCGTCGCGGCGTGTTCGCCAGCCGCAGCGCCAACTGCAGGAATTCGTTCCATAACTCGCCGTCGCCCACGCCCTTGATGATGCGGTCGACGCGGGCGGCATGCATCAGTGCTGCGCGTAGTGTACCGAGCGGTAGACGCGGCAGTGCGCGCTGGATCAAGGCCTGTTTCTCGCGGTCGAACACCCGCTCGCGCTTGAACAGCGCGGCCAGCGGCTGGCCGCTGTCCTGCCCGGCGCGCAGCAGCGCCAGCGTGCGGATCTCGGTCGCCATCGCCCACAGCACCAGCGGCGGTGCGGCACCTTCGCCCTGCAAGCCTTCGATCATGCGCGTCAGGCGTGCCGGGTCACCTTCCAGCAGCGCGAGGCGCAGTTTTTCGGTGTCGTACCGGGCAACGTTCAGCACCGAGTCCTGAACCTGCTCAAGCGTCAGCTCGCCCGGCTCGAACAGCAGCGCAAGCTTCTGTAGTTCCTGATGTGCGGCCAGCAGATTGCCTTCGACGTGCTGCGCGATGAACTCCAGCGCTTCGCGCGGTGCGCGCTGTTTCTGTCGCGCGAGCCGGCCTGCAAGCCAGTCCGGCAATTGCGGTAGCGCCGGTGCATTGCATTCGACCTCGACACCGGCTTCGAGCAGCGCGACGAACCAGGCCGCCTTGCGCGCGGCCCAGTCCAGCTGCGGCAGCGTGATCAGCGTGATGACGCCTTGCGGGTCGAGGTGCTTGACGTAGCGCTGTAGCGCCTCGCCGCCTTCGCGGCCTGGTTTGCCGGTCGGGATGCGCAGGTCGATGAGTTTGCTGGAGCCGAATAGCGACAGGTTGCCGGCGGCCATCTCCAGCGTGTTCCACTTGAAGCCTTGCGTGACGACCAGTACCTCGCGCTCGTCGATGCCGCGCGCGCGCGCCGCTGCGCGGATTGCATCGCCCGCTTCCAGCACCAGCAAGGGCTCGTCGCCATGCACGATGTACAGCGGCGCGAGGCCGCGTTCGAGCTGGCTGGCGAGCTGTTCCGGGCGAACGGCCATGCTCGGCTTAGCGCGCGGGGGCCGACTGCGTGGCCGGCAGTTCGGGCAAGGGCCACTGTGCGGTGGCCATGCGGCGCAGCACGCGCTGGATCAGATCGTTTTCCATCTCGCGGTAGTACTGCGCTTCTTCTTGTTCCTTCGCCAGCACCAGTGCGTCGTTGAAGGTCATCTCGCGCTTCGTGGCGACTTCGGTGGCCGGGATCACCTCGCGCCCGCCGCGATCGACCACCTTGAACACGATGCGGTCGCGCAGTTCGTACTCGCGCACGCGGCCGTCGGTGTTCAGGCTCAGGATGATCTTCTCCTTCACGTCCTGCAGGATCACGAGGCTGACTTCGGCTTCGGACGGTGTTTCGACGATCTTGGTGCCGCCGTTCGCAGCAATCTGCCGGCGCAGGTTGGCGCCCGATTCGCTGTAGGCCGAGACGCCCAGGTGGATCGACTTGAATGGCAGTGGCTGCGGCCCGCGCAGGTGAAAACCGCAGGCGCCGAGCAGGGTCAGCCCGGCAAACAGCAGGGCGGAGCGGATTCGTGTCACGGTTGAATCTCCGGCCGCAGGCGCGGCGGCTTGGGGTGAAGGCGGGCCATCACGAGGGTGTCGACGTATTCGCCGTTGCGCAGCCCGTGGCCTTTCATTACCGCTTCCTGCACGAAGCCACAGGATTCGTACAGCTTGATTGCGCGCGCGTTGTCGGCGAACACCTGCAGTTCGATCCGCAGCAGGCCGAGCCAGTTGTCGGCGGTGTCGAGCAGGGCGGTCATCAACGCACGGCCGATGCCCTTGCCCTGCCAGGCCTGATCCACCGTGATGCCGAGTTGGGCCGAATGCGCGCGGCGCAGCTCGGTCTCGCGATGCAGCCCGGCACAGCCGACGATCTGCCCGTCGACTTCAGCCACCAGCGGCGCCTCGTTCGGCTTGTTGCTCGTGAGTCGTTCCACCCACAGCTCTACGCCGGGGTAGGGCAACTGCAGCGTGTTGGCGAAGACTTCCGGTGGCGACATCAGCCGGGCGATCGCGGCAGCGTCGCTCGGCTCGCACCGGCGAATGCGGGGCTGGACGGCCACGTCAGCAGACGATGTTCACCAGACGGCCCGGCACGACGATGACTTTCTTCGCCGGCTTGCCTTCCATGAACTTCTGCGCGACATCGGACGCCACCGCAGCCGCTTCGATCGCAGCCTTGTCGGCCGACGCCGGCACCTTGATGCTGCCGCGCGTCTTGCCCAGCACTTGCAGCACCAGCTCCACTTCGTCCTGGATCAGCGCTTCTTCCTGCGGTTCCGGCCATGCGGCGTGGAGGATGTCGTCGCCGTAGCCGAGCTCACGCCAGAGCGCATGTGCGATGTGCGGCGTGATCGGCGACAGCACGCGCAGCAGGATGCCGAAGCACTCTTCGACCACCTCCGCTGCGAGCCCGGTGTCGCGCGGCGCCTTCTCGATCGCGTTGAGCATCTTCATCGTGGCCGAGGCCACGGTGTTGAACTGCTGCTTGCCAAGGTCGTAGTTGGCCTGCTTCAGCAGCAGGTGGATTTCGCGGCGGAAGGCGGCGAGATCCGGTGGCAGCTTGGTCGTTGCCAGCGTGCGCTCGGCCGGAAGCTTGCCCTTCAGCTCGGTCGCGAACACATGGCCGAAGGCCCAGACCCGACGGAGGAAGCGATAAGACCCCTCGACGCCCGCATCCGACCATTCCAGCGTCTGCTCGGGCGGCGCGGCGAACATCATGAAGAAGCGTGCGGTGTCAGCGCCGTATTGCTCGATCAGCGATTGCGGATCGACGCCGTTGCTCTTTGACTTCGACATCGTCGTCATCTCGAACTCCAGCGGCGTGCCATCCTTCTTCAGCGTGGCGCCGGTGATCTGGCCGTGCGAGTTGCGGACAAGATCGACTTCCTCTTCCCAGTAGTAGTTCTTGCCACCGCTTTCCGGCTTGTGCGAGAAGGCGGTGTTCAGCACCATGCCCTGCGTGAGCAGGCGCGAGAAGGGCTCACGGTAGTTCACCAGGCCGACGTCGCGCATCACCTTGGTCCAGAAGCGCGAGTAGAGCAGGTGCAGGATCGCGTGTTCGATGCCGCCGATGTACTGGTCAACGGTCATCCAGTAGTTGGTCTCGGCATCGACCATCGCCTTGTCCGAGAAGGTGCTGGCGTAGCGCGCGTAGTACCAGGACGAATCGACGAAGGTGTCCATCGTGTCCGTCTCGCGGCGCGCCGGCTTGCCGCACTTCGGGCAGGAGCAGGCGAGGAAGCTTTCGAGCTTGTTGAGCGGATTGCCCGAGCCGTCCGGCACGCAGTCTTCCGGCAGCACGACCGGCAGCTGATCGTCCGGCACCGGCACCGAGCCGCAGTCATCGCAGTGGATGATCGGGATCGGGCAGCCCCAGTAGCGCTGGCGCGAGATGCCCCAGTCGCGCAGGCGCCACTGCACCTTCTTCTCGCCGATGCCCTTGGCGGCCAGCAACTCGGCGACCTTGTTCACCGCGGCTTCGTAGGCAAGCCCGTCCAGCACGCCGGAGTTGACGCAAACGCCGCGCTCCTTGTCGCCATACCAGGGCTTCCAGGCGTCCAGCGAGAAGCTTTCGCCTTCGACCTGCACCACTTGCTCGATCGCGATGCCGTATTTCTTCGCGAAGGCGAAATCACGCTCGTCGTGCGAGGGCACACCCATCACGGCGCCGTCGCCGTAGCTCATCAGCACATAGTTGCCGATCCAGACTTCGACTTGCTTGCCGGTCAGCGGATGGGTAACGAAGAGGCCCGTCGGCAGGCCTTCCTTCTCCATCGTCGCCATGTCGGCTTCCATCACCGAGCCGTGCTTGCACTTGTCGATGAAGGCGGCGAGCTCGGGGTTGTTCTTCGCCGCGTGGGTCGCGAGCGGGTGCTCGGCGGCAACCGCGCAGAAAGTGACGCCCATGATCGTGTCGGCGCGGGTGGTGAAGACCCACAGCTTGCCGTCGCCGATCAGGCCGGCTTCGTCCGAAATCTCGTGCGGGAACGCAAAGCGCACGCCGATGCTCTTGCCGATCCAGTTGGCCTGCATCAGCTTTACGCGTTCCGGCCAGCCGGTCAGCTCATCCAGGTCACCCAACAGTTCTTCGGCGTACTGGGTGATACCGAGGTAGTAACCGGGGATCTCGCGCTTCTCGACCACCGCGCCGGTACGCCAGCCGCGACCGTCGATCACCTGCTCGTTGGCGAGCACGGTCTGGTCGACCGGGTCCCAGTTCACGACCTGCGTCTTCTTGTAGGCGATGCCCTTTTCGAGCATGCGCAGGAACAGCCACTGGTTCCACTTGTAGTAGCTGGCGTCGCAGGTGGCGAGCTCACGGCTCCAGTCGATCGCGAAACCGAGCGACTTGAGCTGCTTCTTCATGTAGGCGATGTTCTCGCGGGTCCACTTGGCCGGCGGCACGCCGTTCTTGATCGCCGCGTTCTCGGCCGGCAGGCCGAAGGCATCCCAGCCCATCGGCTGCAGCACGTTGTAGCCGCGCATCTTGTGCGAGCGCGATAGCACGTCGCCGATCGTGTAGTTGCGCACATGCCCCATGTGCAACTTGCCCGAGGGGTACGGGAACATCGAAAGGCAGTAGTACTTCGGGAGCGAATCGTCCCGGGAGACTTCGAAGGCCTGGGTGGATTCCCAGTGTTGTTGGGCCGCGGACTCGATCTCGGCCGGCGTGTATTTGTCCTGCATGGGCGCGTGCTCGCTGCAAAAAGGCGAAAACGCGCATTCTACCGCCCGCACGCTGCAGCGCGGTATCCGCATGCCGGGCGGCGCTTGCGGCGCCCGGCACCAAGCGCCGATCAGGCGGCGCGGCGGACGCCGGCGCGCAACGCGCCGAGCATGTCTTCGAGCGCCTGCAGCGGCAATTGCGCGAGGTGATTCTGCGTGCGCACCATGCGCACCAGGCGCGGCGCGAGTCGGCGTTGGCGTTCGGCGTCGGTCAGTTCGAGCAGGCGATTGTGTGCCGCTGCCCAGTATTCCGGGCCGCCGACCCAGCCGGTCGTGTCGGTCGCGTGGCGCAGGGCGTCGTGCCACAGCTCCAGCGCCTGTTCGTCGCTGATGCCGGCCTTGCGGGCCAGCCAGGGGAGGTACATCGGGGCGTTCATGGGGGGGGCTTTCTCGCGGCACACCCCCTGGGGGAGGGGCGGGATGGTGCGCTGCAAAAAATTAGGGTAAACCGCGACCGAAATTATAAGATCGACGAGCGATCAATGTTAGAGGCGCGCGTCAGTTTCTTGCGCTGAAACAAGCCCTTGGGGCGCATGGGCGCTTTTCGATGCGACGCGCGGCGGGGCGCTCAAGTGGTGAGCGGCGGCGGGCGCGCTCATACTGCCCATGCAGCCTCGATTCTCAGGAGTATCCAGATGGATTCCACAGTTAAAGTCGGCATCGTCGGCTTTGGTTTTGCCACCGCCACCTTCCATGCGCCGCTGATTGCATCGGTGCCGGGGCTTGAACTGGTCGCCATGTCGAGCAGCGATCCGGCCAAGGTGCGTGCGGCGTGGCCGCAGGTCGATGTGTGCGATTCGCCCGATGCACTGTTCGCGCGGCCGGACATCGATCTCGTGGTGATCCCCACGCCCAACGAGACGCACTACCCGCTGGCGGTGAAGGCGCTGGCGACCGGCAAGCACGTGGTTGTCGACAAGCCCTTCACGCTGGACGCAACCGAGGCGCGCGACCTGATCGCTCGCGCCGAATCGGCCGGGCGCCTGCTTTCGGTGTTTCACAACCGGCGCTGGGATGCGGACTTCCTCACCGTCAGGCAAGTGCTGGCCGCGGGCGTGCTCGGGCGGCTGACGCATTTCGAATCGCACTTCGACCGCTACCGCCCGCTGGTGCGCCAGCGCTGGCGCGAATCCGGCGCGCCGGGCAGCGGCCTGTGGTACGACCTTGGTGCACATCTGCTGGATCAGACCCTGCAACTCTTCGGCGCGCCGCAGACGGTATCGCTCGATCTGGCCAAACAACGCGACGGCGCCGCCGCCGACGACTGGTTCCATGCCGTGCTGCGCTACGACAACCTGCGCGTGATCCTGCACGCCAGCGCGCTGGTGCCCGACCTCGGCCCGCGCTTCGCGCTGCATGGCACGCTGGGCAGCTTCACCAAGTACGGGCTCGACCCGCAGGAAGACGCGCTGAAGCTCGGCGGCCGACCCGGCGCGTCGGACTGGGGCGTCGACCCGCGCCCCGGCACGCTCACGCTGAGCGAGGCCGACGCGCTGACGCAGCGCGAACATGCCGGCGAACGCGGTGACTACAGCCGCTACTACGCCGCGGTGCGCGACGCGATCCTGAATGGCGCACCGAACCCGGTACCGGCGGGTGACGCCTTGCAAGTGATGCAGTTGATCGACCTGGGGCTTGCGAGCTTCCGCGAGGGGCGCGTGATGACCGTGGGCGAATTGGGGTGAGGCACGCGATGGATTTCGAGCATGAACTGGAGAAACTCGCACGCCAGGAGGAGGCGCTGGTCTTCCCGGCGTTCGACGAAGATCTCGCATGGCAGCTCGGTGAAGCGCTGCGCAGCCGTGCCCGCGCCGCCGGTCTTGCGGTGACGATCGTGATCCGCCGTGGCGAGGACATCGTCTTCCTGCATGCGATGCCCGGCACCACGCCGGCCAATGCCGACTGGGCGCGGCGCAAGCACAACGTGGTCACGCTGATGCAGCGCAGCTCCTATTCGGTCTCGCTGGAGTGCCGGCGTGACGGCAAGGGGCTGGATGAAAAAATGGGCTTGCCGCTGCGCGACTACGCCTGGCATGGCGGCTGTTTCCCGATCCGCGTTGCCGCCGCTGGGATGATCGGCACCGTCACGGTGTCGGGCTTGCCGCAGCGGGCGGACCATGAACTGGTGGTGGCCGGGCTGGCGCAGTTGCTCGGCCATGACGAGGCGGCGCTGGCGCTGGATTGATCTGCGCTGCGCGGGCGCCGCGAACAGGCCCTAGAATCACGCCCTTTGTGGAGCCACCGCGCATGAAGCCTTTCCCCTTGCTGGCGTTGCTCGCCGTGGCGCTGAGCGCGCCTGCGCACGCCACCGATCTGCCCAAGTGGGAGCTTGGCCTCGGCGTGGGTGCGATGACGCTACCGGACTATCGTGGTTCCGACGAGCAGCACGCCTACCTGCTGCCGGTGCCCTTCGTGGTGTATCGCGGCGATCGCCTGCGTGCCGACCGCGACGGTCTGCGCGGCAAGCTGTTCGATTCCGACCGCTTGGAGCTGGATATCAGCCTCTCCGCCGGGGTGCCGGTGCGCAGCAACAGCAACGATGCGCGTGCCGGCATGCCGGATCTGAAACCGACGATCGAGATCGGCCCGCAGCTGGTATGGCGCATCGCCGGCAGCTGGGAGGATGGTTACCGCCTGATGGCGCGCCTGCCGATCCGCAAGGTGATCGCGATCGGCACCTCGCAGGACGCAGGCTGGGCGAGTACGCCAACGCTGTCCTTCGACATCTTCGATCAGCCGGTGCCGGGCTGGCGCTTCGCGGTATCCGGCGGGCCGTATTTCGGCGATCGCGCCAGCCACGCCTATGTGTATGACGTTGCCCCGGAATATGCGCGCGTCGGTCGCCCGGCGTACGCGGCGAAGTCCGGCTACGGGGGCGCGCAGCTCACGCTGACGCTGTCGCGCCGCATGGGCCGCGCGTGGTTCGGCAGCTTCGTGCGTGGCAGTACCGTGTCTGGCGCCGCCTTCGAAGACAGCCCGCTGGTGAGGCAGAGCAACAACATCACCGCCGGCGTTTCGGTTGCGTGGTCGCTGTGGGAATCCGCCGAGCGGGTCGATCGGCCGGTCGACGAATAAGCCGTATCGCCGCCATGCAAGCCGCGCGCTGTGCGCTTGTTGGCATGCGCGGCAGCGTGGCGCACCTATGCTCGCAGCGGGCTTGATCTGCTGCAGGGCGTAGTGCCGTGAATCGCCAGAGGATCCTGCCTTTCCCCTCATTCTTGAAAACAGGATCCCATGGACTTTTTTGAACTGCTGGCCGGACATGCCACCGGCCTGTTCGTCTTGATCGGCCTGATCGTCGTCGCGATCGGCTACAAGTGGGTGCTGTGGTTGTTCGGCGTGATCATCGTGCCGGACGACAGCCTTGGCGTGGTGACGAAGAAGTTCGTACTGTTCGGCGCCAACCGCAATCTGCCGGACGGCCGCATCATCGCGCTCAACGGTGAGGCCGGCTACCAGGCCGACACGCTCGCCCCTGGCCTGCATGTGGCGCTGTGGCCGTGGCAGTACACGGTTGAGTTGGTCAAATTCTTCACCGTGCCGCAGGGCGAAGTCGGCGTGGTGGAAGCCTGCGACGGCAACCCGCTGCCGAGCGGCCGCATCATCGCGCGACAGGTCGACTGCGACACCTTCCAGGATGCGCGCGCCTTCCTGCAGAACAGTGGCGAGCGCGGCCCGCAGATGGCGCTGATCCCGCCCGGCACCTACCGCATCAACACGCTGCTGTTCAAGGTTGATCTCAAGCCGGCGGTGAGCATTCCGCAGGGCAAGCTGGGTGTGGTGGAAGCGCTCGATGGCGCGCCGCTGCCCAGCGGCCGCGTGATCGCGCGGCAGGTGGCCTGCGACTCCTTCCAGGATGGGCACGCCTTCCTTTCTGGCGGCGGCGAACGCGGCCCGCAGATGTCGGTGATTACGCCGGGTACCTACCGCATCAATCCTGCGCTGTTCGAGGTGCATCTGGCTGAGGCGGTCGACATTCCGGAGAACAAGGTCGGCATCATCACGACCAAGGAAGGCAAACCGCTGGTAACCGGCGAGATTGCTGGCCCGGAGATCGCCGGCCACAACATGTTCCAGAACCCGCAGGCCTTCGTCGATAACGGCGGCAGCAAGGGTCTGCAGGAACAGGTGCTGCTCGCCGGCCGCTACTTCATCAACCCGCGTTTCGCGACCGTCGAGATCGTCGACATGGTCGAGGTGCCGATCGCCAACGTGGGCGTGGTGATCGCCTACGTCGGCGGCGAGGGGCACGACGTCACCGGTGAATCCTTCCGCCACGGCAACTTGGTCAGCCGCGGCGAGAAGGGCGTGTGGGTCGATCCGCTGGATCCCGGCAAGTACCCGATCAACCCCTACACCCACAAGGTCAGCAATGTGCCGACTGCGAACGTGGTGCTGAACTGGGCCACCGGCAAGACCGAAGCGCACAAGCTGGACGCCAACCTCTCGACGATCACCGTGCGTTCGGCCGATGGCTTCAAATTCAACCTCGACGTTTCGCAGATCATCCACATCCCGCGCAACGACGCGCCCAAGGTCATCGCGCGCTTCGGCGGCATGGCGGCGCTGGTGACGCAGGTGCTGGAGCCCACCATTGGCAACTACTTCCGCAACGCCGCGCAGGGTTCGGACATCATCGACTTCCTGAAGAACCGCTCACGCCGGCAAGACGAAGCACGCCAGTCGATTGCCACCGCGCTGAAGGAATACAACGTTGGCGCCGTGGATACGCTGATCGGCGACATCGTGCCGCCGGAAGAACTGATGAAGACGCTGACCGACCGCAAGATCGCCGAGCAGGAACGCGTCACCTACGACACCCAGCGCCAGGCGCAAGTCGTGAAGCAGGAACTCGAACAGGCCACCGCGCTCGCCGCCACGCAGGCCCGCGTGGTCGATGCCGAGCGGCAGGTCACGATCGCCGATTTCAACGCCAAGGCCACCGTGAAGGCGGCCGAAGGTCAGGCCCAGTCGAAGAAGATCAACGCCGAAGCCGACGCCACCGTGCTGCGCACCGTGGGCGAGGCCGAAGCCGCGAAGACCCAGGCCGTGGGCGGCGCCGAAGCCGAAGTCATCAAGCTGAAGATCGCGTCGATGGAATCCGGCAACTACGCGATGGTGCAGGTCGCCGAAGCGCTCGCAAAAGCCGGCGTCAAGCTGGTGCCCGATATCGTTGCAGGTGGCGGCAGCGGCCAGGGCGGCACGCTGGTGGATGTGCTGCTGGGGAATTTGATTAGGGACGGGATGAATAGGCCGAGGGCGGACGGCGCGCCAGGCTGATGTTGGACGGACGGACGGACGGACGGACCGGCGGGCGGGGCGCAGTGTCGCCCCGCTGATTGTGCGCGCCGAGGTTTGTTGTCGGGCTTCGCGGGCGTGGCCTAACCTAACTCGCTTGGTTTGAATGTAGATTCGCCAAGCAATACAGCGCAACCTGCCGTGAACTTCAGGTGTGCGACCATTTCAACTTTAGTCAGTGGTAGTTCGCCATGATCATGTGCCTCGCTCGTATAACGGTCGGGATCATTGTCGTTCTTCATACGATTCCAAGTGTTCTGGCCGCGGATTTCCGTATCGATGATATGGAGACCCAAATTACGCTCTCTGGTGAGATTGCTCCCGGTGACGCTGAGCGGTTAGCTCGTATCTTTCTTTCAATCAAACCGCAGGGCGGCGCGTACTTCTATCCGAGTTCCGTGTATTTGGACTCCCCGGGGGGAGACGTTGGAGAGGCAACCCGTCTTGCTCAGTTGGTTCGGACGCTGGGTTTGCGTGTTGCAACGGTTCCGGGCGGGAAGGGCGTTTGCGCCAGTTCCTGCTTCATTATTTACGTGGCCGCCAATGAGCGCCATGCGACCGGAATCGATGCTGTGCGCTCAAAGGACAGCCTCTCGCCCGTTGGTGTTCATCGCCCCCGATTCCGCATTGCAGAGTGAATCACCCCGGCTTTCGCGGAGGCCAGTTGGTTTAAGTCAGACGGTCGCGGCCTGACCAGCGCGTTGTCGATGGTAATGGGTTTCGAATTCGGCAGGA
>NZ_JAYRDJ010000052.1:0-17061 GCF_041909475.1 Niveibacterium sp. | reverse complement strand
ACGCCGCGCTATGCACACGACGGGACCGACTCTGACTCTCTTGCATGGTGTCCACCGGGTTTGTTAGTGGACACCATCCTTCACGCCATCGAATGACGGCTCAAGATGGGTTGGCCGGACGCTTACGATTGCGTTTCATTTCCGGCAGCTGTGGATGAAAGGCAGATTCGCTGCCTCATTTCTTGGGAGGCTCTTCAAGACAACTTTGGCGGAAATGGAGTCCAGCCGCTCGATTGCTTCTGCCTGAACAGAAACAGGATTGAAGAGAAGGCTGAGAGATTTATTGCGCAAGGGCGTTTCGAGGCGGATGGCTCTATCCTTATCCGCTCTCAAGACGGAGCGTAGGTTCTCTCTGCTGGGGGGATAAGACCGGCGAACTATTCATTCCGTCGAGAGGGACCGCCCACAAGCTGCGCCTATTGGTTCCGTTTGCCGCTTCGCCGCTCCGCCCCCCCCAACGTCAGACGCGCCTTTCGGATCAACTGCCTGCGGACTCTACCGCTCTGGCACTACGTGGCCGTCAGCGGGAGGGGGAGTCCGTCCCATTGCTTACGAGCTGGCTGGCCTCGCGCGGCTCTTTGGCCAAACGCCCGGTGAACTGCCCCGGGTTTTGAGGCCCCGTCATTTGAGCCTGACCTTCATCACAGGCCGCTGGTCGACCTTGCCAATCTTCCAAGCGTAGCCGCCCAGCCCCATCGTTGGTGTCGAGGTTGCGTTGCTCGAGACGACTTCAGCATTCTTGGGCACCTTCACCTCCAGCGTCCCGTCGATCACGATCTGCAGCTGTTCCAGCTGCTTCCGTTCCTTATCCTTGAGCTCCGGAGACGAAATCGTGATGAGTCCGTCTTTGTCCGTCGACACGGACAGCACTTGCAGCAATTTGACGGGCTGCCCGCGCGTCTTCGTGCCTTGGACATCTAGGTCGTAACGCCCCTTCCCGAGGTACACCGCGCGGCGAACGTCCTGGCCCTTGGCCATCTTGTCAGCTTCGGCTTTGAGTCCCGCATCGTCCCTGGGTGAGATGGTCCCGGTCTGCTTTAACTCGGCCGCGGCCAATGCGTGAACGGCGGTTCCTTTGTAACTGTAAGCGTATCCGCCGTCCGGCTGGATTTCGACTTTGGCGGAGAACTTCTCAGGGACCAGGCAGCCGGTGAGGAACAGGGGCAGGAGGGCGAGGAATCCGTAGGACGAGATCTTCATTTGGGAGGTCGCGGAGTGGTTTGGGGCGGGATTTGGAGGAGACGTCATTCCTGACGCTGCAGGGCTGAGACGCTGGTCCGGTGTTGGGGTTTCGCAGACAATCCGTTCAAAATTTGCACTTAATGTGTGAAATTCGCATTTAGCGTTTTCCACGAGACTTCGGCAGATCGGCCGGCGCCAGGTTGGCCGTAATGCGTCGTTGCGGAAACTCGAACTGGCAGGTTTGCAGCGCGGCGCGCACGCGGTCGCGAGATTCTCGCACTTCGGCTTCCGGCAGCCCGACCAGCGAAAAACCCGGCAGGCCATTCGCGAGATGCACCTCGGCGACGACTTCTGGCGCAGCGATGCCGTCGAGCGCGCGGCTGGCGACACAGGCAAGGCTCATGATGACTCCGGCATGGGGATGCAGCGAGTCTAGCGATCGGCGCGGCAGCGTCCATAATGAAAACTCGCGCGGCGCGTCACCAGTCACGCCGCGGTGTGGGTGCAGACCGGGAGGGGCTTGCGACATGCGTTCGGTTCAGCGTGGAAGGTGTCTTCTTCTTGTGCGCGGGGTTTTGCTGCTGCCCTTCGTTGTGCTGGCGCCCGCCGCCTTGGCCGATGGCCTGCGTGTCGCCGGCAGCGGCTTCGGCGTCGCGGCGCCAGAGATGGACTTCACCCGCCTGCTGCGGCCGGGGGCGGATGATGGCGATCTGCCGACACCGGGCCGCACCAGCCTGCGCTACGCACTGCTGGATCAGCCGGGCTGGCATGCCGGCCTGGGTGTGAGTGCGTGGGAGACGACGCCCTTGACCGCACCCTTGTTCTCGCAAAGCGGTTACGTGCCCTTACTCCACGCCTTTGGTGAGTATCGCTTCTGGCGCAGCTTCCGCCTTGCCGGCGATGTGGATGCCTTTGGCGGCACGCAAGGGCGCGGTGTCGATGCGGGTATGCGGCTCTCGTACGACTTCAGCCCAGCTTGGTCAATCTCGGCGGCCTATCGCTTGCATCGCGAGGATCGCGCGCCGGGTTTCGACCTGATCGACCAGGGCAGCCTCAGTTTCGGTACCCGCCTGCGCTTCTGATCCCTGCCTGAAGAAATGCGGCATCCGGCAGTGGCGTGAGAGCATGCGGCTGTCGCCGCCATGCAGGGTTTCTTTGCCATGCCTACTCCGCCCACCGTCCGCAGCATCCTGATCGACCTGTTGCGCCCCTATCGCACCCGCATCGCGGTGGCAGCAATTGCCTTGATACTCGCCGCGAGCGCGATGCTGGGGGTGGGGCAGGGCCTGCGCGCGGTGATCGACCGGGGTTTCTCGGCCGGCGACCCCGCCTGGCTGGATCGCGCGCTGGCTGCGATGTTCGGCGTCATTGCGTTGCTTGCTGCGGCAACCTGGCTGCGCTTCTACAACGTCAGCTGGCTTGGTGAGCGGGTCACGGCTGATCTGCGTCGCAAGTTGTTCGATCATTTGCTCAGCTTGCCGCCGTCTTGGTTCGAGAGCGGCCGTACCGGCGATGTGATTTCTCGCCTTACCTCCGACACCACGCAACTGGAGAACGTGATCGGCTCCAGCGTGTCGATCGCGCTGCGCAACGCGCTGCTATTGGTCGGCGGGCTCGTCATGCTGTTCACCACCAGCACCAAGCTCACCCTGTTGGTCATCGCCGGTGTGCCCTTGGTGGTGGCGCCCATCGTGCTATTCGGTCGAAGGGTCCGCACCTTGGCGCGTGAAAGCCAGGACCGCGTCGCCGAGCTCGGCAACCGTATCGACGAGACGATCCACGAGATCCGCATCGTGCAGGCCTACGGCCACGAGGCGGCCGACCGCGCCGACTTCGGCGCTAGGGTCGAGCGCGGCTTCGCTACTGCGCGCCGCCGTATCGCGGCGCGCTCGGCGCTGATCGTGGCGGTGATGGTGCTGGTGTTTGGCGCAATCGCCTTCATCCTGTGGATCGGTGGCCACGATGTGCTTGCTGGCCGGCTCACGGGGGGCGAGCTGTCGGCCTTCGTCTTCTATGCTGCGATGGTCGCCGGCAGTGTGGGTGCCTTGTCCGAGGTGTGGGGCGATCTGCAGCGCGCGCGCGGTGCGACCGAGCGGCTGATGGAACTGCTTGCTACCGCGCCCGAAGTGGCGCCGCCCGCCACGCCTTATCCCTTGCCACCTGCGCGTGGTGAAGTGCGCTTCGAGGCAGTCGATTTTCGCTACCCGAGCCGGCCGGATACCGCGGCGCTCGATGCGTTCAGCCTCGATGTGTCGCCGGGTGAGACGGTTGCGCTGGTGGGCCCCTCCGGTGCCGGCAAGACGACCGTGTTCCAGATGTTGCTGCGCTTCTACGATCCGCACGCCGGCCGCATCACGATCGACGGCGTTGCGCTGGACGCGGCCGATCCGCTCGCGATCCGTGAGCGGATCGCGCTGGTCTCGCAGGAGGCCGTGATCTTTGCCGCGAGCGTGCTGGAGAACGTGCGCTACGCGCGGCCGGATGCCACGCTTGCCGAGGTGCAGGCGGCCTGCGTGGCGGCGTATGCCGACGGTTTCGTGCGCGAGCTGCCGCAGGGCTACGACACCGATCTGGGCGAGCGGGGCGTGAAGCTCTCCGGCGGGCAGCGGCAGCGCATCGCGATCGCGCGGGCGATCCTCGCCGATCGCCCGATCCTGTTGCTCGATGAGGCGACCTCGGCGTTGGATGCCGAGAGCGAACGCATGGTGCAGGCGGCGCTGATGCACTTGATGCGCGGCCGTACCACGCTGGTGATTGCGCACCGGTTGGCGACCGTGCAGCAGGCCGACCGCATCGTCGTGATGGAACACGGCCGCATCGTCGAGCAGGGCGATCACGCGGCCTTGATCGAGGCGGACGGCCTCTACGCCCACCTCGCCCGGCTGCAGTTCAGCGCCTGAGGCGGGCCGCGGGGGGGCTGGTGCTAGCCGGCTGCGCTGGGCGCCACCGGTGCCTCTGGTGTTGTCTCGGGCACCTTGTCGACCGGCTTGCTGCGCACCGGAGCCGGCCGTGGTGGTGCGGCCTGCCAATCGAGCGCATAACGCGGATCGCGCAGGGGCCCGCTCAGCCGCACCGGCACCGTGACGCCGCGCAGGCCGATCAGGTCGCGCGGTATCGGCCCTTGCGACTGCACTGCGGTACGCACCAGCCAGTCGAGCTGGCCGTCGGCGAGCCGCAGTTTGCCGCCGCCGCCCATGCGTACCCAAGGGGTGCGGGCCGTGAGCTCGCTGCATTCCGCTTCACCGCCGCCAAAGCGGCAGTGGGTGCCGAATTCCTCGAAGCTTTGCTGCTCGCGCGCGACGTGGCGGCGTTCGGCGGCGCCACGGTCCTTCAGCGCCGGTCGCACTGCGCGCAGGAAGTCGTCCAGTGCGAGGCCGTTCCACTGCGCAGGGCGCAGCGTGAACTGCGCCTCGCCGCTCAGGCTGCGTGCGATGGCGGGCCAATCCGGCCCGATTGCTTGTACCGAGCAGCGGCCTGAAACGCTGCCGCGCAGCGGCCAGCTGCGCTTGAGCTCTTGTGCCAGCGCAGTGAGTTCGATGCCGCTGTAGCGCCCATCCAGAGCAAGACTGCGATTGGCGGTGTCGTAGCGGGCGCTGCCGCTCAAGTCTCCACCGTAGGTTTTGAGTGCCAGCGTGTCGAAGCTGACTGCGCCGTCGCCGGTCTGCAGTTGTGCGCTGACTGCGCTACCTTGCAGCGGCCCGATCCGAAGTGCCGCAATGTTCAGCTGACCGTCGCCGCGCAGGTGAGCGACCGGCGCAAGCAGCGCGCTGGCACCGTCGAGGCCAAGCGCCTTGCTGATCCGCCCGGTGTCGACGCGTTCGGCGTCCAACACGAAGTGCCATGGCACTGCGCGGGATTGTTCGTACTGGGCCTGCAACTGCATCGCGCTGTCGGCGACACGGATCCGCAAGCGCGTATCGACACGCCCGCCGAGCAGCGAACTTGCTGCGTTGCCGGCGACGGTGGCGGTCCACGCACCTTCCGGCGCGCCGGGTGCGGCGCTGCGCCAGCGTGCGTCGATCGCATCGAGCTCGACGCGGCCGTGCTGCGGGCGGTAGGCAATACGGGCGTTGAGTTGGCCGCTGGTGAGGCGTTGTCCACCCTGGCTGCGGAAGGTCGCGCGCAACGGTTCGCCGGGGAAGTCCGCCGTGCGGGGCGCGATCGACGCAGTCTCGAAACTGGCTTCGGTGCGTTCGCTGCCATCGGTAAGCTGCAAGGTCGCCTTCACGGCTTGCAGCGCCAGCGCCTCGTTCTGACTGGCAAGGCGCTCGGCGCTCGCCTGCACTTGCAGCTTGCCGGTACCAAGTCGCCCCTTGGCTTGCATCACGATGCCCTGAAGTGCCAGCGCGTTGCCTTGGTCGCCACGGCCGCTGCGGATCTGCACTTCGCCGTCCACGCTGGTGGCGCCCCAGGCATCGCCCCGGAAGCCGAGCGTTGCCGATTCGATGTCGTAACCCTTGCCGTCGAGCAGGTAGGCCAGATCTAGCGTGAGTCCGCCGGAAGCAGCGCCGGGGCCTTCGGTCAGCGAGCCCTCGACACGGATGCGACCGTGCGAACCGGCTTGCAGCGCGTCGGTCACGAGGTGAATGCGCTCGAAGGTCAGCGCGTGGCCGAGCGCGTCGTCACGCAGGCGCACGCGCGCGCGCTCGACAACAATTTGATCGAGGCGGATTGAGAACGGCCACGGCGATTCGAGACGAAGGCCGCGGTTGAGATCTGCGAGGCTCCAGCCTTCGCGGTTATGCAGCAGCGTCGCATCCAGGTCGGCGAAGCGTAGCGAGCGGAGTTCAAGTTTGCCGCGCAACAGTGGCCACAGCGCGAGACCGGCCTCGACGCGGCCGATGCGCAGCGGAATGCCCGGTGCATCGCGTTCGCCGAGCGCCAGCCCTTCGATCACGACCGTCGGACCCGGGCGGAACGCGAGCCTGGGCATGCTCTCCATCGCCAGCGGCCGCGATGTGCGTTCGCGCACCTGGCGCGCAAGATCCCGCCGCACGACCTTGCCGTCCCAGGTGGCGTGCAGGTAGAGCCCCAGCACCAGCGCGAGTGCGCTGAGCGCGCCGAGCAGGAAACCGAGGATCTTGACCAGCCGGGTGATCATGGGTGCGGAAGCTCCGTTGGGCTCTTCGGCAGTTCCAGCGTCACGCAGAAGCCTTCGGCGTCACAGACGCAGCTGAGGCGGGCCCCGTGCCGGTCTGCCACACGCCGCACATAGGCAAGGCCCAGCCCGCGTGGCCGGCCGCTGCGCTGCGCGGCACACAGTACAGACACTGCGATGCTGTCGGGGCCGTTGCCCTGGTCACGGATAACACAGCACCAATGCGAGGCGCCAGCTTCTACCGACAGCCGGACCATGGCGTTCGACGGCCCATGCACCACGGCGTTCTCCAGCAAGTGCGTCACGGCTCGCCGCAGCGCGTCGACATCACCGCGAACGAGCGCATCGTCGCCAGCCGCATCGGCGCCGACGTCGATCGTGATCTGCCGATCGCGCGCCAGTTTCCAGCATGCGTCGCTGGCTTCCCACGCGATCTGTTGCACGCTGACCGGCTCGAACTGCTCGCTGCGCAGCGCATCGGCACGCAGCAGGCGCAGCACGCCGTCGGCCCGCGTGAGCGCGAGTTCCGCATAGTGGCCGACTTGCTGCAGGGTTTGCGGATCGGGCGGCAGCGTGCCGTCGGCAACGCTCTCGGTCAGCGTCAGGATCGCGCCGAGCGGCGAGCGCAGATCATGCGATAGCGCGCGCCAGGCGTCGTCGCGCAGGTTCGTGGCGCTGAGTTCGGCGCTGCGATCCTCGATTAGGTACAGCGTTTGATGCTGATCGGGCAAGGCATGGCGCGTCACGCGCAGCGGCGTGTTCAGCCCCGCCCCGGCGTTGAGGTCGTGCAAGGCGGCAAGCGCACCCGGCCCGTCTTCAGCGCCAAGCAGGGCACAGGCGCGCGGCGAGGCATGCAGCAGTGCGCCGTCGGCATCGCACAGTATTGCGCCGAGCGGCAGCAGGTCGATCACGGCCAGCGGCAGCATCATCTCCTTGCGTGCTTGCGGCGGTATCATGGACACTTGCCCCCGCAGTGCGGCGCATCGCTCGCCACCACAACAAGCCCGCCGAGAGGCGGCCAATCAGGAGATCGGGTCATGAGTTTTCTGTCGGAGTTCAAGGAATTCGCGCTCAAGGGCAACGTCGTCGACCTCGCCGTGGGCGTGATCATCGGCGGTGCTTTCGGCAAGATCGTCGATTCGCTGGTCAAGGACGTCGTCATGCCGATCCTCGGGCGCCTGATCGGTGGCGTCGATTTCAAGCATCTGTACATCAACCTGGGCGACAAGACCTTCGAGACGCTCGAAGCGGCCGAGAAGGCCGGCGCGCCGCTGGTGAAGTATGGCGCGTTCATCAATACCACGGTCGACTTCCTGATCATCGCGCTGGCGATTTTCGTGGCCATGAAAGCGATCAACAAACTCAAGCGCGAACAGCCCGCCGCACCGGCCGAACCGGCGGCCACACCGGAGGATGTTCTGCTGCTGCGCGAGATCCGCGACGCATTGAAGAAGTGACTTCAGACCCCGTCCGGGTTGAACGACGGCCGCCGCGAGGCGGCCGTTTTCATTCCTCGGTCAGACGCTCGAGCCGGTAGCCGTAGTTGTAGGTCGGCGTCAGCCGGTAGCCGTTTTCGGGGCGCAGCGCGAGTTTCGTGCGCAGGCGTGAGACATGGGTGTCGATCGTGCGCGTCGCGACATTGGGGTTTCGGCCCCAGACCGCTTCGAGCAGGTGCCCACGCGAGTAGAGGCGGCCGACATTGCGGAACAGGAACAGCGCGAGTTCGAATTCCTTGTCGGTCAGCTCAATCGCGGTGTCGCCGAGGCTGCACACCTTGTTTGCAATGTCGAAGCGGTAGGGCGGTGCGTTGAGTTCGCGTTCCGGTTCCTTCGGCCGCACGCGGCGCAGCACTGCTTCGATACGCGACAGCAGTTCGAGCCGCCGCACCGGCTTGACGATGTAGTCGTCGGCGCCAGCGCCGAGCGCCGCTACGATGTCTTCCTCGGCATCGCGTGCGGTGACGAAGATTACCGGTGTCGGATCGTTGCGGTCTTCGCGCAGCCAGTGCAGCACTTCGGCGCCGGAGATGTCGGGCACCATCCAGTCGATCAGGAACAGGTCGAAGCTCTCGCGGCCGGCGACCTTCATCAGCTCGCGCGGATGCGAGAATGCATGGACATCGTGCCCCGCGTCGCGCAGCCAGGTCTCCACGGTGCTGGACTGGTCGCGGTCATCCTCGAGCATTGCAAGGCGCATGGCGTTTCCTCAAAGCCCTTCGGCTACGAAGGGGTTGGTGCGGCGCTCGCGGCCGATGCTGGACATCGGGCCGTGGCCAGGAATGAAATTCACGTCGTCGCCGAGCGGCCACAGTTTCGTGCGGATCGACCTGACCAACGTGTTGAAATCGCCACGCGGGAAGTCGGTGCGGCCGATCGATCCGGCGAACAATACGTCGCCGACCAGCGCCAGGCCCGCTTCGCGGTGAAAGAACACGACATGGCCGGGCGTATGGCCCGGCGTGTGCAGCACCTGCAGACTTTGCGCGCCGACGGTGACGGTATCGCCGTCTTCCAGCCAGCGATCGGGTTCGAACTGCTCAACCTGCGGGAAGCCGAACATGCGCGACTGCTGCGGCAAGGCGTCCAGCCAGAAGCGTTCTTCCGCCTGTGGCCCCTCGATCGGCACGCCGGCGCGGCGCGCCAGTTCGGCGGTGCCGCCGGCATGGTCGATGTGGCCATGCGTCAGCAGGATCTTCTCCAGCGTCAGCCCCTCGCTCTCAACGGCATCGAGCAAGCGGTTGACCTCGCCGCCCGGGTCGACCAAGGCCGCCTTGCGGGTCTCGGGACACCACAGCAAGGTGCAGTTCTGCTGAAACGGGGTGACGGGAAGAATCCGGTATTGCAAGACACGAGCCTCCAAACCGTTCATTCTAGCGCCGGCAGCGGCAGCCGACAGTTGCGCCGGTCACGCTGACTGGCCGCTTGCTCAAGTTATTGCTGCGTCGGCCCGTTAGTGGGAAGACGCCGGAACATGCTGCCTGCCGAATATCATGTGGTACCCGGCGTGGGCCCGTACAGCCCCGGGCGCACGCCGAATGCGGATTGAACCCGAACCGATCGATGGCCAAACCCTCCCTGCCGTTTCCGCTTGCTGTTCGTCCGATGGGCATTGCCGCCAAGCTGAGCTTGCTGGCGGTCTCGACGATCCTGCTGACGGCGGTGGCGATCGGCGTGGCGGTGATCCGCACCCAGTCGAAGCTCGCCTTCGACGCGCTCAATGGGCACGGTGAGGCGGTTGTTTCGATGCTCGCACAGAGCGGCGAGTTCCCGCTCTACAGCGCCAATCGCCCCGCGCTGACGCAACTGCTCGGCGGGCTTGCCGACAACAAGGACATTGCGTACGCGGCCTTTTACGGGGCCGATCACACCCTGCTGGCGGAGCGCAGATTCCGCGCGGCCACGCCCGCGCGTGTCAAGCCGGCGGATTGGCCGGCTCGCGGGGTCAGCCACCGTAGTCAGGGCGGCGATCAACTGGAGTTCCTTGCCGTCGTCAAACCGCCAGCGCGGCCGGACGCCGATGCAGACGACGACGGCGCCGGCTTTGTCGGCGCCCCGGACGATGCACCGTTGGGCTATGTCCAGCTCACGCTGTCGAGCGCCCGGGCGAAGGGGGAGGCGCTCTCCTTCATCAACGAGACCGCGCGCTTTGCCATTGTCGTCACCGCCCTTGCGATCGTGCTGACGACGCTATTCACGCGCCGCCTTGTGCAACCGCTGCGCGACCTCTCACGTGCCGCGCGCGAGGTGGCTGAAGGCCGCCTGGGGCAGACGGTTCAGATTTCTTCCACCGACGAATTGGCCGATCTCGGGCGCGCCTTTCAGCACATGGTGGACAGTCTGGGTGCGTCGCGCGCCCGGCTGCTTGAGTACCAGAACCTGCTGGAAGACCGCGTTCAATCGCGCACCCGCGAGCTCGAACAGGCCACTGCCCAGGCGCTCGACCTCGCCCAGCGCGACACGCTGACTGGCCTTCCCAACCGCGCCCACTTCACCGCGATGCTCGAACAGGCGCTGGTGTCGCATGCCAGCAGCGGTGAGCGGATTGCGGTGCTGTTCCTCGATCTGGATCTCTTCAAGCGGATCAACGACACACTCGGTCACCAGACTGGCGACACGCTGCTGCAGTACATCGCCGACGCCTTGCGCGGGGCTCTGCGCGACGGTGATCTGGTGGCCCGATTCGGCGGCGATGAGTTCGTGATCCTTGCGCGCGACGTACGCAACACCGAGCAGGTCAGCGGCATCGCGCGCCGCATTCTCAATGCCTTCCTGACGCCGGTTGAACTGGCCGGCCACAGTTTCAAGGTCGGCTTCTCGATCGGCATCAGCATCTGTCCGGATCATGGCAACGATGCCGCTAACCTGCTGAAGAACGCCGATCTGGCAATGTATGCGAGCAAGGAAGCCGGCCGCGGAGGCTATCGCTTCTACACGCCGGATCTGAATCAGCGCGCGATGGATCGGCTGAACATCGAGAACGGTTTGCGCCGCGCGCTCGACAACGAAGGCGAGCTACTCCTCGAATACCAGCCACAGGTTGAACTCAGTGGTGGCCGCATGGTGTCGGCCGAGGCGCTGTTGCGCTGGAGGACGCCCGAGGGCACGGTGATCTCGCCCGGGCGCTTCATTCCAATCGCGGAAGAGACCGGGCTGATCGTGCCGATCGGCGAAAAGGTGCTGCGCAATGCCTGCGCCACGCTGGCGCGCTGGCGTGCCGCGGGCCTGCCCCTGCCGCGAATCGCGGTGAACATCGCCGCGCCGCAGTTCGAGAGCCGCAACTTTGGCGACACCGTGGCGCGCGCGCTGGCGGACTACGACATACCGCCGGACCGCCTCGAACTCGAACTGACCGAGAGCGTGATCGTGCGCGATGCCGAATCCGCCCTGCGCGAAATGGCCCGGCTCAAGGAACTGGGGGTTTCGATTGCACTGGACGACTTCGGCACTGGCTACTCCAGCCTTTCCTACCTGTCTCGAATGCCAATCGACCTGGTCAAGATCGATCGTGCCTTCGTGATGCGCTCGACCGAGGACGACAACGCCCGCACCATCGTGCGCTCCATCGTTGCGTTGTCGCATGCGCTGCGCCACAAGGTCGTGGCCGAGGGCGTCGAGACGCGCGCGCAGCTCACGCAACTGCGCCGGGCGGGTTGCGACTATGTGCAGGGCTTCCTGCTGGCGCGCCCGATGTCCGAAGCGGCGCTGACGGCTTGGTTGTCGAGCGAGGTCACGCCGGCCGAAGTGCTGCTCGGCGACAAAGCGAACGAGTGGCTCTGAGGCAAGGCTGCCGAGCGGAAGAGAGCGTACGGAGAAGCGAGAACGGTAAGGGGAAAAGCGAGATCTGGTGCGACCGGCGGGATTCGAACCCACGACCCCTGGCTTCGGAGGCCAGTACTCTATCCAGCTGAGCTACGGTCGCACAGCCGGCCGATCATAGCGCAGATCGCCCCATAGCGTCCATGCGGATGCTGCAGCGCGTCGAATTGTCCCGCTATAATCAGGACCTTGCGTGGCAGGGGGCCGCGCAACACAACGTCAAAAACACATCGTAGGCCATCATGTCGATCCGCACCGCGCTACCGCTCGCTCTCCTTTCGGCCGCTCTGCTTGCCGGCTGCAACAAGTCGCAACCCGTCAACGAGGAAGAGACCGCAACGCTGATCCAGCCGGTCGCGCAAGTGGCCCTGGCGGCCGCAGACGCTGGCGCAGCAAAGGGCAGCCGCACGGGTGAGCAGGTTGTCGGCGCAGTCTGCGGCGCCTGCCACAATTCCGGCGCGCTGAACGCACCCAAGGTTGGCGACAACGCGGCGTGGGCGCCACGCCTCGGTCAAGGCCTCGATGGGCTGCTGAAGTCGGCACTTAACGGCAAGAATTCGATGCCGGCGCGCGGCGGCAACCCGGATCTGACCGATGAGGAAATCGCCCGTGCGATCGTCTTCATGGCCAACAAGTCCGGCGCTTCCTTCAAGGAACCAGCCGCCAAGTAATTTGCAGCGGCGTTTGAGTAACGGGCTGCCCGCGGGCAGCCCGTTTGCGTTTACGTCGCTTCGTCGGGGGGCAGATCGAACAGCAGGACTTCGCCGCCCGTGATGCCTTCGATCGTCAGCAAGGCTTCATCGGCAATTCGCGCGCCGTCGCCGGCATGGAGCGTCTGGCCGTTGAGGCGCACGCTGCCCTGCGCAACATGCAGGTAGCCAAGGCGGCCCTGCTCGGGGCGGAATTCCGCTGATTCGCCGGCATCAAACAGCCCGGCGAAGATCGAAGCGTCCTGGTGCAGCGTCACGCTGCCGTCGCGCCCGTCCGGCGACGCGACGCGACGCAGCCGGCCGCGCTTTTCTTCAGCGCTGAAGTTCTGCTGTTCGTAGCCGGGTGCGATGCCGCGCTCGGCCGGGTGAATCCAGATCTGCAGGAAGTGCACTGGCTCGGCCTGCGAGGGGTTGAATTCGCTGTGCATCACGCCGCTGCCGGCGCTCATGCGCTGCACATCGCGCGGCTGGATCAGCGTGCCGTTGCCCATGCTGTCCCGGTGTTGCAGCGTACCGGCCAGCACATAGCTGACGATCTCCATGTCGCGGTGGCCGTGCGTACCGAAACCCATGCCCGGCGCGACGCGGTCGTCGTTGATGACCCGCAACACGCCCCAGCCCATGTGCTGCGGGTCGTAATAGTCGGCAAAGGAGAAGCTGTGGTGGCTGTCGAGCCAGCCGTGATTGGCATGGCCGCGTTCGTCGGCGGGGCGGATCTGGATCATGGTCGGGCTCCTGCTAGGCCAATCCGTGAATGTGGATCAGCGTCAGGACCAAGCATAGGCCGACGCAAACGGCGAAAAAAGCGAAGGTTTATGGCAGTTAAGATGAATGCGGCTCACCAAACGCCGGCGGCAGGTGCGAGCGGCTCAGTCATGCGGAAGCAAGCCGGTTCGCCGCCGAGACTCGCTTCCGCCTGGCCGCTCGCACAATTGATTACGGCCGCGTTGCGGATGCCTTGAATCCCGCAATGCCCCTGTTGCTCGTCGGGTCGACGCGGTTTGCGCCGCGCCGCATAATCCGGCCTCCGCAGTGACCGAGATGTAGCGCATGTCTGTTTCCGATGATTCGCCCGAGTTCGATACGCTGGCCTTCCGCCGCGCACTGGGCATGTTCGCCACCGGCATTACCGTGGTGACCGCGCAAACACCGGATGGGCGGCGCATCGGTTTGACGGTGAACTCCTTCAACTCGGTGTCGCTGACGCCGCCGCTGGTGCTTTGGAGCCTTGCACGCCATTTGCCGGTGCTTGCGGACTTTGAGCGCTGCAGCCATTACGCGATCAATGTGCTGGCGACGCACCAGCAACCCTTGTCGCAACGTTTCGCCACGCGCGCCGACGACAAGTTCGCCGAGCTCGATGCGCGCGAGGGCGTGACCGGTGCGCCGCTGCTGCGCGACTGTTGTGCCTGGTTTGAATGCCGCAACGGGATCCGCCATGATGGTGGGGACCACCTGCTTTTCATCGGCCAGGTCGAGGCCTTCGAACGAGGCGAGGGTGAACCCCTGATTTACCACGCCGGGCGTTATCGCTACCTGTCGGTCGAGTAGGACTGAAGGCTGCGCGAGGGCCTGACTGGTTGCTCCGGCCGGCCCGTGATCGCGCCGCCGGGCGAAAAAAGGTGGGTGCGGTGGTCGAACTGAGACTGGAGTGCTGCCATGTCTGCATCGCTTCAAACAGGTGTGCTGGAGTGCCCGCAACGCGGCGCTGATCTGCTCGCGCTGCAAAACGATGTGCTCGAAGCCGTGGCGCGCGGCCGGCCTCTGCACGACACGCTGGATCTGCTCTGTCGCAGGGTTGAAGCGCTGGCGGGCGATGTGCGCTGTACCGTTTTGCTGCTCGACGGCACGCGGTTGCGCCATGGCGCGGCACCGAGCGTGCCTGCGGTCTATGTGCAGGCCATCGACGGGGTCGAGATCGGCCCGGCGGTCGGCTCCTGCGGTACTGCGGCCTATCGCGGCGAAGCGGTCGAGGTCACCGACATCGCCAATGATCCACTCTGGGCGCCCTACAAGCATCTCGCCTTGCCGCACGGCCTGAAGGCCTGCTGGTCAACACCGATCCGTGCGCGCGCCGGAGCCGTCCTCGGTACCTTTGCGCTCTACTTTGGCGAGTGTCGCGGCGCCGGGGCTTTTCACCGCGATGCGGTGCGGGCGTCCACCCACCTCGCTGCAATTGCGATCGAGCGCGCCGCGATGGACGACGCCGAACGCCGCCGGATAGCCGAGCTGGCGGAGAGCAACGCGCGTTACGAGCAACTCAACCGCACGCTGGAAGAGCGTGTCGCTGAACGTACGCGAGACCTGGACGCGCGCAATGCCGAACTGGCGCAGGCCTTCGAAGAGTTGCAGCGTGCCCAGCACGCCTTGCTTGAAGCACGCAGGCTGGCGAGCCTCGCGCGCATGGTGGCGGGCATCGCGCACGAGCTCAACACGCCGCTTGGCAACGCGCGCGTGCTAGCCAGTACGATGGTGTCGCGATGCGAGGAATTCAGCGAACTGGCGCGCGGCGCGATGCGCCGCTCCGACATCAACCATTTCGTCAGCGATGTGTCCGAGGCCGCGGAATTGTTGGAGCAGGCGGTTGCCAGCGCCGTTGCCAGTGTCGGTAGTTTCAAGGCGGTCGCCGTGGATCAGCCGGCATCGGTACGTGCCAGCTTCGCGGTGGGCGACACGCTGCAGTACATCGCCCATCTGTTTGCACCGGCACTGCGCGCGGGGCGTTGCACCCTGACACTCGACGCGCCCGCCGGCCTGATGCTCGACAGTTACCCGGCTGCGTTGCAGCAGGTGCTGTCCACCGTGGTGGATAACGCCTTGGTGCACGGCCTTGCCGGCAAGACCGACGGACGCTTGCTACTCGCGGCGGAGCGGGTGGCCGATGGCGTCCGGCTCGTGGTGAAGGACAACGGTGCCGGCATGGCGTCGGAGGTGCTCGACAAGGCCTTCGACCCGTTCTTCACGACGCGGCTGGCGCAGGGCAGCAGCGGCCTCGGGCTGCATGTCGCGCACAATCTGGTGAATGGGGTGCTGGGCGGCGAGATTCGTGTCGAAAGTAGCCTGGGGGCGGGTACGTCGGTTGTAATCCGCCTGCCGCTCAGCGCGCCGCTGCGTACCTGACACCTCGTGGGCGGCTACTGGAGCGGCGCGAAACGGGGCTGCACGACGCCCTCGTGCGTGATCGTCTCGACGAACATCGCGTAGGGCCGCACCCAGAGCCCGCTCGTGTTGTACAGCGGGCGATAGAGCACCAGTGCTTCGAGCGTTTCGCTGTGGCGCGCGACGCCCAGCACTTCGTACTCGCCACCCTTGTAGTGGCGGTAGCGGCCCGGGCGCAACTCCGGAAGCGGCGGCAGATCCCTGGATTCCATGGCGGCAGCGAGGCAATGAAAGCGCCGATTATGGCGCCTTCATCGTCCGAGCGGCGCACTACAGGCCCAGCAGGCCCTTGAGCTTGTAGGCGGTATCGATCGCGGTGGTGGCACTGTCGATCACCGAGCGTGTGGTGTCCGCGGCGGGCTTGCTGCTCTCGCCCGCGTTACCGTTAGCCGGTGCCGGTTGTGCCTGCGGCCGCGGTGCGGTGCGGTTGGCTTGGGTTTGTGTCGCAGCGGTGACCGCCGGGCGCTGCACGATGATCTCGACTCGGCGGTTCTTTGCGCGACCGGCGTCATCGGTGTTCGCCGCGAGTGGCTGCGTTTGGCCCATGCCGCGAGCGAGCATGCGCGAGGCGTCGATGCCGGTGCGGCTGAGCGCTTCAGTGACGGCGCGCGCGCGTGCTTCCGACAGGCGCTGGTTGGCGTCGGCGCCACCCACGTCGTCGGTATGACCAACCACCTCGATCTGCAGCGTCGGGTTCTCCTGCAGTACCTTGCCGAGTTCCTTCAGTGTGGATTGGGAGCTGTCGCGCAGCACCGCCTTGCCGGTGTCGAACTGGAAGCCGTAGAGATCGACACGCCCCTGTTCGCTGAGCGATTTGGCGATCGGGCTTTCGCCACTGATGGCCATCTGGTTGTCGTCCAGACTGCCCTTCTCGACCACGAACAGCCATGCGTTGGGTTCGCCCAGGTCATTGACCCACAGCGACACATAGGTGTTGCCGCGCTTGGCTGCCAGATACTGGTTCTCGCGGCTGCCGTTGAGGTAGAGGTCGCGCGCCTTCATCAACGTCTTGAAGCTGCCGAGGTTCGCGTCGGTGCAGGGGCGCTCGCAGACGAATAGCTCGCTGAAACCGGAGCGCTTGAGTGCCGACTGGTAGTTGCGGAACACCTGCAGCGCCGAGGCGGTTTTCGGCATCTCGTAATGGATGTAGGTGACGCGGCCTTCCACCGGCAGCACCTTTTCCGCCATGTATTCGCCGCCGCGGTTGAACGGACGGCTCAGGATCAGCTGCGCCTCTTCGTATTCCTTGAAGTCGTAGCCTTCGATCACCGCGCCGGGGTAACGGCTGACCTCCGGATGGTCGGCGCCTCGCTCTGCATGGGCCTGGGGTGCCGCGGCGGCCAGCAGGAGTGTGGACGCAAGCAGGGCAGGGGTGATCTTACGCATAGGACGACTCCGATTATTCCGATGACATCGCGCGATCGTAGCATCGCCGTTTGACGGTATGGCGCGGAAACATTTCTCATTTGACTCTTTGGTCGTATCTTCGACGAACCGGTGCATGGCGCCGCGGTCTGAACAGAGCGAAACCCGGAGATCGCCGACGATGAATGCCCCTGATGCCCTGATGCGCCCGTTCGAACAATTGAGCTTCGAC
>NZ_JAYRDJ010000051.1:0-20475 GCF_041909475.1 Niveibacterium sp. | reverse complement strand
ATGACGGCCAAAAGACCTGTTGGCTCAAGGTGCTGCGGGTGGAAACCAGCAAACTTTCCATAATCGGCGACTGAGGATAATTGCGGTTATCGAAACATTGCGATAACCGCAAGAACTGGCTCTTTGCGGGCAGCCTGCGTGCCGGACAACGCGCCGCTGCCGTGATGAGCCTGGTGCAATCGGCCCGCCTCAACGGGCACGACCCTTACGCTTACCTCAAGGATGTGTTGATGCGACTGCCGACTCAGCCGGCCAGCCGCATTGGCGAGTTGCTGCCGCATCGCTGGCAGCCTGAGGACTGATCGCGCGCATCCATACTGCGTCAAGAGGGGTTGGGCGGACGCTTACTGAACGGCAGCTAAGGCCGAAACGCGGACGATAATGGAACGATAGGCTTATTGGGGCCGACTAGCACGTCGCCGGTCAAAGTGGCCTTTGCAGTTTATGAAATGGAATGATGGGCGCTAAGGTGCAAGGGTGTCCCCTCACGTACGAAAGTGTTGCTGCAACGCTTCGATACTCTCCGGCGTCAAACCAACCCTTGAGTCGCAAACAATCACCCGTTCTCGCGTCGCGAACAACGTGGGTTCGTCATCCAATGCGATCCATGCGGCGTCCGTTCGTCCGTTGGTGTCAAGCCACATCCGGCATTCGCGCTCACGCACGGCGGCCGGTGCTGGCTCCAGCGCTGCCCGCGGAAAGATCGGCGTTGCTCCAATCACGCGTTCGGCAATCGTGGCAGTGAGTTTTGAACGCAGCACAGCCAAGGGGAATATCTGGCGCCAGCTGGTCGACAGGACGATCTCTACGTCGCATTGTTCGGCCAGAAAGGTATCGAGTAGATGCGCCCTGGTGAACTTCTCCGCCTTGTTGAGCGGGTGTAGCACTCCGTCGAAATCAAGGAACAGGATCATGAGAGCACAACCACTATCGCCAGGTCGATGCTTCATTCTCGCGTATACCTCTTTCGAGTGGGCGCCCCGATGGACTCGCGACCACTAGAGTGGGCTGTCCCCGGTCGGCTAGGCAAACCCGGTCCCGTCGCGAGCAAGACGGGCCACACGTCCCCTCCGGTAACGATTGTCCGCTATCGCACAAAGCGGCGGACTGCAGAATTCAGAGCTGACATTCACCCGCTCAAGATCGCTGACGCTTTAAGGTGAACTAAGGCCGCTCCGTGTCAGTGGCGGCTCGTAACGAGCGGCCTTTCCAGTCCAAAAACAGCCAAGGAGCTCCTGACATGGCACGCGGCAGCTAGAGGGCTACCGCGGCCATCCGAGAGGCTACGATTTTCGCTGGAGATATGCCGGCACCGACCCCTGTAACTTGGCGGCTGTGGGTCAGGCCTTCCAGGACAATCCATCAACCAGATTGCGTACAAATTCTTGACGGGAGGCTTTGCCAAGCTCCATGTCAATAGGCCTAGCTCATTGACAACCTTGGCCGCAGAACCTCACTTCGTCCCTCGCCGCGAACAGTTGCATCTACGTGCCACGACTCGACGGACTTACTTTTCCTCCGACGGACTTTCTTTTCCGGCATCAAATTGCGCCGCAACCGCTCGGCGACTACTCGACAGTGACGCTCTTTGCGAGGTTACGCGGCTTATCCACATCAGTGCCACGCGCGCAGGCGGTGTGATACGCCAACAACTGCAGCGGCACGACGTGCAGGATCGGTGACAGCGCGCCGTAGTGTTCCGGCATGCGGATGACGTGCACGCCCGCTTCGCTCTCGATGTGGGTATCGGCGTCCGCGAATACGTAGAGTTCGCCACCGCGCGCGCGCACTTCCTGCATATTGCTCTTGAGCTTGTCGACGAGTGTGTCGTTCGGCGCTACGGTAACGACAGGCATGGCAGCATCGACAAGCGCGAGCGGGCCGTGCTTGAGTTCGCCAGCCGGGTAGGCTTCGGCGTGGATGTAGGAAATCTCCTTGAGCTTCAGCGCGCCTTCAAGCGCGATCGGGTAGTGCAGGCCACGGCCGAGGAACAGCGCGTTTTGCTTCTTCGCGAACTCTTCGGACCAGGCCATGATCTGCGGCTCGAGCGCAAGCACTGCCTGCAGCGCCACCGGCAGATGGCGCATCGCCTTGAGGTGCGCCGCCTCCGATTCCGCCGTGAGCTGGCCGCGGACTTTGGCGAGCGCCAGCGTTAGCAGGAACAGGCCGGCCAGTTGGGTAGTAAAAGCCTTCGTGGACGCGACACCGATTTCGACACCAGCACGCGTGATATAAGCGAGCTTGCATTCGCGCACCATGGCGGAGGTCGACACGTTACAGATGGTCAGCGTGTGCTCCATGCCGAGGCCGCGCGCGTGCTTCAGCGCGGCGATGGTGTCTGCCGTTTCGCCGGACTGGCTGATCGTCACGACCAGGCTCTTCGGATTCGGCACGCTATCGCGGTAACGGTACTCGCTCGCGATCTCGACGCTGGTCGGAATCTTCGCGATCGACTCCAGCCAATACTTGGCGGTTGAGCCCGCATAGTAGCTGGTGCCGCAGGCAAGGATCAGCACCGAATCGATGCCCTTGAACACGGCTTCGGCGTTGTCGCCGAACAGGGTTGGCGCGATCGCCTCGACGCCTTGCAGCGTGTCACCTACGGCGCGCGGCTGCTCGAAGATTTCCTTCTGCATGAAGTGACGATAGGGTCCCAGTTCCGCCGCGCCAGTGTGCGCATGAACGGTACGCACCGGACGTTCCACGCGCACAAAACCGTCGCTGCCTGCACGCGCCTCGATCCAGTACTTGCCTAGCTGCAGGTCGACGACGTCGCCCTCTTCGAGGTAGATGATCTGGTCGGTCACACCCGCAAGCGCCATCGCATCCGACGCAACAAAGTTCTCACCCTGGCCAACCCCCAGCACCATCGGCGAACCTTCGCGCGCGCCAACTACGCGATGCGGTTCGTCGCGGCAGAACACGGCAATACCGTAGGCGCCCTTCAAGCGGCGCGTGGCGCGCTTGACGGCGTCGAACAGATCACCGTCGTAGAGAGAATCGACCAGGTGTGCAATGACCTCGGTATCGGTCTGGCTGTCGAACACATAGCCCTTGGCCTTGAGTTCGGCGCGCAATTCATCGTGGTTCTCGATGATGCCGTTGTGCACCAGCGCGATGCGATCGCGCGAGAAGTGCGGATGGGCGTTGTGCACCGCTGGCGCCCCATGCGTGGCCCAGCGGGTGTGGGCGATGCCGGTGAAACCTTCGACATGCTCAGCGTGCACTTGCGCATCCAGTTCTGCCACACGCGAGGTGCTGCGCGCACGCCTCAGCGCGCCGTTCTGATGCACCGCCACACCACAGGAGTCGTAGCCGCGGTATTCAAGCCGCTTAAGACCCTCAACGAGGATAGGGACGATATTGCGCTGGGACACTGCACCGACGATGCCGCACATGGAGCACTCCACGATTGAGATGGGAAGATGCTCGCACTATAGGCAGCAGTCGCGGCAATGAGCTTGCCAAATTCGCACAGAAGTGAAATATTCCTTCACCAAGACAGTTTGGCGCAATAATATTTCGTTTTTTATGGATTTGTGATGATTTCCAACAGCACCCCAGGCTTGGACGCCACCGATCTCCGCATCCTTGATCAGTTGCAACGCGATGCCAGCCTAACCAACCAAGCCTTGGCGGCAAGCGTTCATGTCTCGCCGGCGACCTGCATGCGCCGGGTGCGAAAGCTCATCGAAGCCGGAGTAATCGAGCGGCAGGTGGCGATCTTGTCCACGGAACGCCTGGGGGCCGGGCTGACTGCAATCGTCGAAGTCACGCTAGACGCCCAGTCCGCCGACCACATGCAGGCATTTGAAATGCGCGTCGGCAACGCGGCTGAGGTGCAGCAGTGCTACCGGGTGTCGAGCGGCCCAGACTTCGTCATGATCCTTCAGGTTGCCGACATGGCGGCCTATCAGACGCTGGCGCATCGCTTGTTTGCGGGCGACGCCAACGTGCGTAACGTCAGGACCTTCTTCTCGGTCAAGCGCAGCAAGTTCTCGCCGGCGATCAGTCTTCCCAGCGCAGCCGCTTAGCCAGCAAAAGGGTGCGTTGCTGCGGGGCGCTCCGGCGCTCGAACGTAGTGCAGATCGAACTCGTCGCTGCTGCATCGAACAAAATCGTGCTTCAGGTAGAAGTCATTGGCGGGGCTATCACGCAGCGCGGTCACACGTAGGGGCAACCCCGTCCGAGCGCTTTCCATGATGAGCATGCGCATCACCGCGCTGCCGAGGCCACGGCCCTGGGCGGCCGGCATCAGGTACAGGTGCTGCAGCACCAAAGCGTGATCTGTCCGCCGCAGCATGTAGAAGCCAACACGCGCCCCTTCGCAGACGATGTGTTGCGTCATCGCCGGAATCCAGCTGTCGGCTAGGCGGCGGCGTACGCGAAGCGGATCGAAGCGGCCGATCTGCTCGAGGCTGCTGCGCATGGCGGCGAGACGAATCTGAAGCAGACTCTCGAAGTCATCCGCGCTCGCAGGCTCGAAATGCGGCGCGCTGGCCGGCAGCGGCAACCGGGTACGCATGTCCATCAGCGGAGCCCCGTAATCCCGGCCGGCGCATGACGCCAGAACGTCCGCATCACGGCTTGCTCGTCCGCTGACGGGTGACGGGCTCCCGCACCACGTAGCGCGCACGGCGGGCGGCAGTCTCACCGACGAAACGCGCGAGGATGCGCGTCGTGGTGCCGTCATCACGCATGGCACGCACGGCACGCACCAGCGCTTCAGCGTCATCCGCATCAAGCGGCGGAGCATAGAAGGCCCAGCCACCGATCTGCGGGGCGGCGCCATCAAAAGGCAGTACGGTTACACGATGCGACGCGCCGAGCGCGGCGAGCTTGCCGCGATAGACCAGCGGGAACTGGAACACTGCGTCCACGCGGCCCGCAACGAGCTTGCGGTAGAGGTCGTCAATCGAACTCGATTCGTCGACGCGCCCCGGCCCAAGACCCGCGAGAAGCGCTTCGATCTCGGGCCCGTAGTTCATACCCCGGACGCGACCAAAAACAAGGCGCGGATCAGCGAGCACGGACTTCACGCTCAGCGGCGCGGCGACATGCGTCGTGCTCACCAGCAAGTCATGCACAAACTGTTCCGTCGGGATGAACACGTAACCCGGTGCGGGCGGCTTCTGCACCGAGTAAGCGAGGATCGCGACGTCGCCGTGTTGCCGCATGGCACTGATGCGTGCCGCCGGCACTTCATCGACCTGCAGGTTGCAGCCCGAACGCCGCGCGAGTTCGGCCACTAGCTCGGGCACATAGCCTTCAACACTGCCTTCCGAACCACGATGGGCCACATCGCCGAGCAGCGCGACCGGAACGGTGTAACTGGCCTTGCAGCCCGCCGCGTGGGCGGCATGCGCCAGAACACAGGCGAGCGCGCCAAGCACCAGCGAAGCCAGGCGCAAGCCCGCGCGCCTCATTTGGGTTGTTTGACCGGCCGCTTCCAGCCAGGAACGGTCAGCTGCTTGGCACGCGAGAGGGTCAGATCACCCGCCGGCGCATCCTTGGTCAGCGTAGTGCCAGCGCCCAGCGTTGCCCCCTTGCCAACGCGCACCGGAGCCACGAGCTGGGTATCGGAGCCAATGAAGACTTCGTCCTCGATGATGGTGCGGAACTTGTTCGCACCATCGTAGTTGCAGGTGATCGTGCCGGCGCCGACGTTCACCTTGCTGCCGATATCCGCATCGCCGATGTAGGCCAAATGGTTCGCCTTCGAGTGCGCGGCGATGGTGCTGTTCTTCACTTCGGTGAAGTTGCCGATATGCACATCCTCGGCCAGCTTCGTGCCCGGGCGCAAACGCGCGAAGGGGCCGATCAGACTCTTGGCACCAACCTCGGCACCATCGAGGTGGCTGAAAGGATGGATCAGCGCGCCAGCGGCCACCACCACATCCTTCAGCACGCAGTTCGCACCAATCTTCACCCCATCGCCCAGCACCACGCGGCCTTCGAACACGCAGTTCACATCGATCTCGACATCGCGGCCGACTTCCAGCGTACCGCGCAGGTCGAAACGCGCCGGGTCGATCAGCGTCACGCCAGCGACCAGCAGCGCCTGCGCCTGGTTGCGCTGGTGCAGGCGTTCAAGTTCGGCGAGTTGCGCCTTGTCGTTGACGCCCAGCGTTTCCCACACCGCAACGGGTTGCGATGTCTTCACTTCGATGCCGTCGGCCACCGCCATCGCGATGATGTCGGGCAGGTAGTACTCGCCTTGCGCGTTGTCGTTGCGGATCTTGCCAAGCCAGCCGCGCAAGTGCTGCGCCTGGCAACAGATGATGCCGGTGTTCACTTCGCGAATCGTGCGCTCGGCCTCGCTGGCATCCTTGTGCTCGACGATGCGCACCACACGATGGGAGCCGTCACGCACAATGCGACCGTAACCGATCGGGTCCGCCATATCGACGGTCAGCAGCGCGAAACCCTCGGTCCCCGCCGCGGCAACCAGTTCGGCCAGCGTTTCACGCCGTGTCAGCGGTACGTCGCCGTAGAGAATCAGCACCGGGCCAGATTCCGGCAGATGCGGCAGCGCCTGGGCCACGGCATGGCCCGTGCCCAATTGCTCTGCCTGCAGCGCCCACGCGAGATCCGGTGCATTCAGCGCGGCACGAACCTGCTCGCCGCCGTGGCCGTACACCACACACAATTTCTCTGCCCCCAGTGAGCGCGCCGTTGCCAGCACATGGCCCAATAGCGGGCGGCCCGCGAGCGGTTGCAGCACCTTCGGCAATGCGGAACGCATGCGTTTGCCTTGGCCGGCAGCGAGAACGACGACGTGCATGGGAAGCCTTTCGGAATGCGGGATCGGGCGGATTTTAGCATCGCCGCCCACCACACCCGACGCGGGCTGCATCACGACAAGGGCGCGCGCGTTTCATCTGGATCAAATCCGGCGCTGCGTACATCGCCATGCAAACCAACGCGGCATAACATGGTGTTCCGCAGTGCAGCAAACCGAGGGGTCGTGATGTCTGCCGTTGCCACTGAACACATCGAAAACCGCACTTTCGACGAGATCCAGCCGGGCCAGTCCGCGCGACTGACACGCACCCTGCGCCTGCAAGACATCCAGCTCTTCGCGGTGGCATCGGGCGACCTCAATCCGACCCACCTCGACAGCGACTACGCACGCGATGTCGGTTTTGCCGGTGTGGTGGCGCACAGCATGTGGGGCGGCACGCTGGTTTCATCCTTGCTGGGCAGTACGCTGCCGGGCCCCGGTACCGTGTATCGCAGCCAGAACCTGCGCTTTCTCGCCCCGCTGAGCCTGGGCGATACGCTGACCGTCACCGTGACCTGTCGCGACAAGCATGCCGCGACGCACTGCGTGACGATGAGCTGCGAGGGCGTGAACCAGGACGGCGAACGCATCTTCGAGGGCGAGGCAGAGGTGATCGCGCCCACTGTGAAGGTGCGCAAGCCGGTGCCGGAACTGCCCGAGGTCACCGTCAACGACAGCCAGCGCCGCTATGGCAATCTGATCGCGCTGACACAGGGGCTCAGCCCGATCCGCATCGGCGTCGCGTGGCCCTGCTCCGAAGACTCCCTGGTCGGCCCGCTGCAGGCGCGCGACGAAGGTTTGGTCACCCCGGTACTGGTCGGCCCGCGCGCGCGAATGGAGCGGCTCGCGGCGCAGTATGGTGCCAGCCTGGATGGCGTCGAAATCATCGATGCGGAGTTCGAGGCAGACGCCGCGAAATTCGCCGCGGCGCTTGCGCGTGACGGGCGCGTCGATGCGCTGATGAAAGGTAGCCTGCACACCGACACCTTCATGGGCGCAGTCGTGTCGCGTGACGCAGGCTTGCGCACCGGACGCCGTGTCAGCCATGTGTTCGTGGCCGATGTGCCGACCTACCCGCGCCCGCTGCTGATCACCGATGCGGCGATCAACATCGAGCCGACGCTGGAAGAGAAGGTCGACATCCTGCAGAACGCGATCGAGCTGGCGCAGGCGATGGGCATCACGACCCCACGGGTAGCGATTCTCTCGGCGGTCGAGATGGTCACGACCAAGATCCGCTCCACCTTCGAAGCCGCCGCGCTGTGCAAGATGGGCGATCGCGGGCAGATCCGCGGCGCACTGCTTGACGGCCCGCTGGCGTTCGACAACGCCATCTCGATGCTCGCCGCCAAGGCCAAGGGCATCGAATCGGAAGTGGCCGGGCGTGCCGACATCCTGCTGGTGCCGGACATGGAAGCCGGCAACATGCTGGCCAAGCAATTGCACTACCTCGCCGGTGCGCTGCTCGCTGGCGTGGTGCTCGGCGCACGCGTGCCGATCGTGCTGACGAGCCGGGCCGACACCGCGCAAAGCCGCTCGATCTCGTGTGCGATCGCGCAGCTGCTCGCGCACAAGCGTCCGCGGGCGATGTAGGCGGCGCTCGCCGCGTTAGCATGGCGGGCCACCATCCATGCAACGCCTGCCATGTCCAGCCCGAACCCCGCACCGATTGCCCTGATCGCCCGCATTACCGGTTTTGCAGCGATCTTCTTCGGCACCAGCCGTCTGCTCGACGGTGAATGGCTGACCGGCAGCGCGCTCGTCGCGCTGGCCCTCGCAGCGGGGTTCATTGCCTGGCGCATCGAAAGCGCCCGGCGGTAACCGGTTAACACCCACCCGCCACAGCCCGGGCGAAGAATCCTCTCACGGTCGCGCAGTTGGCCGGAACTCAACAGAGGAGACAGCCATGGGTAAGAAGATCCTGATGCTGGTGGGCGATTTCGGCGAAGACTACGAAATCATGGTGCCGTTCCAGGCGCTGCTCGCGGTAGGCCACACGGTCCACGCGGCCTGCCCCGACAAGAAGGCCGGTGACGCGATCGCCACCGCCATCCACGATTTCGAGGGCCAGCAGACCTACTCGGAAAAGCGCGGCCACAACTTCACGCTCAACGCGAGCTTTGCCGATGTCCGGGCCGAGACCTACGACGCGCTGGTGATCCCCGGCGGGCGCGCGCCCGAGTATCTGCGGCTCAACCCGGCCGTGATCGCCGCGGTGCGGCACTTCTTCGACGCCGGCAAACCGGTCGCCGCGATCTGCCACGGCGCCCAGGTGCTGGCCGCCGCGCGCGTGCTGGAAGGCCGCACCTGCTCGGCCTACCCGGCCTGCCGCGCCGAAGTGGAACTCGCGCACGGCAAGTACGCCGAGATCGCGATCGATGCCGCGGTCACCGACGGCAATCTCGTCACCGCGCCCGCATGGCCGGCACACCCCGCCTGGATCGCGCAATTCCTCGCCGTGCTCGGCACGCGGATCGAGGCCTGAGCAGTCGACTTCGCAGGGGCTACGATCTCATCCGCGGCAGGTCGCCCGGCCTGCCGCGCTGCGTCCGGGGGGATCGCTCTCATGTGTCAGGTGTTCATCGGCGCCGATGCGGCGCTCTATCAGGCGCGCGCCCGCTCGCTGCGCTTGCGTGGCGTATCCACATCGATCCGGCTCGAGAACCTGTTCTGGCGCGTACTGGAAGACATTGGCGCACGCGACGGCCTGAGCCTGTCGCAGCTCATCGCCAAGCTCTACGATGAACTTGCCGAGACCGACGGCGACCTTGGCAATTTCACGTCCTTCCTGCGCGTCAGCTGCCTGCGCTACCTCTCGCTGCAGTTGCTCGGCGCGATCCCGCAAGGCAATGACATCCCGATCGCGAGCCTCGACGCCGCTCGCGTGCTGGCAGCGGAACGCGCCCTGCGCAGCGCCGCCACACAAAGCCGGATGTAACCGCCGCGCGTGCCACGTTGCACGCTGCGCCGCCGAAGTCGCCCCGCGGCGACACGGGATTGTTGCAGTGCAACCGTATAATCGGCGCACCCTCTTCCTCCCTTGCTCCCCATGGACCTGCTGATTTTGCTGAAGGCGCTGATTCTCGGCGTCGTCGAAGGCCTGACCGAATTCCTGCCGATCTCTTCCACCGGCCACCTGATCCTTGCAGGTCAGTTGCTCGACTTCAACGACGAGCGCGGCAAGCTGTTCGAAATCGTGATCCAGTCCGGCGCGATCTTTGCCGTGGTGCTCGAATACCGCCAACGACTGGTCGGCGCGTTCATGCACGCGCGCAGCGATGCGCAGGCGATGCGCTTCCTCGTAAACGTCGCGATCGCCTTCGTGCCGCTCGCGGTGCTGGGTCTGTTGTTCGGCAAACAGATCAAGGCCCACCTCTTCAATGCGCCGGTGGTGGCCTCCACCTTCATTCTCGGTGGCCTCGTGATCCTGTGGGCCGAGTCGCGCCAGAAATACACGCGCGTCGAAACGGTCGATCAGATGACCCATCTCGACGCCCTGAAGCTCGGTATCGCGCAGGCGTTCGCGCTGATCCCCGGCACCTCACGCTCGGGCTCCACGATCATCGGTGGCATGCTATTCGGCCTCTCGCGCAAGGCGGCAACCGAGTTCTCGTTCTTCCTCGCGATCCCGACGCTGTTCCTCGCCTCGCTGTACCAGCTCTACAAGGAACGCCACCTGCTGGTCGCCGATGATGCCGGCATGTGGGCGGTCGGCTTCATTGCCGCCTTCGCATCGGCCTACCTGTGCGTGCGCTGGCTGCTGCGTTACATCATGACGCACGACTTCCGCATCTTCGCCTGGTACCGCATTGCCTTCGGCCTGCTGATCCTGCTCACCTGGCAGATGGGTTGGGTTGCCTGGGTCGATCACTAACCCACTTGCCAGCCGACGACGATGTCGGCGGCATTTACACAAGCACCACGCAGGGCCGCAGTCATACGACCGCGGCCCTTGTCGTTTATGGGCCGCCAAACAACAGGTCCGCCCCTTGCTTGAGAGACGGCCGTCCCCTCATCACATCCGGCAAGCACCATGAAACTCGGCAAACTCATCGTCGCCATTCTGGCGAGCGCGGCCGCAACCGCTTCGTTCGCATTCCCGATCGCCCCCTTGGGCACCGAAGGCGTCAAGGTTACCGTTACCTCGACCGACGATATCGTCGCCACCTACCAGGGCAATTCGGCGGGCTACAGCAACGACCTTTACCTCGTGCTGAACGGGCTCGGCGCGCCGGGCGACGACGGCGACCTGAGCAACGACCTGTTCCTCTTCAACAACCATGCGTCGGCAGTCGGCAGCACGGTCACGCTCGGCAGTTTTGCTGTTGGTACCGAACTGATTTTCCGTCTGCATGTGAACAACACCGGGGACGACTTCTACACCGGCCCGAGTACCCGCAATGCGGACGGGAAGCCGCACGCGCGCGTGCAATCGGAATGGATGCCGCATGAGGCCCTCGTGAGCTTCGAGGATCTGATCAACACGCCGGAATACCCGGGCGGCTACAACGACCTGAGCTTCTCGTTCACGAACACTCGCGGCGCCGAAGTCCCCGAACCCGGCACGCTGGCGCTGATCGGCCTTGGGCTCGCAGCGGCAGCCCTGCGTCGCCGCGGCTGATATCTACGCAGTTTCGCTGAGAGGCAGAACGGCCCGGATGCGCTAAGCTCCGGGCCGTGATCATTTATCTCCACGGTTTCCGTTCGTCGCCCGCGTCGTCCAAGGCGCAGGATCTGCAAGCGCGCCTGCGCGCGCTCGGGCGCGGTGACGCGTTCTGGTGCGAGGCCTTGTCGCACGAACCGGCGCGCGCCATCGCCCAGGCCGAGGCGGCGATCGCCGCCGCGCCGGTGCGGCCGACGCTGGTCGGCAGCTCGCTAGGCGGTTTCTATGCGACCTGGCTCGCCGAGCGCCACGACCTGCGTGCAGTGCTGATCAATCCGGCGGTATTCCCCGAGGGATTCGACGCCTCGCCCTTTGTCGGCCGGCATGAAAACCTCTACACCGGCGAGCCCTTCGATTTCACCTGGGAACACGTCGCCCAGATCGAAGCGCTGCGCCTGCCCACGCTTGCACGCCCCGAACGCTTCTGGCTGCTGGCTGAGGAGGCGGACGAAGTGCTCGACACGCGCGTCTCGGTGGCGCGCTTCGCCGGTGCAAGACAGACTGTATTGCCGGGCGGCGATCACAGCTTCACGCGCTGGCACGACTACATCGACGCGATCATCGAATTCGCGTCCGCGCGGTGAGCAGCAAGCCAGCGCGCACCGGGCTCGCCTGCGCGCTCGGCGCGTTCAGCGTCTGGGGCCTGTCTCCGCTGTACTTCCACGCGGTCGGATCGATCCCAGCGGGCGAGATCGTCGCGCACCGTGTGCTGTGGTCTGTGCTGCTGCTAGCGGCCTGGATCCGCTGGCGGCAGGGCTACGGCACGCTGCGTGGGGTGTTCGGGCAGCCGCGGCTGCTCGCGCTGCTGGCCCTCACCGCCAGCCTGACGAGCCTGAACTGGCTGGTGTTCGTGTGGTCGGTCGGCGCTGGCCGGCTGGTCGAATCGAGCCTTGGCTACTTCATCAACCCGCTCGTGAACGTACTGTTCGGCCGCCTCTTCTTGGGCGAACGGCTGCGCCCACTGCAACGGGTGGCGGTGAGCGTCGCCACCGCGGGCGTCGCGCTGAAAGTCTGGCAGACCGGCCAGTTGCCGTGGATTGCACTGTTCCTCGCCGGCACCTTCGGCACCTACGGGCTGCTGCGCAAACGCGCACCGATCGATGCGCAGAACGGCCTCTTCATCGAGACCTTGTTGGTGACGCCGATCGCACTCGCCTACCTCAGCTGGCAAGCAGCCCAGGGCGAGTTGCATCTGGGCGCCACGCACGTGGTGACCGCGCTGCTGCCCTTCGCCGGCGTCATGACCACGATCCCGCTCGCGCTGTTCGCCGAAGCGGCGCGCCGCCTGCCGCTGTCGACCGTGGGCCTGGTGCAATACCTGTCGCCGACGCTGAACTTCCTGATTGCCGTGCTGATCTTCGGCGAGGCCTTCCGCGGTGGAGACCTGGCGGCCTTCGGGCTGATCTGGACCGCGCTGGCGCTGTACTCGGCCGACGCGCTGCGCGCCGGCAAGCCCGCCAAACGCTGAAGCCGCCGGGCGCATCAGGTGCTCCGCTATACTTTGCGGTTTGCTTGATCCTGGGCTGCCATGCACGTGCTGTTCGAAGAGGATGGGGCCTTCAAGCCCGCCACGATCCTCACCCAAACCGATACCTCGCTTCAGGTGGAAACACCGCATGGCAAGCGGGTGAAGCTCAAGACCGCCAACGTGCTGATGCGCTTCGACCGCCCCGCCGCCGGCGAGCTGATGGCCGCCGCTGAGCGCGAAGCCGAGGGGCTGGAGACGGAGTTCCTGTACGAGGTGTGTGGCGACGACGAGTTCGCCTTCACCGACCTGGCGCAGGACTACTTCGGCCATGTACCAAGCGCGGTCGAATCGGTCGCGCTGCTGCTCAAACTGCAGGCCTCGCCGGTGCACTTCCACCGCAAGGGCAAGGGTCGCTTCCGCAAGGCACCGCCCGAGATCCTGCAAGCTGCCCTCGCCGGCCTTGAGAAGAAACGCCTGCAACAGGAAACCGTGGAGCGCTACGCCAGCGAACTGGAAGCCGGCCGCCTGCCGGCGGAAGTCGCGGCGATCGTCACGCAGCTGCTGGTGAAGCCCGATCGCAACAAGCTCGAAACCAAGGGCGTGGAGCTCGCCTGCGAGCGCAGCGGCCGCACGCTGCCGCAACTGCTGCTCGCCTGCGCCGCATTCCCGAACGCCCACGCTTACCACCGTGCGCGCTTCCTGTCCGAACACTTCCCCGACGGCATCGGTTTTCCGCCGCACGAGGTGCCGGCGCCAGTACATGCGCTCGCGCGCGCCGACGTACGCGCCTTCTCGATCGACGACGCGACCACCACCGAAATCGACGATGCGTTCTCGATCACGCCGCGCGCAGCCGGCGGCTGGCACATCGGCGTCCACATCGCCGCACCCGGCATCGGCATTCCGCAAGGCGCCCCGCTGGATGCCGTCGCACGCAAGCGGCTATCCACGGTGTACATGCCGGGCGACAAGATCACGATGCTGCCGGACGATGCGGTGTCGGCCTACACCCTGTCGGAAGGGCGCGACTGCCCGGCCGTTTCGCTGTACGTCGACGTCAATGCGGATTACTCGATTGCAGGCCATTCGAGCCGCGTCGAGATCGTGCCGGTGGTGGCCAACCTGCGTCATCACGACATCGAACCGTGGTTCAACGAAACGACGCTCGCTGCCGAACTACCCGACGCGCCCTGGCGCGATGAGCTGAAGCTGCTGTGGGAGTTCGCGACCGTACTCGAAGCCGGCCGCGGCAAGCCTTCGGCGAACCAGAACGCGTTCGACTTCAACTTCTACGTCGATTGGGACAGGGAAACCGCAGACGGCCCCGGTCTCGTTGATATCCAGCGCCGCAAGCGTGGCTCGCCGCTCGACAAGCTGGTAGCCGAATTGATGATTCTCGCCAACAGCACCTGGGGTCGCGTGCTGGCCGACGCGGGCATCCCGGCGATCTACCGCGCGCAAACCGGCGGGCGCGTGCGCATGACGACCGCCGCCGCGCCACACGACGGCCTGGGCGTGGATTGCTATGCCTGGTCCAGCTCGCCACTGCGCCGTTACGTCGACCTGGTGAACCAGCGCCAGCTGATCGCCCTGCTGTCGAACGAGCCGGCGCCTTTCAGCAAGGGTTCGGCCGAACTCGCCGCGGCGATGAACGACTTCGAACTCGCCTACGCCGCCTATGCCGACTACCAGCGCCAGATGGAGCGTTACTGGTGTCTCCGCTGGCTACGCCAACAGAGCCCGGACTACCAGCCAGAGGGCCATGTGTGGCGCGAGAACCTGGTGCGTTTCAACGACATTCCGCTGGTGGTCAAGGTGCCGTCACTGCCCAACCTCGATGCCGGCACGCATATCCGCCTCGCGATCGAGCGCTACGACGACCTCGCGCCAGACCTCGTCGCCCGCTATGTCGAGACGCTCGCGCCTGATGCCGATGTCCTGACGACGGACGAGGAAGACGGCCTGTAATCTGCGCGTTACACTCGCGTCCCGATGCCCAACGCCCAGACTCCACGCAAACCCGCAGCGGCCGCGCCAACTGCCCGCACCTCCGGTGCCCGGGCGCATGCGGCCGCCGCTGCGGAGGCTGCCAAAACCGCGCCCGTAGCGGCGAAGCCCGCACCAGCCAAGCCGGCGCCGGCCAAGCGCCGCCGCCTGCGCCTGCCACCCGCCACGCGGCGCATCGGCAGCGAGAACATCTTTTGGGGTGCGGTCGCCTTATCGATCGTGCTGCACGCGGTGCTGCTCGCGCTGCAGTTCTCGATGCCGGACAGCAAGATGAATCGCCAGCGCGACAAGGGCCTCGACATCGTCCTGGTCAACGCCAAGCATGCCCATGCGCCGAAAGATGCCCAGGCACTCGCGCAAGCCAACCTCGACGGCGGCGGCAACAGCAAGACCAAGGCGCTGCCCACCACGCCGCTGCCGCCACAAGACCAGACCCGCGACGGCGAATCCCTGATGGAAGCGCAGCGTCGCATCGAGCAGCTCGAAGCGCAGCAGCGCGAACTGCTCAAGCAGAGCAAGAGCCTCAAGCAGTCGCAGATCGATCTCGCGAAACCGCAGCAGAATCCCGAGCCCCCGAAAGTGGCTGGCTTCGAGCTGGTGGAGCACGCACGCGCGATCGCCCGCCAGGAAGCGGTGATCGACAAGAACCTGCAGGAATACGCGCAGCGGCCGCGCAAGGCCTTTGTCGGCGCCCGCACCACCGAATACCGCTTCGCGCAGTACGTCGAAGACTGGCGCCAGAAGATCGAGCGTGTCGGCACGCTGAACTTCCCGCGCGACCGCAACGGCAAGATCTACGGCAGCCTGCTGATCGCCGTCGAGATCAAGTCCGACGGCTCGATCGCCAGCGCCGAGGTGCGCCGCTCGTCCGGCAATCAGGTGCTGGATGACGCCGCGATGCGGATCCTGCAGCTTGCCTCGCCGTTTGCCCCGTTCCCGGCGAACATCCGCAAGGATGTCGACGTGCTGGTGATCGCACGTACCTGGAACTTCTCGAAGGAAGGCGACGCGCTGGATGCACGGCGCTGAGCGCAAGCCACCACAGGAGCCAGCGATGGACCGCTACGCCGTCTTCGGCAATCCGATTGCCCACAGCAAATCGCCCTTCATTCATGCCCGCTTCGCCGAGCAGACCGGGCAGGCCTTGCGCTATGAGGCGCGCCTCGCGCCACTGGGCGGCTTTGCCGAGGCGGTTGCCGCCTTCCGTGCGGAAGGTGGCCGCGGAGCCAACGTAACCGTGCCCTTCAAGCTCGATGCGTTCGCACTGGCCGACCGCCGTTCGGCGCGTGCCGAAGCCGCCGGCGCCGCCAACACGCTGCTGTTCGACGAGCGCGGCATTCTTGCCGACAACACTGATGGCGTCGGCCTGGTGCGCGACCTCGCGCAGCTCGGCTGCGTACTCGATGGCGCACGCGTACTGCTGTTGGGCGCAGGCGGTGCGGCGCGCGGCGCGTTGTTGCCCTTGCTGGCCGAAGCGCCGTCGTCGCTGACCATCGCCAATCGCACGCCGGAAAAGGCGCTCGCGCTGGCGCAGCAGTTCCAGCCCGAAGGCCGCGCCTGTGCGCTTGCCGGTTGTGGTTTCGACGGCCTTGCCGGCGGCACGTTCGATGTAGTGATCAACGCCACATCGTCGTCGCTATCCGACGATGTGCCCCCTCTGCCGCAAGGCATCTACGCACCTGGTGCGCTGGCGTACGACATGATGTACGGCCGCGATGAGACGAGCTTCATCGCCGCGGCCCGCGCGCTCGGTGCGGCCCGCGTGTCGGACGGGCTCGGCATGCTCGTCGAACAAGCGGCTGAAAGTTTCTTCCTGTGGCGCGGCGTGCGCCCCGACACCCTGCCTGTACGCGCAGCGCTGCGCGAGGCGATTGCCCAATCCTGATGATGCTGAAGTGGTTCAAGCGTGCGCTGCTCGCGCTGCTGCTGTTGTTTCTTGCGTACCAACTGTGGGTGTTCGGACTCGTGCTGTGGTGGAAATGGAACCCGCCGCAGCAGACGAGCTTCATGTCGCTGCGCCTCGCCGAACTGCGCGAGAAGACGCCTGATGCGCAACTCAAGTATCAATGGGTGCCGTACGAGCGCATTTCGCCCAACCTCAAGCGCGCCGTGATCGCGGCAGAGGACGACGGCTTCGTCGACCACGAGGGCTTCGATTGGGATGCGATCGAGAAAGCGCTGGAGAAGAACGATAAGCTGGCCAAGCGCGGCAAGCCGATCCGTGGCGGCTCGACGATCAGCCAGCAACTGGCGAAGAACCTGTTCCTGACCCCTACGCGCAGCTATGTACGCAAGGCCGAGGAAGCGCTGATCACCGTGATGATCGAGCACCTTTGGGACAAGCGCCGCATCCTGGAGGTGTATCTGAACGTCGTCGAATGGGGCAACGGCATCTTCGGTGCCGAGGCGGCTGCACGGCGCTACTTCAATATTCCGGCTGCGCAACTGGGCACTGGGCAGGCGGCGCGCCTCGCCGTGATGCTGCCGAACCCGCGCAAGTACGAAAAGAGCTTCGGCCCACGCCTGGCAGCCCACGCCGCAAGCGTCGAGCGGCGGATGCGCTTCTCCGAAGTGCCCTGAGCCAATGCGCCCCAGCGGGCGCCCCCTCAGCCCTACAACACCTTGTTGTAGGCGTAGTAGACCTCATCGCGCTGCCAGCCTTGTGATGCGTAAAGCGATTGCGCAGTGAGGTTGGTCTTTGCCGTCGTGAGTTCCATGCGTGCGAAGCGCTGGGCGCGGGCGAACGCCTCGGCGGCCTGCAACAGCGCTGCCCCGGCACCCGCCTTGCGCGCTGGAGGCAGCACGAACAGATCGTTGAGAATCACGATCGGCGCGGCGACCAGGGAACAGAAGCTCGGGTAGAGCTGGCAGAAGCCCAGCATCTCGCCGGGAGCGGACTCCGCGACGAAGACGAAGGACTGATGCCGCACCAGCCGTTCCCGGATGAATGCCACAGCAAGCGGCAGGTCGGCCGCCTGCTGGTAGAACTGGCGATAGGCATCGAACAGCACGGCCAGCGCGTCAACATCATTGGCCGTCGCAAGCCGCGTGGAAATCTGGGTCATGGGGTTGGTCTACCGGAGGTGCGTGGCAGGCGGCGGAGCGTATCCCGCCGGGCTCGATGCGTCAGGCGCGCAAGCGTAACGCAACGTGCGGCCAAGGGATGCGGAAAAGACCTCGCGCGATCGAAGCGCCTACGCGTCAGCACCCGCGCGCATCACGAGGCCTGCCAGCGCGGCAACAAACCATGGGATCGCGAGGCTGCCGAGCAGGACCAGCGTCTGATGCAGATCGGAGCGCTGCGGGTCGGTCGCGCCCAGCACGATCAGTGCGGACAACAGCGCGGAAGGGTAAAGCGCCGCACGCAGGCGACCATGGCGTGCTTCAAGCGCCACCGCGAGCCGGTACAGTAGCCCGAGCGTCAGCAATGCGTAGAGCACGAGCACCGGCAGCCCAAGCGCCGCGAAACCGTGCAGGGTTTCGATCGCGCCGCAATCGTTCATCGCGCACGCCGATTCGGCAAGCATCAGCGTGCCGCTTGCAGCAATCAGCAGGACCAGCAGGTAGAGCGTCACGGGCATTCGGGGGCACGCCTCGGAAGCTGCAGAAAAGCCAAGTCTAAAAGTGCGCACTCAACAGGTGGCCGATAAGTTGCGCGGCTTTTGCTGCAACTCAAGGGCCAACCGTGGCGCCGGGCCGCGATCGAGGCACCGCGCCGACCGCAAGGCCGGCGGATTCATCCGGCAATCGGCAAGGCCCGTGTGGATTTGATCTCCTTGAGCGAGAAGCTCGAATAGATCTCCTTCACGCCGGGCAGCGCGCGCAACACGTCGCGCGCGAACACGCCGAAACCTTCCAGATCGCGAGCCACCACTTCAAGCAGAAAATCGTAGCGGCCCGACACATTGTGACAGGCGATGACTTCCGGGATCTCGGCGATGCGCGCCTCGAAATCGCGGCTCAAGGGCTGGGCATGGCTCTCAAGCATGATGCTGACGAACGCGGTGACGCCGTAGCCGAGCTTCTTCGCATCCAGCACTGCACGATAGGCCTGAATGTAACCGTCGTCTTCCAGACGCCTCACTCGTCGCCAACAGGGGGATTGGCTGAGGTACACGCGCTCGCCAAGTTCGGCAGTGGTGAGGCGGGCGTTGTCCTGCAGCGCGACCAGAATCCGCCGGTCCGTAGCGTCCAGATTTTCGACGATCGTTTTATCCACTCACACCACCGTTTGCGCATTAGTCATGCGCACTCTATCGCCGTATCGGCATGGTTTGCAAAAATTCGGCCGGTCGAACTCGATAGGATTGCCGCATCGAAATGGCGATCTGAGGCGGGTGCAGCATGACTCACGACAACCGGGCGCGGGGCTTTGCCACGCGCGCAATCCACCACGGCTACGATCCGATGAGCCATCAGGGCGCACTGGTGCCGCCTGTGTATCACAGCAGCACATTTGCTTTCCCGAGCGTCGAACACGGTGCCGCCTGCTTTGCTGGCGAAGCGCAGGGCTACATCTACACCCGCATCTCAAACCCGACCCTGGCACTGCTCGAAGCACGCATTGCGGCGCTGGAAGGCGGCGAGGCGGGCGTGGCCTTTGCATCCGGCATGGGGGCGATCACCTCCACGCTGTGGACCCTGCTCTCACCGGGTGACGAAATCCTGGTCGACACCACGCTATACGGCTGCACCTTCTCGTTCCTGCATCATGGACTGGCGAAGTTTGGCGTGAGCGTTCGCCACTGCGACATGACCAGCACCGTCGCAGTGCAGCGCGCGCTGACGGCGCAGACCAAGGTGGTGTATTTCGAAACGCCTGCCAACCCAAACATGCGCCTGGTGGACATCCGCCAGGTTGCGATGCTCGCACGGGCAAACGGCGCGATCACGGTGGTCGACAACACCTACTGCACGCCCTACCTGCAACGGCCGCTGGAACTGGGCGCAGACATCGTGGTGCATTCGGCCACCAAGTATCTGAGCGGCCATGGCGACGTAACCGCCGGGCTGGTGGTATGCGATGCCGCCACTGCAGAGCGGATCCGGCTCGTCGGGCTGAAGGACATGACCGGCGCCGTGCTGTCACCGCTCGACGCCAATCTGGTGCTGCGCGGCATCAAGACCCTGGCGCTGCGCATGGAGCGCCACTGCGATAACGCCAAGGCGATCGTGCGCCTGCTTGCGCACCACCCGCTGGTCGAGCGGGTGCATTACCCGGACCTGCCGGACAACCCGCAACGCATGCTGGCGCTACGCCAGATGAAGCGCGCCGGCGGCATGATCGCGTTCGAACTCAAGGGCGGCATCGAAACCGGGCGCCGCTTCATGAACGCGCTGCAACTTGTGACGCGCGCCGTGAGCCTCGGCGATCCGGAGACGCTGGCACAGCACCCGGCCAGCATGACGCATTCGACTTACACGCCGGAGGAGCGCGCGGCACACGGCATCCCGGAAGGTCTGGTGCGTGTGTCGGCCGGCCTTGAGGATGCGGAAGACCTGCTCGCCGATATCGAACAGGCCCTTGCCGTCGCCGCGGTCGGCGTGCCAGGC
>NZ_JAYRDJ010000050.1:0-20644 GCF_041909475.1 Niveibacterium sp. | reverse complement strand
AACTTTGGCGAAATCAACCTGATTCTCGACCAACTGATCGGTGTGAAGCCGCCATGGTTTTCCGACCCGACTTTGGCAAAGGTGATGATCCTGATCGTCAATACTTGGCTCGGTTATCCCTACATGATGGTGCTGTGCCAAGGCCTGATTAAGTCGATTCCAGCGGATCTTTACGAGGCCTCCGCGTTGGCGGGTGCCGGTCCGCTCACCAACTTCTTCAAGATCACGATGCCGCTGATTCTGAAGCCGTTGATGCCATTGTTGATCTCGTCTTTCGCGTTCAACTTCAACAACTTTGTGCTGATCAGCCTGCTGACGAACGGCCGTCCGGACTTCCTCGATACGAAGATTCCGGCAGGTGAGACAGACATCCTCGTCTCCTACACCTACCGTATCGCGTTCGGTGATTCGGGGCAGCAGTTTGGTCTGGCCGCGGCAATTTCGACCGTCATCTTCATCATGGTTGCGATCCTCTCGATCATTAACCTGCGTTTGACCAAGGTGAATCAACAGGAAGCCCGCTGATCTCGGCGAACCGCAGGTCAAGAGGGGAGTCGTGCGCTGTGCTGACTCCCTGCTAACGAGTTGAAAGGTTTTTGGTATGGCTATCGTTCTGGATAAATCGCATCGCTGGCGTGTCGTGGTGGCTCACTTGGGGCTGATTGCGTTCATTTCGCTGTGCATGTTTCCGTTCTTGATGATTCTGTCGATCTCGCTTCGGCCGGGTAACTTCGCAGTTGGCAGCTTGATCCCCGCCCAAATCAGCTTCGAACACTGGAAGCTCGCGCTTGGCATTTCGTATCAGGCGGAAGACGGTTCACTGATTACGCCGCCATTCCCGGTGCTGCTCTGGCTGTGGAACTCAATCAAGATTGCATTGATTTCCGCATTCATCGCGGTGTTGCTGTCGACAACTGCTGCATATGCATTTGCTCGAATGAAATTCCGTGGCAAGAAGCACTGGATGACAGCACTTCTGCTCATGCAGATGTTCCCGACGGTGCTCGCGCTGATCGCAATCTTTTCGATCTTCGACTACCTCGGTAGCTATGTGAAATGGCTAGGTGTTGATAGCCATTGGGCTTTGATTCTTGCCTACGCCGGTGGTATTGCGCTGCATGTGTGGACCATCAAGGGCTACTACGACACCATTCCGGTGGAAATCGAGGAAGCAGCGGTCGTCGACGGTGCGACGCACTGGCAGGCGTTCAAGTACGTTCTGCTTCCGATGGCGAAGCCAATTCTGATGGTTGTATTCCTGCTGGCCTTCATTGGCGCAATCATCGAATACCCGGTTGCCTCCGTGCTTCTGCATCAAGAGGCCAACCTGACGCTTGCGGTGGGTTCGAAGCTGTTCTTGTATGAACAGAAGTATCTATGGGGCGATTTCGCGGCGGCCGCGATCTTGTCTGGTTTGCCCATCACCTTCGTGTTCCTGCTCAGTCAGCGCTGGATGGTCGGCGGTCTGACGGCTGGTGGCGTCAAGGGTTAAGAACTGTTTTGGTTTGATTCGATAAGAAGAGCGCCGACGTGACGGTGTAGCACCGTCGCGATTCGGCGCCTACGGATAGTCTCGCTGTGCGAAATGGATATCCCTGCTATGTACTTTCCACCGGAGGACAACCCATGACTACAAAGCGTTTTTTTCTGAAGGCCGTTACTGCACTGGCTCTGGGCGTGGCAGCGATGCCGATTTTCGCGGCGGATGCTTCTGATCCGGCCGAAGGTCAGATCGCGATCAACTACTTCCGCCCGGATGGCAACTATGCCGGCTGGGGTCTGCATGCATGGATCGGCAACCCTGGTCAGCCGGGTACGCCGATTGATGGTGTGGACTGGTTTGGTCCGCTGAAGCCGAAGGGCAAGACGGACGATGCCGGCGTGTACTGGCACGTTCCGCTGTCGGCGTTTGGTAAGAGCGGCTTCGTGAACTACATCATTCACAAGGGCGATACCAAAGAGCAGGGCGGGAAAGATCAGCGCTTCGACGGCAACACCATCAAGCAAATCTGGGTGAATGCTGGCGACAAGGCGATCTACACGTCCAAGGAAGAAGCAATCAAGGCTCGCCAGGCAATGTAATTTGCGTGTGCGACGATCCGCCGCCCTTTGAGGCGGCGGATTTTATTTGGTCCCCGCGAGGCCGTTATGCGCCAGATCTTTGCGATCTTTGTTGCTTTTGGATGTGTCCTGAGTAGTCAGTGTTTCGCGGCATCGGAGTTCGCGGACAATCCGATTGTCTATTTCCTCGTTACGGATCGCTTCAAGAACGGCAATCCGGATAACGACGGCAGCTACGGTCGCAAGAGAGACGGCCTGAACGAAATCGGCACCTTTCATGGCGGGGATCTTGCCGGCGTTACCGAGCGGCTCAAGTCTGGCTGGTTTTCGGCGCTAGGCGTCAATGCAATATGGGTAACTGCACCGTACGAACAGATTCACGGTTGGGTGGTTGGTGGGAACCAGGAGTTTAAGCACTACTCCTACCACGGCTATTACGCGACCGATTTCACCGTGTTGGATCGCAACATGGGTACCCCGGATGAATTGCGCGAAATGATCGATACCGCGCATGCACAGGGTATTCGGGTGGTGTTCGATGTTGTCATGAATCACCCGGGCTATCTCGATATCCAGAGCGCCCTCGATTTTCGTATCCCCGTTCTTTGGCGCGGCGCGGATAAGGCCGGCCTGCGTGATTACCACGAGTTTATCGACTACAACGCCGATAAGAAGAAGTGGGCTCAATGGTGGGGGGGCGCCTGGGTACGAGCCGGATTGCCCGGCTACGCGCCAGAGGGCAGCGACGATTACACGAAACAACTCGCCTATTTGCCGGACTTCCGCACTGAAAGCACGGAGAAGGTTGATCTTCCCCCGTTTCTTAAAGCGAAACGCGATACGCAGGCTAAGACGCTCGCGAATGCGACCGTCCGCGACTATTTGGTAACCTGGCTTACCAATTGGGTCCGGGATTACGGTGTGGACGGATTCCGATGTGACACCGTCAAGCATGTAGAACCGGCTGCATGGAAGCGGCTCAAGTCCGATGCGGTAAAGGCGCTGGCGGAGTGGAAGTCGAAGAACCCGACGAAGAAAATTGACGATCAGCCATTCTGGATGGTCGGCGAGTACTGGGGGCACGGCGTCGAAAAGAGCGCGCTGTACGCCAATGGTTTTGACGCCATGATCAATTTCGATTTTCAGGATCGCGCGGCGAACCTTCGCGATCTCGACAGCGTCTATCGAGACTACGCTGCGAAGCTGGCAGGTGATCCGGGCTATAACGTGCTTTCGTATATTTCATCTCACGATACGAAGCTCTTTCCCCGCGGCCGCTTGATCGATGGCGGCACGGCGCTCTTGCTGGCGCCGGGCGGGGTGCAGATATTCTATGGTGACGAAACAGCCCGTCCGCCGGGTCCGTTCACCAATTCCGATCCGCAGCAGGCTACGCGTTCCGACATGAATTGGAATGCGATCAATGATTCCGTGCTCGCGCATTGGACGAAGCTAACTCAGTTCCGCGCTCGCCACCCTGCTGTCGCACGCGGTCGGCATGCAAGGCTTTCTGCCAGTCCCTACGTGTTTTCGCGAGTTGCGGCTGATGGCAGCGATCGTATCGTTGCGGCGATTGGCGTAAACGGCGAACAGGAGCTTTCCGTTGGCGATGTATTTGCCAATGGGGTTGGCTTGCGCGATGCCTATACAGGACGTGAAGTGACGGTGAGTGGGGGCAAGGTGAAAGTGTTGGGCGAGGGCGTGGTGCTGTTGGAGGCGAGGCCATGATTGCGTCCCGCCATGTCGGGAAGATCTCTCCGATCGTGCTTGGAACCTGGCGCTTCCAGGAATGGTCGATGACAGCGGCGGAAATGGCCGCTTTTGTCGAAGGTGCGGCTGAGGTCGGGGTGACGACAGTCGACACAGCGGATATCTACGGCGATTACCAGGGCGAAGCGGCACTTGGTGATGCGCTCCGGCGTTCTCCCGGCCTGCGCGATCGCCTGCAACTGGTTACCAAGTGCGGAATCCGCCTGAAGTCGGCCCGCTGGCCGGATCTGCGCGTCAAGCATTACGACTGTTCGCGTGGCTACATTGCCGCGCAGGTTGAGAACTCGCTCAGATCGCTTTCGACCGATCGTATCGATCTCCTTCTCCTGCATCGCCCCGACCCGTTGCTGGATGCGGACGAGGTTGCCGAGGCGTTCTGCGCGCTGAAGCAATCGGGCAAGGTCAGGACCTTTGGTGTCTCGAATTATCATCCTCACCAACTCGAGCTGCTGCAATCGCGGTTACCGTTCCCCTTGGTGGTAAACCAGATTGAGCTCTCGCTGCTGCGTACCGACCCATTGGCGGATGGCACGCTCGATCAATGCCAGAAGATGCGGATTGTGCCAATGGCATGGTCACCGCTGGCGGCGGGACGGCTTTTCTCGCAAGGCGATGAGCGCGGGCTGGCCGTGGGCGAGGTTCTGCAGCGGATCGGGCGGGAGACGGGTTTGACACCGGAGCAGGTTGCGCTTGCGTGGCTGATGCGCCATCCGTCTGGTGTGGTGCCGGTTATCGGTACTGGCAAGCTTGAACGGGTTCGTTTGGCCATCGCCGCTGCCAACCACAGCCTTGATCGTCAGCATTGGTACGAGCTGCTTGAGGCTGCGATGGGTTGCGAGGTCGCATGATGGCTAGGGGGCCGCAGCGTGGTGTGACGCCGGCTTCGGTTGCCGGATTTGTGCCCATGCTCTCGCACCCCAAACCGTACCTAGATGGCCCGCGCTTGCTGGCGGACGTCGGCGCGACGAATGCACGGTTCGCCTTGGAGATGGCGCCCGGCGTCTTTGCGTCGATCGAAGTATTGCGGTGTGACGACTACGCCGGCCTGGTTGATGTGACCCGGGCCTACCTGCGCAAGGTTGGTGTGCTCCGCGTGAGTCACGCGGGCATTGCGATTGCCAATCCGATCGGCGGCGATCTGGTCCGAATGACCAATCGCGACTGGACTTTCTCTATCGATGAAGTGCGTCAGCGGCTCGACCTGACCACGTTGTTGGTCGTGAATGACTTCACCGCGCTCGCGATGGCCCTGCGGCATCTGAATGCCGACCAGCGCATGCAGGTTGGCGGTGGTGAACCTCAGCCAAACTCAGTCATCGGCTTGCTCGGGCCGGGCACCGGCCTTGGCGTGTCAGCACTGATCCCCACCGAGGATCGTTGGGTAACGCTGGGCAGTGAAGGCGGCCACACAAGTTTTGCGCCTAACGACGAGCGCGAGATGGATGTGCTGCGCTATTGCTGGCGTGAGTACCCCCACGTGTCTGGCGAGCGTCTGATTTCCGGGCCTGGCATCGAATTGACCTATCGCGCCTTGTCCGAGAGAGACGGCGTGCCGCCCTTGCCGCGCAAGGCCAAGGATATCGTTGAGGCCGCGCTCACTGGCAGTGATCCAGTGTGCGTGGAAACGCTCGATTGCTTCTGCGGCATGCTTGGCACGGTTGCATCCAACTTGGCGGTGACCTTGGGGGCGCTGGGTGGTATCTACATCGGTGGTGGCATCGTGCCGCGGCTCGGGCCACGCTTTCTGCACTCACCGTTCCGCGCGCGCTTCGAAGCAAAGGGGCGTTTTTCGGATTACCTGTCGCAGGTGCCGACCTACGTGATCACTGCGCCGTATCCGGCGTTCCACGGGGTTTCGGCCATCCTGGCTGATCACCTGCGTGGCCGCGCAACTGGCGACAGTTCGTTGCTGGACAAGATTCGCTCGGCGGGCCCGACCTTGTCGAAGGCCGAGCAGCGCGTCTCGCAGCTGGTGCTCGCGCGCCCCCGGACCGTGTTGAACGATCCGATCATCGAGATCGCTCGGCAGGCTGAGGTCAGTCAGCCAACTGTGATTCGCTTCTGCCGCTCACTTGGATTCGAGGGACTGTCCGATTTCAAGCTCAAGCTCGCTTCGGGTCTCACTGGCACCGTTCCGGTTCGTCACAGTCAGGTGAGGCATGGCGATTCGGCGCCCGACATTAGCGCCAAGGTGATGGAGAACACCGCATCGGCGATCTTGCGCTTGCGCGACACCATCAACGTCGCCGCGATTGAAGAGGCGACAACACTCTTGCGCCGCGCGCGCCGGATCGAGTTCTACGCGATCGGGAATGCGGCGGTGGTGGCGCTCGATGCACAGTTCAAGTTCTTCCGGTTCCGCGTGCCCTGTGTGGCGTATTCCGATACTCGCATGCAGATCCAGTCTGCCGAGTTGCTCGGGCCGGGCGATGTCGTCGTGGTGATTTCGACCTCAGGCCGGCCGGCGGATTTGCTGCGTTCGGTCGATGCCGCGATGGCTGCAGGTGCCGAGGTGATTGCGATCACCGCGAGCAAGAGTCCGCTGGCGCGGAAGGCGACGGTCAGTATCGGGCTCGACCATGTGGAAGACGGTCAAACCTTTATTTCGATGATTGCGCGGATACTGCAGTTGGTGGTGATCGACGTGCTCGCGGTGGGTGTCGCGCTGCAACGCGGCGCCGAGAATCCGGAACGTGCGATCAACGAGATTGCACAACATGACGACGAGCGGCCCTTCGAGCCGGAATCGTCGCGCTCGCGGATCTCGCACGTCACCGGATAGTTTCTGGCGAACACTGGCCTTGCCGGTGCTGCGCCGGCGCCGGTCAGATTTCCAGGTTGTCGATCAAACGGGTGTTGCCGAGCCGGGCTGCGGCGAGCACGACGAGCGGAGCGCCGACCTCGGCGGCCTGGAGATCCGCTTGCCGACGAATCGCAATGTAGTCAGGGCGCCAGCCCGCTTCATTCAGATGCGCGACCGCGGCGGCCTCGAGGGCGGCGAAATCATGGCGCCCTGCGCGCACGGATTCGGCGATGGCGGCGAGTTGGCGGTGCAGGCGCGGCGCCTCGGCGCGCTCGTCGGCACTCAGGTAGCCGTTGCGGGAGGAAAGGGCAAGCCCGTCCGCTGCCCGTACGGTGTCGCAACCAATGATCTCGATTGGCATGGCGAGTTCGCGCACCATGTTGCGGATCACCATGAGCTGCTGGTAGTCCTTCTTGCCAAACAACGCAACGTCCGGCTGCACGATATTGAATAGTTTGCAGACGACAGTCGCGACACCCTGAAAGTGCCCAGGGCGGCAAGCGCCTTCAAGAATGGCGTCCTGTGCCTGAGCGGGCTGCACGAAGTACTGCTGCGGCTGCGGGTACAGCTCGCGTTCGTCTGGCGCGAACAAGTGATCGACGCCGGCGTCGCGCAGCTTGGCGCAGTCCGCTTCGAAGGTGCGTGGGTACTTGTCGAAGTCTTCATTCGGACCGAATTGCAGTCGATTGACGAAGATGCTGGAGACAACCACGCCAGCGTGGTGGCGCGCTCGCTGCATCAGGCTGATGTGGCCCTCATGCAGGTTCCCCATGGTCGGGGCAAAGGCGACGTGGTCGGCGTTGATGAGCGCCTTGCGCAGGCTGGCAATCGTGGTGTGAACGTGCATGAAACCAAATCCCGTAAAACGAGGGCGCGAGGATGCCTCAGACTGCCGCGACAGGCAATCAGCGAATCCCCACAGCGGTAAGGATCCCCAAGCCGACAAAGAGCCCGCCGGTAGCACGGTCGAGCCAGCGCGTAAGGCGTTCGCGACGACGTAGCCAGCCGCCAAGCGGCGCCGCAGCCAGCGCGATGCCGCCGAAGACTATGGCGGCGACCACTGCGAAGAGCGCACCGAGCACCGCCAGCTGCAGCGGGGCCGGCCAGCCGTCCGCGCGGATGAACTGGGGCAGGAATGAGAGGAAGAACAAAGCTACTTTGGGGTTGATCGCATTGGCGATCAAGCCGCGGCGGAAATAGGGCAGGAAGCCCGCTTCAGCCGATGGGGTGTCGAGGTTGGCGAGCTGGGCGCCGCGAGAGCGCAAGGCCTGAACGCCGATCCAGACAAGGTAGGCTGCCCCGGCCAGTTGGAGCGCGCGAAACGCGAGCGGTGAGGCCGCTATCAGCGCGGACACGCCAAGCACTGCCAGCAGCGTGTGATTGAAGCAGCCGACTGCACAGCCCAGCGCAAAGCCGAGTGCCTCGCTGCGCCCGCGCGATACCCCAAGCGCCAGCACCCCCAAATTGTCGGGGCCCGGCGCGACAGCGAGCAGCAACGCGGCGCCAATGAAGAGCAGGATCTGGTCGGGGCTCATGCGGGCGCCAAGGCAGTTTCGACCAGCCTCACCCAGTAACTCGCACCGATCGGCAGGGCTTCGTCGTTGAAGTCGTAATTCGGGTTGTGCAAGGTACAGCCACCTTCACCGGGTCCGTTGCCGATCCACACGTAACAACCCGGCCGCGCCTGGGCGAAGTAGGCGAAATCTTCCGCACCCATGCTTGGGCGCAGATTGGCCAGTACGCCGGTCGCGCCGGCCACCTTGGCTGCGGCTTGTGCGCACACGGCCGCGGCCGCAGCATCGTTGATCGTCGGTGGGTAGCCGCGCCGATAGGTGTATTCGGCGCGAACGCCGTGGGCCGCCGCGATACCGTCGGTCACGACACCGATGGCATGTTCCAGGCGGTCGCGTTCATTGTGCGACAGGGCGCGCACGGTGCCCATCAGGTAGGCGCGATCCGGGATCGCGTTGTAGGCCTCGCCCGCATGAAACTGGGTAACGGATAGCACCGCAGGTTCGAGCGGATCGCGCGTTCGCGTGATAAGCGATTGCAGTGATTGCACCAGCGCCGCGCCCGCAACAATCGGGTCCAAGCCCTGCTGAGGCATGGCGGCGTGCGCGCCGCGGCCGTGCAGATGGATTTCCCATTGGTCTGAACTTGCCATCACCGGGCCGGGGAAGACGCCAAAGCTGCCGACTGGCAACCCTGGCCAGTTGTGCATGCCGAACACCATCTCGAACGGAAAGCGTTCAAGCAGGCCGTCCGCCAGCATCGCCGGCGCGCCACCTTCGCCTTCTTCGGCCGGTTGGAAGATCAGCACGACTGTGCCGTCGAAGTTGCGGTGCTTCGCCAGGTATTCGGCGGCGCCGAGCAGCATCGTGGTGTGACCATCATGGCCGCAGGCGTGCATGCGACCGGCGTGCCTTGAGCAATGCTCGAAGGTGTTGCGTTCGGTGATCGGGAGCGCATCCATGTCGGCGCGCAAGCCAATCGCCCGCGTGCTGCTCCCGGCACGGATGACGCCAACCACGCCGGTGCGGCCGATGCCACGATGTGTCTCGATCCCAAGCGCTTCCAGGTGTCTCGCGACCACATCACCGGTCCGGTGTTCGTCGAAAGCAAGTTCCGGATAAGCGTGGATATCGCGTCGAATGCGCGACAGCTCGCTTTGCCGTGCGCGGATGTCATCGATGATGTTCATCTCTCCGCCTCTTGTGAATGCACTCTGCTGGGGCGACAAGTCTAGCAGGGACCCGCACATGACGCCGTCGACGGCCCGCGGTGCGCGATCGTCCTGCTGTAAGGCTTGGTGGGATTGCGTGGGTAGTGGGCAATTCAATCAGAACGAGATAGCGGCGCCATGCGTTGCGTGACGTGTTTGGCGCATTGGATTTCCGCTTCTCGCGTCGCCCGAGGTCGCCGGGATATATTCCGATTCCATGGGCGGCGCAGCCGCCGGATCAGAGTGAGAGGGGGGGGCACATATGCGGAACTGGGCATTGGCCGTTGCAATGGCTACTTGCTGCACTGGCGTGCAGGCGAAGGATCTGTTCGAACTCGACGCCTTGGTGCGCGAGAGTGGGCAACAGGGCAAGGCTGGCTTTTCCGCCATCGGAGATCTGCTGGATGCCGTTTCGGCAAGCGGGTTGCAAGGCGTTGTCAGTACCTATACCGAGACCTCTGCTGCCGTGGCGACGCTCTACATCCGGGGCTTGCCAGCACAGGTGGAGTACGCATCCGGATCGCCGACGCTGAACTTTCGCGTGCCTTCACTCGGCATCAACCTGACCTTCGCCGGCGGCACCCGCAGCGCGAGTGAAGACCAGTTCGAAACCTGGATGAAGGGCGAGGGCGCCGACCTTCTGACACGGATGTTGAAAGAGCTCGCCCATGTTTCGCCTGTCGACCCGGTCGCTGGCAACCCTGGCAGCCTGATGGGGCAAATGGGTGCAGCCGACTTCTCGACGGCGGCCGACTCGGTGTTCGTCGACGACACAACGGGCAGTTCCATGGCTGGCAACAACTATGCGCTGGTCGGACTGGAGTTCGGGCGTTACAGCGCCGGAGGATTCTCGCAAAACGTCACCAAGTTACCGCTCGGCTGGACTTGGAACCTGGGCAACGGCTACCACTTCAAGCTGGAGGCGCCGCTGACCTACACCACGGTGGAAGGCGCCAAGGGCGGCAGCGCCGCACTGGGTGGCGCGCTCCGGGTACCGGTGCTCAAGGGTTGGGTGCTCACGCCGGCCTTGCGGGTTGGCGCGACCGGATCGTCCGACCTTGGCGCGGCCGCGGTGATGTATTCGGCCAGTCTTTCCAGTCGTTACGCGTTCGCGTTAGGGGACTGGCAGTTTGGTATCACCGACATGGTTGGTCTGTACCGAACGCAAAGCCTCAAGTACGGCGACTACGAGATCGACTACGACCTGTCGAACACCATGTTGCGCAACGGCATCGATGTGGGCAGCTCGCTACCATCGAGCTTGCTCGGCCGCCCGGCTGCATGGCGCGCCTGGATCATCGACACCCGCTATTCAGGTGATGCGCTGTATGTCGAGAAGTACCAGGAGTTCGGTATTGCAGCGAGCACTCGGGTGAATTTCGCGGGTGTCACGATCGAGCAATCCAGCCTTGGGGTTACTTACACTCGCGGCGACCACGATCTCAAGGGCTTTCGCCTGAACTTCGGCTACAAGTTCTGAGCTGATGCAAGGCTGCATGCGGCGCGCGCACCACGCAGTGCGCGCGCTATCCTTGCGGCCCTTGCCTTGCATAGTAGACCGCATGAGTCGCGTACTGATCGTTGATGACGAACCCGCCATTGCAGACACGCTGAGTTACGTGCTGCGCAGCGAGGGCCACGTTGTAGAGCAGGCGGAGAACGGGGCTGCGGCCTTGGCTCTGTTGCGCGATGCGCCGCCGGATCTTGCCCTGGTCGACATCGGCTTGCCGGACATCAGCGGTTTTGAACTTGTGCGTCGCCTGCGTGCCTTTTCGACGCTGCCGGTCATGTTCCTCACCGCGCGCAATGAGGAAATCGATCGTGTGATGGGCTTTGAACTGGGGGCTGATGATTACGTTGTAAAACCGTTCAGCCCGCGGGAGGTAGCGGGGCGGGTGCGGGCGATCCTGCGTCGCACGGCGGCTGGTGCCTCAGCGGTGGTAGCACCGGTCGGCGGTGGATTCACCTTGTTCGAACTCGAGGCGCGCATCGAATATCGCGGTCAGGCCTTGCCGCTGACGCGTTTCGAGTTCCGTCTGCTGGTCCATTTGCTAAGAGCGCCGCGGCGGGTGTTCTCGCGCGAGCAACTGCTCGACGCGGTTTGGGGCAACGACCGTGACAGCACCGACCGGACCGTCGATACCCACGTCAAGACCCTGCGCGCCAAACTACGCGAGGTCGCGCCCGACGCTGATCCGATTCAGACACATCGCGGACTCGGGTACTCGGTGCAAGCTTGAGCCTACCGCTACGTATTCTCGTCGGCTATTTCGTCATCGTCGGCCTCACGGGGCTGTTCGCGCTGATGATCGTCGTGCGCGAGGTCAAGCCGAGTATCCGGGAGACGATCGAAGAGTCGATGGTCGACACTGCGAACCTTCTGGCCGCGCTCGCGTCCGACGAATTACGCGACGGCACCCTTGCAAAGGGGCGCTTCGCCACCCAGGTTCGCGCCTACTCGCAACGGCAGGTCGATGCGCCGATCTGGCACTTCCGGAAAACATCGCTCGACTACCGCATCTACGTCACCGATGCGCACGGCATCGTGGTGTTCGATTCCGAAGGGCGAGCCGAAGGGCTGGATTACTCGCGTTGGATAGATGTCGCGCGCACGCTCAAGGGCGAATACGGTGCGCGCAGCACCCGCAGCGAACCCAATGACGACGCGAGCACAGTGTTCCACGTTGCTGCGCCGGTGATCGATGCGGGGCGCATCATTGGCGTGCTGACGGTTGCCAAGCCGATCGCCAGGGTGGACCCGATCATCGCGCGCAGCGAGAGCGTGATCACCCGCTACGGGCTGGCGCTTGTGGCGGCTTCGTTGGCGCTCGGTCTGTTCGTCACCGTCCGCCTCTCGTTCGCGGTCCGTCGCCTGCAGCGTTATGCGCGTGATGTTTCGGAAGGACTCCCCGCTGAGGTGCCGCGATCCGGCGCGCGGGAGCTTAACGATCTGGCGCAGGCGATGGCCACGATGCGGCGCAAGCTCGACGGCAAACTCTATGTCGAACGCTATGTTCAGGCGCTGACGCATGAGCTGAAGAGCCCGCTTGCCGCAATCCGTGGCGCATCGGAACTGCTCGCGGAAGCCGATCTCCCGGCGGCCGAGCGTGCGCGCTTCGCGCACAACGTGCATACACAGAGTGTGCGCATGCAGTCTGCAATCGACCGGCTGCTTCTGCTGTCGCGGCTTGAGGCGCGCGACCATACGCCCGATTTGCGGCGCCTGTCAGCGGGGGCGCTGCTCGACTCTTGTGTTGGCCCTCGCCGCGCCGTGGCCGAGCAGCGTGGCATCACGATCGAAGGGCCGGTGACCGAGTCTTCGCCTGAAATTTGCGGTGACGAAGCACTGCTAGGTTTCGCTATCGGCAACCTGATCGACAATGCGATCGACTTTTCGTCCGCTGGCGGTGTGGTGCGAATCACGCTGGACACCATCGGCACGCAGCTGGTGCTCTCGGTGCGGGACCACGGGCCGGGGATACCAGCTTACGCGCTGCCACGCGTCTTCGAACGCTTCTTCTCCTTACCCCGCCCCGACGGTAGCCGCTCAGGCAGCGGCCTGGGCCTTGCCGTTGCGCGCGAGGTGGCGAGTCTGCACGGTGGCAGCGTTGAGGTCGACAACGCAGAGGGCGGAGGCGTTCTCGCGCGCCTCACGCTGCCGCTGGCTTAGGACTGGCTCGCGGCCGTTTCGCTACGGCGTCGCCCAGCATGATTGGCGGGCGCGGCCACCCAACTTCACCTCGACTTCACACGCCCGACACCGTCCCCTCAGACGGGCTCCACGCCCAGCGCCGACACTGACGACCTCGTGTTCTGAACGGAGTCGATCATGAAGGCGTTTGTCTCGAAGTTTCTGATGCTTGCGGCGCTTGCCGCTGCGCTGGGTATCGCGATTGCCATGGTGCGGGGCGTGATGGAAGACCGTGGCCGTTATCGCGAAGAAACGCTGCGCACGGTCAGCCACAGCCTGGCCGGCCCCCAGGCGCTGGCCGGCGGGCTGTTGATCGTGCCGTACACCGAGCACTGGGTTGTGGTTAACCAGCGCGGTACACGGAAAGAAACGCGTGAGCCGATGAGTCAGGCCGGTGTGCTGTACGTGTTGCCAGAGACGCTCGATGTGAATGGCCAGCTCGTGCCCGATGTCCGCAAACGCGGTGTCTTCCGCGTCAACGGTTACGCCTTCTCGGGGGCGCTTAAGGGGGCGCTCCGAATGCCGTCGGCGGCATCGGTCAAGCGCAGCGTCGAGGGCAGCGAGATCCAGTTCGGCAGGCCCTCTCTTGTGCTCTCGGTGGCCAGCGCGCGTGGCTTGCGCGCCGTGCGCATGAACGCGGGTGGACATGCGCTGAACGTCACGCCAGGTACCGGCGTGAGCGGTTTGCCGGCGGGGGTGTCCGCCTTGCTCGCGAACGTGCCAGAACCGGGCAGCACGATTGACTTTGAAATCGTGGCGGAAGTTGCGGGCGCGCAGCGCCTGGATGTCATCCCGCTTGGCATGGAGAGCCGCCTCGTGTTGCATTCTGACTGGCCGCACCCTTCGTTCATCGGCGATTTTCTGCCGGCCGAGCGCGCCGTGCGCAGCAGTGGTTTCGATGCGGCATGGCGTACCAGCGCCGTGGCCAGTAACGCGCGCGCACAGTGGCTGGCCCACGCCGGTGCCGAGCCGTCCAGGCAGGGTGCCGTCGACACTGTCGCGCAGGACGACGGGCCGGCCGTTGCGCGCTCGGTTGCGGGCGTGGAGAGTTTTGCGGTCGCACTGGTGGACCCGGTCGATGCGTACGTGATGAGCGACCGTGCCACCAAGTACGCGCTACTGATCGTCGGCTGCACGCTCGCGCTTTTTGCAGTCTATGAACTGATCAAGGGCCTGCGGGTTCACCCGGTGCAGTACCTGCTGGTTGGCTTCGCGATGGTGCTGTTCTTCATGCTGCTGCTTGCGCTGTCCGAACACATCGGTTTCGACGCCGCGTACGGTGCCGCCTCGGTCGTGTGCGTCGGGCTGATCAGCTACTACGTGAGTGCCGCGCTCGGCAGCATGTGGCGAGCGAGCGGTTTTGCCCTGCTGTTGAGCGGGCTGTACGGCGCTCTGTACGGAATCCTGTGTTCGGAGCAGAACGCCTTGCTGCTTGGCACGCTGCTGCTGTTCGGTGTTTTGACCGGGGTGATGGTGCTGAGCCGGCGCGTTGATTGGAACGCGCTGCTGCAGCCAGCGTCCGCTGTAGCGGTTGCGGACGCCTGATCGTCGCCGGCGCGATTACTGGGAAGCATGGTGGTGTCGTTGGCTGCAAACAACGCAACCCACCCGGGGCGGAGCGGGCCTTGATGACTCCGTGTCCGGGCCGCCCACTACAAACAATAATTTGCCAAGCAAACGCTCGCTCAACTAATTTTCCTACCGGGGAATACGTTGGGGGAATCCGGGAGCATGAGCGAAGCATTCATTTTCGAGGCGATCCGCACGCCTCGTGGCAAGGGCAAGGCGGACGGCAGCCTGCATGAGGTCAAGCCGATCACGCTGACGGTCGGGTTGATGCAGGAGCTGGTCCGCCGCCACGGTTTTGACACCGCGCAGGTGGACGATGTCGTGATGGGCTGCGTGACGCCGGTGCTGGATCAGGGCGCGTGTCTGCCGAAGATCGCCGCGCTGGCCGCCGGCTGGGATTGGAACGCGGCTGGCGTGCAGATCAACCGCTTCTGCGCCTCTGGGCTGGAGGCGGTGAACCTCGCGGCGCAGAAGGTGCGCTCCGGCTGGGAGGACCTGGTCGTGGCCGGCGGCGTCGAGTCGATGTCACGGGTGCCGATGATGTCCGACGGTGGCGCCTGGGCGCTTGATGCAGAGACCAGTCTTGCGACGAACTTCGTGCCGCAGGGCGTCGGCGCTGACCTGATCGCGACGCTCGACGGCTACGACCGCGACACGGTGGATGCCTTCGCGCTCGCGTCGCAACAGCGGGCCGCCGCAGCGCGCGCGGCCGGCCATTTCGCGCGCTCGGTGGTGTCGGTGAGCGACCGGCTCGGGCAGGTGATTCTCGCCGAGGACGAGTTCATCAAGCCAGCGACCACCCGCGAGGCGCTGGCCAAACTCAAGCCCTCGTTCGAGGCCATGGGCGGCTTGGGCTTCGATGAATTGGTCAAGCGCCGCTATCCGCAGGTGGAACGGGTGCGGCATGTGCATACCCCCGGCAATTCGTCCGGCATCGTCGATGGCGCCGCACTGGTGCTGATCGGCAACGAAGCGGCGGCGAAGGCGAACGGGCTGACGCCGCGCGCCCGCATCGTCGCCACCGCGTTGGCGGGCGACGATCCGATGATCATGCTCACCGCGCCAGCGTTGGCGGCCCGCAAGGCGCTGGACCGCGCCGGACTGAGTGTTGAGGACATCGACCTCTTCGAGGTGAACGAGGCTTTTGCTGCAGTGCTGCTGCGCTTCATGCGCGCGATGGACGTGCCGCACGAGAAGGTGAACGTGAATGGCGGCGCGATTGCGTTGGGCCACCCGCTTGGCGCCACCGGCGCGATGTTGGTCGGCACGCTGCTCGACGAGCTGGAGCGCCGCAACCTGCGCCGTGGCCTGGTCACGCTGTGCGTGGGCGGCGGAATGGGTATCGCCACGATCATCGAACGGGTGTGAGCATGACGAATCTGCAGAGTTTCCGGATCGAGCGCGGTGAGGACGGTATCACCGTAGTCACCATCGACATGCCGGGGCAGGGCGCGAACACGATGAACGCCCGCTTCCAGGCGGACTTCATCGAACTCGTCGCACAGCTCGAAGCCGGGCGCGAGACGACCACCGGCATCATCCTGACCTCGGCGAAGAAGACCTTCTTCGCCGGCGGCGACCTTGAAGAGCTGATCGGCTACCAGCGCGACGACGCGCCGCGGGTGTTCGCAGCGGTCGAAGCGTTGAAGCACGCGATGCGCCGGCTCGAACGCATCGGTCGGCCGGTGGTCGCGGCGATCAACGGTGCCGCGCTGGGCGGTGGCTGGGAGCTGGCGCTCTGCGCGCATCAGCGCATCTGCACGGACGACGCGCGGATCGAGCTGGGCCTGCCCGAAGTCACGTTGGGTCTATTGCCGGGTGCCGGCGGCGTGGTGCGCATGGTGCGGCTGCTCGGCCTGCAGCGGGCAGCGCCCTACCTGCTGGAGGGGCAACGCTTCCGCCCGGCGGATGCGCTCGCGGCTGGGCTTGTGCAGCGTCTGGTGCCGGCCGGCGAGGATCTCGTCGCGGCGGCGCGTGCGCTGATCGCCGAATCGCCGGTCGCGCAACAGCCGTGGGACAAGGAAGGCTTCCGCATCCCCGGTGGCGGGCCGGAGAACCCGAAGACCGCGCAGATGATCTCGGTGGCGCCTGCCGCGCTACGGGCGAAGACGCGTAGCTGCTATCCGGCGCCCGAAGCGGTGCTGGCGGCGGCGGTGGATTCGACTCGGGTCGATGTCGATACCGCGTTGCGCATCGAAACCCGCTACTTCGTCGAGCTGGCGACCGGCCAGATCGCCAAGAACATGATCGGCACCTTGTGGTTCGGGCTGAATGAGATCAAGCGCGGCGCGCGCCGACCGCAGGGCGTGCCCGCCTGGCAGGCGAAAAAAGTGGGCGTGCTCGGTGCCGGCATGATGGGCGCCGGTATCGCGTGGGCGGCGGCAAGTCGCGGCATCGACACCGTGCTGCGCGATGTCACGCTCGAGCGTGCCGAGAAGGGCAAGGACTACTCGCGCAAGCTGCTCGACAAGCGCCTCGCCCGCGCTGCGACCACGCCGGAAAAGCGCGACGCCACGCTGGCCCGCATCACACCTGCGGCGGACGTTGCAGCGCTCGATGGCTGCGACCTGATCATCGAGGCGGTGTTCGAGCAACGCGCGCTGAAGAACACGGTCACCCGCGAAGCGGAGCCGATGCTCGCGCCCGGCGGCGTGTTTGCGTCGAACACCTCCACACTGCCGATCACCGGGCTGGCCGAGGCCGCCGCCGATCCGGCGCGCGTCATCGGCCTGCACTTCTTCTCGCCGGTCGACAAGATGCAGCTCGTGGAGATCATCAAGGGCGCGCGCACCTCGGCCGAGACGCTCGCCAAGGCTTATGACTTCGTGCAGCAGATCGGCAAGACGCCGATCGTCGTGAACGACTCGCGCGGCTTCTTCACCAGCCGGGTGTTCGGCACCTTCACCAACGAAGGCGCGGCGTTGCTCGCCGACGGCGTACCGGCCGCGGTGATCGAGAACCTCGCGCAGCAGGCGGGCATGCCGGTCGGGCCGCTGGCGGTGATGGACGAAGTGACGCTGTTGCTGATCCTTGCGGTTGCGGATCAAGCCGCACGCGATTGTGCCGAGGCGGGCCTGCCCTACACGCCACCCTCGGCGCTGGACGTGGTGCGGCGCCTGGCCGATGCCGGGCGCAGCGGCCGCAGCGCGGGGGCGGGCTTCTATGACTATCCCGCTGATCAGTCCAAGGCGCTGTGGTCGGGGCTGGGCGAAGCGTTCCCGGTGCGGCCCGAGGCTGTGCCGCTGGACGATGTGCGCGACCGCATCCTCTTCATCCAGGCGATCGAATCCGTGCGCTGCCTGGAGGAGGGCGTGCTCGAGTCGATCACCGAGGCCAATGTCGGCTCGATCTTCGGTATCGGCTTCCCGGCCTGGACTGGCGGGGTGATCCAGTTCATCAACGCGACCGGCGTGGCGGCCTTCTGCACGCGCGCCGAACAGCTGGCAGCGCGCTACGGCGAACGCTTTGCGCCGCCGGCGCTGCTGCGCGAAAAGACCGCCCGTGGCGAAGCCTTCCGCTGAATCCGCTTCGCCGCGCAAGCCGGGCCGCCCCAAGGCACCGCCGGGGCCGGACAACGGCCGCACGCGCATCGTGCGGGCGGCAGCGCGGCTCTTCCGCGAGAAGGGTTTCCGCGCCGCGACCGTGCGCGAGCTGGCCGAGGCCGCGGGCATGCAGTCCGGCAGCCTCTTTTACTTCTTCCGCAACAAGGAGGAGATCCTCGTCGCGGTGATGGAAGAGGGCATGGCCGATGTGCATGCCGCCGTGGCGGCTGCGCAGGCGAGCGGCGGCGTGCTGGCCGCTTTCCGGCTGATGGCGCAGCGGCATCTGGAAGGCATCCTCGATCGCGACGCCGACCACATGACGGTGATGCTCTACGAGACGCGCGCGCTGCCAGGGGCCGCTGAGCGGCATGTGCGCCAGCTGCGCCGCGACTACGAGGCGATGTGGGAGGCGCAGATCGATGCGCTGATCGCGGCTGGATGCTGGCGCAGCACCGAATCGCCGCGCCTTTCCCGCATGGCCTTGATGGGCGCGATGAACTGGGCTGTGCAATGGTTTCGGCCCGATCGCGGCGACACCATCGACGCGCTGGTCGACACGCTGGCGCAGTTGTTCCTGAAAGATTGAAAGCACCAACGCGGATGAGGCGGATGCATACGGATTGACGCGGATACTTGCGAAGGGCACCGCGGCGGCGCGACGTCCGGCGTTTGCGGTGCGGTCCGATCGTGTTCAGCCGCGTCATCGGCGAAACACGCGGCAAGGCTTTTCTCTTGTGAGGCGAAGATGGAAAACGCGTCAAACGGCCCGCTCGTGGGTGTGAGAGTCATCGAGATCGGCGGCATCGGCCCTGCGCCCTTCTGCGGCATGTTGCTGGCCGATATGGGCGCAGAGGTCGTGCTGCTCGAACGCAGCGGCGGCACGCTGGCGCGCCAGCTCTTCGGCGGCGGGCGTGAGACGGTGGCGAACCGCGGCAAGCGCTCGCTGGGTATCGACCTGAAGGCGCCCGGCGCGGCTGATGTGGTGCTGAAGCTACTGGAGCAGGCCGACGTGCTGATCGAAGGCTTTCGCCCCGGCGTGATGGAGCGGCTTGGGTTGGGGCCGGAGGTTTGCGCGCAACGCAACCCACGGCTGATCTACGCCCGCATGACCGGCTGGGGGCAGACCGGCCCGCTGGCGCCGCGCGCCGGGCACGATCTGAACTATGCCGCGCTGTCGGGCGCGCTGGATGCCGGTCGCTGGCACGGCGGCGCGCCCTGGGCGCCGCCTTCGCTGCTGGGCGACATGGGCGGCGGCGGCATGATGCTCGCGTTCGGCATCGCCTGCGCGCTGGTCGAAGCGCGCCACAGCGGCCGCGGGCAGGTGATCGACGCGGCGATGACCGAAGGCGCCGCGCTGCTCGCACATGGTCTCTACAACGTCCATGCCAAGCGCGAGCGCTATCCGGGCATCGAGCACATCCTCGATTCCACCGCGCCGTTCTACGACGTCTATGCCTGCGCGGACGGAAAGTGGCTGTCGGTCGCGCCGCTGGAGCCGCAGTTCTACGCGCTGATGCTGCAGGCGCTGGGCCTGGGGGACGACCCCGACTTTCCGGTGCTGGAGCAATACACCGCCGCGCACTGGCCGCGGATGCGCGAGCGCCTTGCGGCGATCTTCGCCGGCCAGCCACGCGAGCACTGGACGTCGATGTTTGCCGATTCGGACGCGTGTATCGCGCCGGTGCTCGACATGGACGAGGCGCCTGAGCACCCGCACTTGCAGGCGCGGGAGGCCTTCATCGAGGTGGCCGGCATCCGCCAGCCGGCACCCGCGCCGCGTCTCTCCGGCACGCCTGCCTCGGTGCGACGTGAACCGCCGCTGGCGGGCGAGCACACCTGTGAGCTGCTGCGCGAGGCGGGCTGGACGCAGCGAGACATCGACGCACTGCTCGCGACAGGCGTCATCGAACAACTTCCGGAGAACGTCGCATGACCCCGCTGCAGACCACGCCTTTGCCCTGGATGACCGAAGACATTTCGATGTTTCGCGACGCGGCGCGCCGCTACATCGAAGGCGAACTGGCGCCGCAGTGCGAGCGCTGGCGCAAGCAGGGCTTCGTCGATCGCGAGGTGTGGCGCCAGGTGGGCGCGATGGGGATGCTGCTGCCCGAACTGCCGGAGGAGTGGGGCGGCGCTGGCGGCAACCTGGCGCACCAGCTGGTGATGGTCGAGGAACTGGGCCGCGCCGAAGTACCGGTGAGCACCTCGGTGCACACGATTGCGGCGCACTACATCCTTGACTACGGCACTGACGAGCAGAAGCGCCGCTGGCTGCCTAGGCTCGCCAGCGGCGAGATGCTCGCTGGCATCGCGATGACCGAACCGGACGCCGGCAGCGACCTGCAGGGCATCCGAACGCGTGCCGTGCGCGACGGCGACGACTATGTGATCGACGGCGCCAAGACCTTTATCACCAACGGGGCTACTGCGCACCTTCTTGTGGTCGTGGTGCGCACCAGCGCCGAGAAGGGCGGCAAGGGCCTATC
>NZ_JAYRDJ010000049.1:0-30305 GCF_041909475.1 Niveibacterium sp. | reverse complement strand
TGCAATGAAAATCAACAACTTGCACGTCGATTGCGAATGATTGCAAAGTACGGAAGCTGCCTATGCTGTGTTTTTGGCATGACGTGGCAGTTCGTGGCAGTCATTGGCAGTCCGGTGTGTCCGCCAAATGAAGCTGTCATGAAGCGGATCGGCGCCGATCGCTCGGTTGATTGCTGCGCCCGATGTCGAGCCTCCACACGCTGGCCACGCGGCAGGACGCGCTGCTTCGCCTCGGAGCGCAAAATCGCATGCCGAGGCGCGACGCGACCGGGTCCTTGCAGGCATGAACCCGGTTGTGGGGTGATCAGGGGCCTCGATACGAGGACTCAACCCATCTTGCGTCGCAGGATTGCGCTGGCTTGATCCACTAGCAGCGCCAGGATCAGCATGGCGACGATAACACTGCAGGCGTTGTCGAGGCGGAACAGCGACAGCTCGTAGTAGAGCAACTGGCCGAGACCTCCTGCGCCAACGAAACCCATCACGGCGGCCATGCGGATGTTGATCTCCCAACGGTAAAGCGTGTAAGCCAGCCATTGGGGCGCGACTTCCGGCAGTGCGCCGTAGAGGAAGGCGAGCGCGCGCGGTGCGCCGCTGGCGTGCAACGAGGCTTCGGCCGCGGGCGGTGCGTTTTCCAGTGCTTCCGCATACAGGCGGCCGAGTACGCCACCGGTGTGCAACGCGAGCGCCAAGGCGCCGGCAAAGGGGCCAAGGCCGGCCGCGAGTACGGTGATCGTGGCCCAGACCAGCTCGGGCACCGCACGCAGCAGGTTCAGCAGAAAGCGCGTCAGCGACTTCGCGATCTTGCCGGCGCGGCCGGCGGCGGGCAGGGCGAGCGCGACGGCGAGCAGTGCAGCCAGCACGGTGCCGACGAGGGATGTGGCGAGCGTTTCGATGGCGCCGCTGGCGATTTTCGTCAGTAGCGCGGCGTCGTGCGCAGGTGGCAGGAATTCGCGCAGGAAGCGTGCGATATCGCTGCCCGCGCGGTCGCCCAGTAGGGCGCCGAGATCCAGCCCGATATAGCCCCACGCCACCACGCAGGCGAACGCTGCCGCGAAGGTAAGCATCCAGCCGCTCGCGGCGCGCAGCCCACCTGTACGGGTGCTGGCCATCCAGCGGCGCAGCACGTCGGACAGCATGTCGGCGAAGAGCACCAGCAGCAGGAAGGCGCTGAGGATGCTCGCGATCTCGCCACCATTGAAGGCCTTCATCGACTGGTCCATCAACTGACCGAGCCCGCCTGCGCCGACCAGACCCATCACCACCGCGGCGCGCAGCGCACATTCCCAGCGATAGACGGTGTAGGAAAGCAGCTCTGCGGCAGCGACCGGCAGCAGGCCGTACATCAACGCATCAAAGCGGCTGCCGCCGGCCGCGAGAATCGCGCGGGCGGGGCGGCGGTCGGCGGAGTCGAGGATCTCGCTGAACACCTTGGCGAGCATGCCGCCGTAGGTCAGCGCCAGCGCCAGTACGGCCGCGCTGGGGCCGAGGCCGAACACCCGCACGAAGAGCAGGGCCCAAACAAGTTCCGGTACGCCGCGCAGCAGCAGTGTCAGCGCACGCAGCGCCTGACGAGAAGCAGGGCGCCACAGGCTGCGGGGTGCTGGGCCGATGGCGGTGATCGAGAGCGCCGCGGTGCTGCCGACTGCGAGCGGCATCGCGATCAGCAAGGCGAGCAGCGTGCCGACGGTGGCGATCGCCAGCGTCTGCACTACTGCATCGCCAAGCAGGCCAAGGAAGAAGCTGTCGTGCGCGAGCGGCCAGAAACCGGCCACGAAGCTGCCGACCACACGAAGATTGGCCGGCTCGACCAGCGCAGCGGGATTGACGCCCGCAATGTGGCCGATCGGCCATGCGAGCGCGAGCGCCAGGAAGCTCAGCAACAGGCGCTGATTGAGCGCCGGGTCACGTGAGTCGCGCTTCAGCAGCATGGCAGCCCGGTTGCGGTGACCCGCGGTGTGATCGCATGGCTGCCGTTCAGTTCGCCCGGCGTGATGCGTTCGGACGCGTAGAGCGCCTTGAGGTCGGCTTCGGTGATCGCGTCAGCGGCCTTGTCGAAGGCGATGCGGCCATCGCGCACGCCGACGATGCGCGGAAAGCGCGCCAGCGCCAGTTCCACCGCGTGCAGGCTGGCGATCAGCGTTGCGCCGCGTTGACGGGCATCCTCGCAAAGTACGGCCAACGTGTGGTCGGCGAGCGCGGGGTCGAGTGCGGAGACCGGTTCGTCGGCCAGGATCAGTGCTGGTGCCTGGTACAGCACGCGTGCAATGCCGACGCGCTGCAGTTGCCCACCCGAGAGTTGATCGCAGCGCTCGAAGAGTTTGTCTTGCAGGTCGACGCGTTCAAGCGCGGCGCGCGCGCCCACGATGTCCTGCGGGGCGAGCAGCGACAGCAGCGACTTCCACGCCGGCCATTGGCCGAGTCGCCCCGCCAGCGTTGCGGTGACGACACGTTGCCGCGGTGGCAGTGGTGGTGCCTGGTGCACGGTGCCGATGCGGCTGCGCAGCGTGCGCAGTGCGTTGCGGCTGATCTGCCAGGGCTGTGCGCCGTCGATCTCGAGTTTGCCGGCGCTGGGCTTCAGCGCAGTGCCGAGGCAGCGCAGCAGGCTGGTCTTGCCCGCGCCCGAGGGCCCGATGATCGCGACTTGCTCACCGCTGGCAATGCTCAGATCGATGGCGGCAAGGCCCGGCTGATCTGCGCCGTAGTCAACGCGCAGATCGGAAATGCGAAGGTCCATGAGGGGCTACCGGACTCGGAGTGAAACAAAGCCCGGCCACGCGCATGCGAAGCCGGGGCAAGGTCAGGGAATCAGCGCAGCAGGCCGGCGGACTGCGCGGCTTGTTCGATGCTGTGGTAGTTCTCCGGCTTCGTAGCAACGAAGCGGGTGGCGCGCTGCAGCGCCATGATCTCCTTGTGCTCCGGGTTGGCCGGGTCGAGCTTCAGGAATGCATCGCGCAGCTTCTTCATCACGGCCGGGTCGAGGTCGCCGCGCACTGTCCAGTTGTAGTCAAAGTAGGCGGGCGTGGTGGTGAATACGCGCACCTTGCTGGTATCAACCTTGCCGCTCTCGACCAGCTTGTCCCACACAGAGGCGTTGAGCACGCCGGCATCGGCGCGGCCTGAGGCCACGAAGGCCACCGTGGCGTCGTGCGCGCCCGAGAACGCGACGGTTTTGAAATCCTTCTCCGGCGTGAGGCCCGCCTGCAGCAGGAAGTAGCGCGGCATCAGGTGGCCCGAGGTCGACGAGGCCGAGCCGAAGGCGAAGGTCTTGCCCTTGAGGTCGGCGAAGGACTTGATCGCCGGATCGGCGGTGATGAAGCGGCTGGTGAATTTCTCGTCCTCGGCGCGCTGCACCAGCGGAATTGCGGTGCCGCCAGTGCGTAGTTTGGCTTGCACGAAGGTGAAACCGCCCAGCCAGGCCATGTCGATGCGCTTGGCGGCCAGGGCCTCGACCACGCCAGCGTAGTCGGTCACCGGCACGAAGCTCACCGGCATGCCGATTTCTTTCTCAAGGTACTTGCCGAGCGGCGCGAACTTGCGTTGCAGTTCGGTGGGGGCTTCGTCCGGGATGGCGGAAACCTTGAGTTCCTTCATCTGTGCGAAGGCGGGGAGGGCGAGCGCCGCAAAGGCGAACGCCGCCAGACCACGCAGGGCGTGGCGACGGAATAGGATCAGCATGTTGGCTCCAGAATAACCACCTCGGCACAGGGCCTTGCGCCGGGGTTTACGTGTTGGGATCTTGCGTCGGGGCGGTACTCAGACCACGAGCGGGATTATACCGGGCCGCACAAGCGAACAAGGCGCCCAGCGGGCGCCTTGTTCGAGGGCGTACAACGAGCGACTGCTACTTCTGAATGCCGCCGACGATCAGACGCTGTTCCTTGAGTGCGCCGATGACGATCTTGGCCAGTTCGGCGGTTGATTTCTGGATGCTGGCCGGATCTGTTGTCTCGGAGAGCCCGGACCACATCACCTTGCCTTCGGGCGCTGGCCACAGGTTGGTTTCGATCGTCACCACATCGTACTGGTACAAACGCGGTTCGCTGATCATCGCGCCGGCGCCGTAGTAGCCCCAGAAGCTGCGGTAGCCGTAACCGTAGGCCGGCATCACCGTCATCGTGCCGGGCGAGTACTGGGTACGCTTTTCCACACGCAAGGCGCGGGCGACCAGAATGCCGTCGGCGCCGCTTTTCGCGACGGCTTCGCGCATCTCTTCCACATTGCGCTGCGGTTTTTCGGGCAGCAGGCGATAGCCGGGTATTGCCTCGACGCCCACATCGGACAAGGCCTTGGCGAAATCGTCTTCGAACACGCGGCGGGCCGCGATCTCGTCCGAAACGCCGATTACGACCAGTTTCTTGAGTGGCGGCCCGGCGTAGTCGCTGTCGCGCCAGGCGCTCGTCAAGCGGGTCGAGGCGCAACCGGCCAGCAGGGTCATGGTAATCAGGCCCATCGCCATGCGGCGGGCCAGGTTCGGTAAGTCAGCGTTCATGGCGTAGGCCTCCGCGGATGATGATGTGCCGAGTATCCCGCCAGCGCCGGGCTCCGACAAGGCTTGTTGCTGCCGTAACATCGGCACTCTGTATCCGAGTGTTATCCGCATGCTCAAACTGCTTCACCTCGACGATGACCTCGTCGCCATCGACAAACCAGCGGGCCTGCTGGTGCACCGTTCGATGCTGGACCGCCACGAAACCCGCTTCGCGGTGCAACTCCTGCGAGACCAGATCGGCCGCCGCGTGATCCCGGTACACAGGCTCGACAAGGGCACCTCCGGCGTACTGGTGTTCGCGTTTGAACGCGAGACCGCTGCCGCGCTGGCCGCCCAGTTCGAAACCCGGGCAGTCGAGAAACGCTACCTCGCGGTGGTGCGCGGATGGCCGGACGAAGCCGGCGTGATTGAGCATCCGCTAAAAGTCGTGCGAGACGAATACGAACTGCCGATCGACGGCCTGGCGCCGCCGCAGGAGGCCCGAACCGCGTATCGACGCCTCGCGACGATCGAACTGCCGGTGCCCGACGACCGCCACCCGACCAGCCGCTACGCGTGGCTGGAACTCGCCCCCGAGACCGGGCGGCGGCACCAGATCCGGCGCCATCTCAAGCACATCTCGCATCCGGTGATCGGCGACGCCACCTATGGCAAGGGACGCCACAACCGCATGTTCGCCGAGCAGCTCGGCTGTGCGCGCCTGCTGCTGCACTGTGCCGCGATGACGCTGCAGCATCCGCGCAGTGGGCAGGTGCTCGCGCTGCAGGCAGACTTGAGTGGTGACTATGCAAGCCTGCTGCAGCGTTTTGGGTGGGACGGCGAACTCGCGCGGGTCAGCCGTTCATTCAGCGGCCCAGAATCCCCTTGAGCAGATCGAGCGCGCCCGGGGCTTGCTGCTGCGGCTTCTGGCTTGAGTCTTCGCCGCGCATCGCGTCACCCATGCCTGGCATGCCGAGCATCGTGGTTGCGACCGACTTGACGCGAATACGGGCGGACCACTCGGGCTCCCAGGCGATCTTCGGGTCGCTCGGGCGCGGCGGGTAGGCGACGGAGGCTTCATTGCCATAGGCGATCATCCGCAGCATGGCGCCCTTGTCGCCGAACACCTCTTTCGGGATTGCGCATTTCTGCGTGCTGGGCGGCAGTAAGACCTTCTCGCCGAGCCAGCGGTCGACCGCCGGATTGGTCTGGTAGTCGATCAGGCCGAAGCCGGTTTCCGGCACTTCGCTGGAGGACCAGAACACCATTTCCTGTTCGCCGCGAGCGCCCATTGCCGAGAGGAAGTAGGCGCGTGCCGTCGGCAGGGCGGCCCATTCGAGCTGTGTGGCGTTGCCGCTGTCGCGTTGTTTCAGATCGATCGCGGGCATGAAGTCCTGCTGTGCGCCGATCGGGAAACGGAAGCCCTCGGGCACGCCTTCGCCGCTGAAGCCATGTTCGCCGACCAGCGATGCGCCCTCGGGCACCTTCCTGGTATCGCGTGGGTTCGGCCACACCGGCTTGCCGCTGCCCTGGTGGGCGCCGCGTTGCGTGGCACGCCGCGCCTGGAAGAACTTGCCGAAGTCGGCGGGCGAGGCCTTGCTCATGTCCAGCACCTTGGGCTGGCCACTGCGCACGGTTTCGCTGCAGCCCCAGTAGAAGTAGATCTTGCCCTTGGGGCGTTCCATCGGCTCGGGTTCGCTCACCTCGTCGTCGCTTTCCGGCACGGCCTTGGGCTTCTCCGGCGGGGTGGCGACGAGCGCCAGCGTGGGCGCGAGCTTGCTGCCCTGCGGCACCGACTGGAGCCCTTCGGTCAGCGATGGATTCTTCCGCGTTGCGAGGGTGACGTCGAGCCAGCGGCCGCTGCTGCCGGCCTGCGTCATGCCGAAGCGGTTGCCGCCGTCCTTCTTGCCGCCGAAGAGGCCGGACAGCCCCTCCATCACGCTCCCGCCGGGCATGCCGCCCATCATGCCGGAGAAGGTGGCGACGTCGATCCAGGCTTGCGCCACCGGTGGTTTGACGACCTGGGTGGTCTTGCTGCCCTTGCCCTGTGCGACGGCGTTTCCGGCAAAACCGAGCAGTGCGCTGCCGACGGCGACAGCAATGAGTGATCGACGCATGATGGCTCCCCTTGAATGAACACGACTCCCCGTTTCATTCTGGTTCGCCCCGCGCGAATTGCCAGTGGCACGGGGCGTTGTGCGCCGGGAACGCCTCAGTCGCGGTAGCTCGGTGCGCGCTTCTGCATCATCGCTGCTGCGCTCTCCTGCATGTCTTCCGAGAGCAGGGCTGAGGCATTCCACGTTGCGACGTAGCGCAGGCCATCTTCGACCGAGTGGTCGCGCCCGTAGTTGAGCATTTCCTTCACGCCGCGGATAGCGAGGGGCGACTTTGCTGCCACGGTTGCGGCGACTTCCGCCACACCTTCGAGCAGTTGCTCGGGGGTGTCGAACACGCGGTTTACGAGGCCGAATTCCTTCGCTTCGTCGGCGAGTACGTTGCGGCCGGTGTAGGCCAGTTCGCGTGCGATGCCATCCGGGATGATGCGTGGCAGGCGCTGCAGCGTGCCCACGTCGGCAGCCATGCCGATGTCGATTTCGCGTACCGAGAAGATCGCGTTGGCGCTGGCGTAACGCATGTCGCACGCGCTGACGATGTCCACCGCGCCGCCGATACAGGGGCCGTGGATTGCGGCGACCACCGGCTTGCGGCAGCGCTCGATGCTGCTGACGCAATCCTGCAGATCGAGGATCAGTGCGCGCAGCAGTTCCTGGCTGCGCGCCAGGTCGGCGTGGCGGATGCGCTCGCGCAGGCCGGCGAGCATCGCCAGATCAATGCCGGTCGAGAATGCGCGGCCGTTGCCGCCGAGGATCACGACGCGGACAGCGGCGGTGCGGTCTGCCCAGGTGAAGGCTTCGCGCAGCTCGCGCCACATCTCGTCGTTCAGCGCGTTGAGCTTGTCGGGGCGATTGAGCGTGATGCGTGCGACGCCGCTGTTGAGCGACAGCGCAAGGGTTTGCAGGTTGTTGGGGATCGTTTCGCTCATGGCGTGAGCCTCCTCGAGTGGTTGGATGCGGGTGCGGGCAAACGAGGGGGAGGGCGGCCGAGTGCGGGCTACCGGGTTTGCGCTGAGAAGGCGCACGCTAGCACGCGACGGGGGGGCGCGGAACCGCTTGCAGTGTCGATTTGCAAGCATTCGGGTGGTATCGGCACCCGCCGTGCAAAGCGTTTGACCGCTGCCGATCTTTTGCCGATATTGTTCCGGGCCTGTTGCCGTGGCGGCCGTTTGAAATTGGCGCGTTGTCGGGCATTGGTGTCCGGATCCATCCCTTTTCAACTGATCCGCTGCGCACGTCGTGGCGGGTTTGAGGTCTCGCCATGAGTCAGACATCTGCGCGCTCACCGCACCTCGATCCGCTGCTCGTGCGCTATCTCCACGATTTTCTGGGTGACATCGAGCCGGCGGCGATGAGCCTGCTGCTGTCGCAGCTCGAATGGGTGGAAGTGGCTGGCGGCGAGAGGCTGATCGAACAGGGTGATCCGGGCGACGCGATGTACCTGTCGGTGAGCGGGCGACTACGTGCCTATGTGCGGGGCGACGATGGGGCGTCGCGCATGGTGCGCGAAATGGGGCGAGGCCAGATCATCGGCGAGATGAGCCTTTACACCGACGCACCGCGTTCCGCGACGGTAGTGGCGATTCGCGACTCGGTACTGGTGCGGCTCGACAAATCGCAGTTCCACACCTTGCTGGCGCGCAGCCCGCAGGTATCGATGGCGCTTACGCGGCAGATCATCCGCCGCTTGCAAACCGAGCATCAGCGCAATCCGCTGGCCTTGCCGGTGACGATTGGCCTCTTTCCGATCAGCGCTGGCGTGGATCTGGGCGACCTCGGTGCGCGCCTCGCCGATGCCATGGGCCTTTACGGCAGGGTGCGTTTGATTGATACCGCGACGATCGATCGCGAGCTGGGGCAGCCGGGCGCCGCGAACGCCGGTGCCGACGACGCGGTGCTGAACCGGCGCATCGCCTTGCTGCTCGATGAAATCGAAGCGGCCAGCGACTTCGTGCTGCTGCTGAGCGACGCCACGCCTTCGCCGTGGACGAAGCGCTGCAGCCGCCACTGCGACGAGATCCTGCTGTTTGCGGATGCAACACAGGCGCCCGCGATCCACCCGATCGAAGCGGATTGCCTGTCGATGCGCCCCGAACACGCCGAAGCCGCAGAGGTTCTGGTGCTCTTGCACCCGGCGGAACGTGCCTGCCCGGAGGGGACGAAACACTGGCTTGCGCGGCGCGCGGTGAGCGACCATGTCCACATTCGCCCTGCGCTGGATCGCGACATCGCGCGGCTGGCCCGCATCGAGTGCCGCACTGCGATTGGCCTGGTGCTGGCGGGCGGCGGCGCACGTGGCTTTGCTCACCTTGGCGTGATGCGTGCGCTGCAGGAGCGCGGCGTGGAGATCGACTACGTTGGCGGCACCAGCATCGGCGCGGTGATGGCAACGCTGGTGGCGTGCGACCAACCCTTGCCGCGCGCGATCGAGGTTGCCCGCAAGGCTTTCCGCACCAACCCGACGAGCGATTTCAACTGGCTGCCGATGCTGTCGCTGATCAAGGGGCAGCGCCTGCGCGGCATCATCAAGGCGGCGATGGATGAGCTCTTCGGCCGCGAGATCGATATCGAGGATTTGTGGAAGAACTACTTCTGCATCGCCACCAATTACTCGCAGGCACGCGAGCAGCCAATCCACCGCGGTGATCTGGCGAAGTCGCTGCGGGCGAGCATCTCGATTCCGGGTGCGCTGCCGCCGGTGATCGTCGATGGCGATCTGCTGTGCGATGGCGGCACCTTCAACAACTTCCCGGTTGATGTGATGCAGCGCATGCGTGGCGTGGGCAAGGTGATCGGCGTCGATCTGAACTTCAAGAAACCGCGCCGTATGGATTTCGACGAGGTGCCCGGCACCTGGGCGCTGCTGCGTGATCGGCTGGTGCCGCGCAATCGCCGGCGTTATCGTCTGCCGTCGCTATCGGCCTACCTGATGAACGTCACGATCCTGTACAGCATGTCGCGTCAGCGCGATGCGCAGCGTCGCACCGATCTCTACTTCAACCCCCCGCTCGAACGGGTCGGCTTGCTGCAGTGGAGCAAGTTCGACCAGATCGTCGAGCAGGGTTATATGCATGCCCAGCAGGTGCTGGTGGAAGTCGGTATTGATGGCGTGATGCCGGCGCGAGCAACAACGGCCTAGCGCGCGGCGACGACCGTGACGCCGCGGCCGGTGTGCGCCACGGCTTTCGATGGCGTTTGCGCCTGTGCGGTGGTTTGCGGCAGGTTGTTCAGTTGGCGGCCGAAGCTCGCGCCGCCGAGCACGTCGGCGGCGGTGAAGGTGGCGATGCCGATGAAGGCAGCAACAAGGATCGAATTGAGCTGGTCGTCGAGGCGATTCGGTTTCATGGCGGTCTCCTGATCTTCTTGTCGTTGGTGGGGGTCATCAACGTGAGACCACTTTATGACTGTGTCGCCAGGGCGACGATGGCGCTGTGCGCATCGTTTCTGTGACCTTTTCACAGACCGATTCGCGGCGCGACGAACACAAAAAAGCCGGCGGGGCATCACGCCCGGCTGGCCTTGCCCATCGAGCCCCGCGTCAGAGTGCGGGTGGCATCGTGTGGATACGCGCCTGCCACGCGTCCCATGCACGGATGCGCAGTTCGAGGTCTTCGTGATTGATCGCCTGCGACAGGAAGTAGCTTCTTTCCTCTTCAAGGTTGCGCGGCCAGTGCGGCGCCAGTGCCGACAGATTGCTGCGGATCGTTGCGATCGCATGCATCAGCGTTTCGTGCCCATGCAGCGCGAGGGGGGCTTCGATATGCGGCAGGGTGGCGTGCAGTCTCATGATCGGCTCCTTGGGCTGGCGTGCTGGCGGCGGCCAGATCAGAACGCGAAGCGCGTCGGCAGCAGCCACTGCGGCCACGCGTGCTGGATCGTGTCGAACACTTGCGAGGGGCTGCGCGCAAGGCGCTGCGTGCCGGGCTGGGCGCCCGGCTGCGTGGTGACGAGGCGGCGCTCAACACGCAGATAGCGGTCGTCATCGGCCTGCGGGCGTACCGAGAAGCCGCAACGCAGCATCAGGGCGAGCATCGCGCCATTGCCGACCGGCACCTCGCCGACGAGTCGCTTCACGCCGGCCTGGCGGGTGGCGCTGCAGAGAGCGGCCATCAGTTGTTTGCCGAAGCCACGGCCGCGCCAGCCTTCGGTGACCGACAGGGCGAACTCCGCACTGTCGCCGTCGTCAGCGATCACGTAGCAAGCCTCGGCAACGAGAATCTCGCGCTCGCCATCGAAGGCGGTGATTACGAAGCCCATCTGGTCGGTTGCGTCGAGGCAGATCAGCGCATCGGTGGTGGCGACATCGGGTTCGCCGGTGTGGCTGTCGCAGCGTGCGAAGCGGGCGGCTGCGAGGCCGCGGGCGGGCTGGCCCTGTGCGGCGACTTGCTGGTCGTCCTTGAGGGTGATTGCCTCGATCAGCTCGGCCGGGTAGGCGTGGACGGTGGTCTTGGCCGTACGGTGTGCGTGGACTTTCATGGGGTTCTCCCGTGTTCTGTGGTCTGCTCTGATGTGCCTTGGCGTTGTCGCTGCGGCATGGGACAAACTTTAGACGGGGCCGGGAAACCGTTCGCAGGAGCAAGTCGCTCGGATTTTGTGACTTATTCACATGCCGCGCGGTGAACGAAAAAGCCGCCCGAAGGCGGCCTTGCGTGTTGCGATCTGCGCGGCTTACATGACGCGGCCGAGCAACTGGCGTTCGTAGCTGCGGCCGCTGGGCGTTACCTTGGTGGTGCTGCCTTGCACGCGTTGCAGCCAGCGCGGCAACGCGTGATTCAATGCGGCGAGCAGTCGGTTGGGGCGACGCATGGTGCGGCGAGCCCTTGCAGGGGCGTGCACGCTGCGTTCGACGCGCACCAACTGATCGTCCGCCGGATGCGGGCGCACGGTGAAGCCGCAGCGGATCATCAGCCCGAGCATGCCGGCGTTGGAGGCAAGCACTTCGCCGTACAGCCAGCGGGCACCGCCGCGGCGGGCTGCGTCGCACAGCGCTTCGATCATCTGGCTGCCGAGGCCTTGCCGCTGCCACGCATCGGATACCGCGATGGCGAATTCGGCGGTGTCGCCGTCGTCGTTGAGCACATAGCACGCATCGGCGATCACGACTTCATCGTCGCCTTCCGGCAGCGTGACGACGAAGCCCATCTGGCGCACGTAATCGATACAGGTGATCTGCGCAGCGACCTGCTCGCTCAAGCCACAGAGGTTGCCGTGAAAGCGGTTGATGCGTGCGCCCTGCGACAGCGTGGCGACGAACTTCTGTTCCAGAGGCGCATCCTGCGGCAGTACCGGGCGCAGCGTGGCGCGCAGGCCGCGGCGCAGTGCGATCGAATTGATCAGGTGCGCCGGGTAGGCGTGGATGCTGTAGGTGGCGGTTTCGCGCAGGCTCGCGTGCATGATGCTCTCCTCGGTCGGGGGGGATTTACCGGGTGCCGTGGCGCTGTTGTCGGGTGCGCTTGGCATGGAGAGACTCTACGGAAACCGCGCGGGCGCTTCGTCGCAGCTTGTCGCATGCGCCCTGTGACATTTTCACAAGGGCGCACCGCGATGCCGCTGCTACCAGCCCGCCGGCAGCTTCTTCAGCAACACGATCTGCTTGCCTTCCAGCGCCACATAGCCGCCGGTGGTGAGCTGCTTGAAGATGCGGCTGATCATTTCGCGCGAGGAGCCGACATGGTCCGCGATGTCCTGCTGCGTCAGCTTGTCCGCCACCATCAGGCGGCCGTCCACCTCCCGCGCGCGATCGTTCAGCAGGCGGGCGACGCGGCTGTACACATCGTCCAGCGCGAGGCTCTTCACGTTGTCGGTGGAGTGCCGCACCAGGCCGATCAGCTTGCGGATCAGGTGCAGCGCAAAGTCTGGATGCTTGCCAAGGAAATCGCGCACCTTGCTGCCCGCCACCACCACGCAGGTCGTTGGCTCCAGCGTCATTACCGAGGCGGAACGGGGGCCGCCGTCGAGCGACATTTCGCCGAAGTATTCGCCCGGCCCGAGGGTGTTGTAGATCACCTCGCGCCCTTGCGCGGAAGCGCCGAACACCTTCACCCGGCCGGAGAGCAGGATGAAGATCGAGTCGGTTTCGTCTTCTTCATTGATCAGCACCGAATGGGCTGGAAAAGTGCGCACACCGCCGTGTGCGGCGATGGCTTCCAGGATGTCGTCCTTCAACACGGACGGCGAGAGCGGAGCGTCGTTTTTCATGTTGCGGTTCAGTCGGGGGCTGATAACGATACCGCAAGCTCAGGCGACGCTCGACGCTTCTTTTTCCTGTCTGGGCAAGGACTCAAGGCCGTAACGTGAGCGGGCGCGGTTGCACTTGTCGTCACCGGCTTCGACTTCCCTGCAGGCCGGCGGGCGTTGCGCATAAACGCGACAGGCAACCTGCTGCCCGACCACACCTTGCAGCGCATTGCAGTGTGGGGCGGCGCCATTGGTACCGGCCATGCAGGCAAAGAAGGGCGTGACCTGCTCGATCAGCGTTTCGGGCAAGTCCGTCGCTTCGGACCAATAGAACGACACCCGGAAGCTGGCGCAGCAGGCGCCGCAATCCAGGCAGGGGTTATCGGTGGCGCGACTGGTGCGCGTGTCAGGCATGCGGGCAGTGTTAGCGTGGCCGGCCCGGCTTGCGCGGCGAAGTGCGTGTGACGGGCTTCTTCGCGCTCGGTGTGGCCGGCTTCGGTGCCGCGCGCGGCGCCTGATTCTGACCCGCCCGCGGCACTGGCTTGCCACGCCCGTTGGGCGTGATCGCGTGCACGAAGTCGTTGCCGCCGCGCGGTTTTGCGCCAGTGCGTTGCAGGCGGGCTGGCGCCGCACGTGGCACCAGATGATGCGGCCCGTTGCCGATCAGGTCATCGCGTCCGATCGATTGCAGGTACTCGCGGATCAGCTCATGCCCGGCCGGGTCGTGGTAGCGCAGCAGTGCCTTGTGCAGCTTGCGCTGCACGCCCGAACGCGCGGTCTCGACGATTTCCGAATCGCGCGTGACCTTGCGCAGCGGGTTGCGCCGCGTGTGGTACATCGCGGTGGCCATCGCCAGCGGCGTCGGCGTGAAGGTCTGTACCTGGTCGGGGCGGAAGTCGTTGGCCTTGAGCCACAGCGCGAGGTTGAGCATGTCCTCGTCGGTGGTGCCTGGGTGGGCGGCGATGAAGTAGGGCACCAGGTGCTGCTTCTTGCCCGCCTCCTTCGAGTACTTGTCGAACAGGCGCTTGAACTTGTCGTAGGTGCCGATGCCCGGCTTCATCATCTTCGACAGCGTGTTCTCTTCGGTGTGCTCCGGCGCAATCTTCAAGAGCCCGCTGACGTGGTGGGTGACCAGTTCCTTCACGTACTCGGGCGAGCGCACCGCGAGGTCGTAGCGCAGGCCCGAACCGATGGTGATCTTCTTGACGCCCGGAATCCGCCGCGCCTTGCGGTAGAGCTCGATGAGCGACGAGTGATCGGTGTTCAGGTTCTCGCAGATGCCCGGGTAGACGCACGACAGGCGCCGGCACGAGGACTCGATCTTCGGGTCCTTGCAGGCCATGCGGTACATGTTGGCCGTGGGGCCGCCCAGGTCGGTGATGTGGCCGCGGAACTCGGGCACCTTGTCGCGGATCTCCTCGATCTCCTTGAGGATGGATTCGTGCGAGCGGCTCTGGATGATGCGGCCCTCGTGCTCGGTGATCGAGCAGAAGGTGCAGCCGCCGAAGCAGCCCCGCATGATGTTGATCGAGAAGCGGATCATCTCCCACGCCGGGATGTGCGCATCGCCATACACCGGGTGCGGCGCGCGGGCGTAGGGCTGGTCAAAGACCCAGTCTATCTCCTCGGTGGTCAGCGGCACCGGCGGCGGGTTGAGCCACACGTCGCGATCCCCATGCCCTTGCACCAGCGCACGCGCGTTGCCGGGATTGGATTCGAGGTGGAACACGCGAGAGGTGTGCGCGTACAGCACCGCATCGTCCGTCACCTGCTCGAAGGCCGGCAGGCGGATCACCGTTTTGGCGCGCTGCGCCTTGCGGGCCGCGACGCGCTCGGCCGCCGGCACGATGCGCACCGGCATCGAACCATCGGCGTTCGGCGCGCTGGCTGTCTGCTGCGGCTCCATTGCGTAGGGATCGGGGTGCGGGTCGATCCGGCCGGGGCGGTCGAGCTCGGTCGAGTCCTGTTCGCTCCAGTCCTCGGCCGGCTTCCAGCCGCGCTTGACCATGAAGGCCGTGCCACGCAGGTCGCGGATCGCCTCGATCGCCTCGCCCGCAGCCAGGCGGTAGGCAAGGTCGATGATCGCGCGTTCCGCGCTGCCGAAGATCAGCAGGTCGGCTTTCGAATCCGGCAGCACCGAGCGGCGCACCTTGTCCGACCAGTAGTCGTAGTGCGCGATGCGGCGCAGGCTCGCCTCGATCGAGCCGATCACGATGTTCGCGTCGGGATAGGCCTCGCGGGCGCGCTGCGCATACACGGTGACGGCGCGGTCCGGGCGCTTGCCAGCCTCGCCGTGCGGCGTGTAGGCGTCGTCCGAGCGGATCTTCCGCTCCGCCGTGTAGCGGTTGATCATCGAATCCATGTTCCCGGCGGTGACGCCGAAGAACAGCGCCGGGCGGCCCAGCGCGCGGAAGGGCTCGGCCGAGGTCCAGTCTGGCTGGCTGATGATGCCGACGCGAAAGCCCTGCGCCTCCAGCGCGCGGCCGATCAGCGCCATGCCGAAGCTCGGGTGGTCGATGTAGGCGTCGCCCGTCACCAGGATGATGTCGCACACGTCCCAGCCCAGCGCGTCCATCTCGGCAAGCGACATCGGCAGGAAGGGCGCGCGACGCTTCAGTTTGCGGTGGCGCGGGTAGTCGAGAAGGGAGGGGGCTTCAGCTCGCATGAGGGGGCGGATTGTACGGGAATGCGGGGCCTCGCGCCGTAAGTGATGAGGGGCAGAAGGCATGCAGGGCAGGTTAAAAACCCTTTTCGCGTCAGTGACATGCGTCAACGTGAAAATGTACTGGCGGGCGCCCGTGGGGGTACATAGACTGCAACGGTCCGGCGTGCGCGTGGCGTGTTCATGTGCGCAGCCGCCGATCGCCACCCCAAAACAGACAGAGAGACAAGAACCATGATCGAGTATTTGCTGCCGGGCCGCCGCGGCTACCAGGAAAAGCTGTATCCGAATCCCTTGTTGCTCAAACCGGACGTTGGTCTTAAGACCTTCGCAGAAGTGATCGCGCACTTCACCGCGAGTTCCCTCGCGCAGGACGGGATCGCTATCAAGCCGGACTCGCTGAAGGTCATCCGCGGTGAGGCGGGGTACCGCATACGCTTTGACCCAATGCCCGGCTTCGAGTCACAGGCCGAGCAGTTCAAGGCGATGCATGTTGCGATGCTTGATGAGGCCCACTTTGGCCTCGCGCTGAAGGGGGCGGACGCTTGCAAGCGCACGCCGGCGTGGAACCCGATGGCCGGCTTCCCGGTGAACCGGAGTGACGGCCCATCTGAATGGCTGCCCTGTCTGCCGCTTGGCATGCCGATCGCCAATCAACGTGCGGTGTCCCTGATGCACTACCCGCCGATCGTCGCGTACCGCACTGCGGATTACCTCAACAACATGACGCTGCGACGCTGGGCGCAGCTGCTCACTTGCGTCGGCATCCAGGAGACAAGCTTGTATCACTCGATCCTGGATGTGAACCCGATCGCCGCGCCCGGGTCGGGGGAGAGCGAATACCCCAACGACTACTTTCCGATCAACCTGACTTCGCAGTTTTTTGACGACGAGAAGCGCGGGCTGACTTACGTGCGCTCGATGCTGGAGTTGATGCTCAACCCGCCGGCGAACGCGTCCAACCCGTTCAGCCTGCCGCTGCTGGTGTGCGGTTCGCCGCTCTACGATCCGCAGGCGCCGGGCTGGTTCCGCACCCGTTACAAGGCGCTGCTGCCGAAAGACAAGAACGGCTCGCCGACGGTTGAAGTGCTGCAGGTGGGACTGCTGCGACTCAACCCGGACAGCCCCAAGCAGACGCCGTACATGATCGCGAACCACATGATCGCGGCGGGTGTGACCGGCCAATGCACCAACGACCCGTCGAAGATCCCCAACATCCAGAAGTACGAGGCGCAGGATCTGGTCGCCGCAACCTGGCTCAGCCTCTACGCCGACGCCGTTGCGCAAGGCAAAACTTTCGATCCTCAAGCGGCCAAAGAAACCGCCTGCATGCGCTGGTTCGGCGCCCCCAACGGCGACGGCGCCCCCAATCCCCCCGACGCGAACGATCGCCTGACGATCTGCGCGCTCGCACAGATGGACCTGTGCTTCGACCCCGTCAATATCTCGCCGATGTATTCCTTTGAAGAGGCGAAACAGCGCTGTCAGCAAAAGGGTGGCAGCAACTACTCACCGTGTTTTGGTTGCGCGTCGGTGCCCGCAGGCGCTTGATTCCGCGGCGCCGCCGCGGCCGCATCACTTGGTCAGCAGCTTCTCGACGCCCTGCCACTCCGGTGCCGGGGCCTCCTGAAGGTAGCGTTCGCAGCGTGCGATGAAGATCGGCGGGACGGCATCGTTCGGATCGTGCGCGGCAATCGTCTGGAAGGCGCCGAGTGCTGCGTCGAATTGGCGAGCGTAGTAGAGCGACGTCGCGCTTTGCAGCATGTCGCGGCTGGCGAGCAGGGCGTCGCGCCGGGCGGCGGCTTCGGCGTCGATGACCTGGTAAAGCGCCACGGGCAGGCTCTTGCCCTTAACGGCAACGCGGTCGACCAGGCGGGTCTCGATTGATTCGGGCTGAGCGAGGCTCAGGTAGGTCTGTTCACCGATGAGCAGGTTCGCGCGATAGACCTTGGTGAGCTGCTCGATACGTGACGCGAGGTTGACGGTGTCGCCGATCACCGAACACTGGATGCGATCGTGCCCGCCGACCGTGCCCAGCACCACCGGTCCGCTATTGATGCCGACACCCATCTGCAGTGTCGGTTGGTCGGCTGCAATCGAGCGTTCGTTGAAGGCCTCCAACGCGCGCCACATCTCGATGCCGGCTCGAACGGCGGCATCGGGCGTGGTGTCGAACAATGCCTTGATTTCGTCACCGGCGAACGAGTCGATGAAGCCGCCCGAGTGGGTGATGGGCAACTCCATGCTGACGAAGAAGCGGTTGAGCAGCGCGATCACGGTGCGCGGGTCGAGCCGCTCGGCAAGCGGCGTGAAGCCGCGCAGGTCGGCGAACATCACGCTCATGTTCTTCGCGACATGCTCTCCAAGGTCAACCTGCGCGATATCGCGTCGGTTCAGGCTTTCGAGGAACTGACTGGGAACAAAGCGGCGCTGGGCTTCGACGAGCTGCAGCTGAGACGCGTAGAGCCGCGCGTTTTCCATCGAGATCGAGGCCTGCGCGGCGAGCAGTTTCAGGATCTCGATGCGGTCTTCGGTGAACACCCCGGCTGCGAGCCGGTTTTCCATGTAGATCACGCCCTCGAACTTGCCCTGGCGCAGTAGCGGCACACAGAGCACCGAGCGCGGCTTGTGTGCGAGCAGGTAAGGGTCGCGCGCGAAGTGTCCCGGTGCGCTCGCGTCAGCAAGCACCACCGGCTGCTGAGTGTGCATCACCTGATAGACGATCGACATCGGCAGCGGCAGGGCGGCGTCCGCGGCGTTGATCGGCTGCGCGGCTTGTACTTCGCCATTGCCCGCTTCGCATGCGCCTTCCATGACCAGTTGGCCGTCGTGTCGCACGACAAAGCAGCCGCGTTGGCCGCCCGCGTTCTCAAGCATGATGCGCATCGTGGTGCTCAACAGGCGTTCGAGCACGATCTCGCCCGAGATGGCCTGTGAGGCTTTCATGACCGATGCGATGTCGAGCGCACCCGTCTCCGGTGATTCCTCGCTGCTGTCGGCGGGTGGGGTGCCAGTGTCGGGTTGTGGCGCTGGTGCGGATTGCCAACCGCGCAACTGTGGGAACTCGCTTTCCAGATGCGCTGCCTTGCGGTGCGCGCCCCATCGCTCGTAGAGGTGGCGTGCGGCGCTCAGGTAGCCCTCGGCGGCCTTGCGACGATTCGTTGCGAGCAGATGCCGCGCGGCGCGTTCGTTGGCCATCGCCTCGTCGCGACGGAAGCCGCTTGCGTGGGCAGCGTCTGCTGCCTGTTCGTAGCGTTTGAGCGCCAGTTCGTTGTGGCCGTCGAGCCGCGCCAATTCCGCTTCCATCAAGCGCTGCAGGTGCAGGAAGTTGTCCGGGCAATGCGCGGCCCAGCGGCGCATGCGGCGCAGATCTGCGTTCAGGCGCTTGCGCGTTTCGGCTTGTTCGGCCTCATCCATCTGCGGGAAGAGGCTGCTGAGCGTGATGAAGGCGGCGATCTGGAAGCGCACCAACTGGGGCAGCGACATTGCCGAGGCCATCAGCTTGTCCTGCGCGCGCACATGCTTGAGCGCTTCGGCGTATTCGCCGTAGAGGCTGCAGATCTCCGCCTTGTAGATGTGGTAGTTCGCCACGCCGGTCATGAAGCGCCGTTGCAGCATGCCCTGCAGGCAGCGCTGTTCATCGAAGCCGGGGTCGTTCATTGAGCACAGCGCTTCGGTGCGGCCGAGGAAGTTGCGCTGCATCTGCAGGAACAGCGTGCCGGAATCGAGCGAATCGTGATACGCGCAGTCGCGCACGATGGTGAGGAAATCGGCGTGCTCCTGCTCGGCGGTTTCCAGATCCAGTTTCGGATCCCAGATGATGCAGTCCTGCGCGCTGTAGGCGAGATAGAGCAGGTCGCCGGATTGATAGCCCGATTCGATGCCACGCCGGAACCAGGACGTCATGCTGGACCAGTGCTGGCTCCAGTGGTGCACGAACATCGTGTAGACATACAGCACGCGCGATTTAAGCGTGATGTCGTCGAAGCGGTCGTTCATCGCTACCGCAAGCTGGCCGTAGGCGTAGCCGGTCGCGGGGTCGTCGAGCACGCCACACAGCAACATGCCGTAGGCGGCGTAGGTGAATGCCGCCTCCGGGCTGTTGCCGCTTTGCAGCGAGATGTTCACCGACTTCAGCACCAGGAAGGGGAACAGGTTCCCGCTGCCGGAGAGGAAGGCGGCGGGGAAAATTTCCATCAGCAAGCGGATCGCGACCTTCTTTGCCGGGTCGGTCAGCGGTGGGGCGTCGATCAGCGATGCGATCGGTCGCCCGCCCAGGTTGCGCTTGACCGCCGCTTTTTCACGCTGGATGGCGGCCCGATCCGGGTTGTCCGTGATGCGCATGCCGAGGAGCGAGAGCCCCATGATGGCGGCGCGGATCGACTCGGTCATCTTCCCTGTGGTTGCATATTGCCGCGTGCGCATCGAGAGGATGTCCGCTTTCTCAAGCGCAGTGCGGGCACGCGCGAGCAGCTGTTCGATGCCGGCTTCGGCCTCGTCGTAGCGCGCGGTGAGGTAGGCACATTGCTGCAACTCGGTCGCAAGCGCCTTCGCCAGTTCGTATTCGCTGTCCCACGCGTCCTGCGGCAGCAGCGATTGGCCGATGCGCAGATATTCGAGCGCCGACTCGTAGGCTGACGATCGTTGCGCCTTGATGCCTGCCGCCAGGTTCAGGCGCGCCAGCGTGAGGCGTTCGGCGGGATCGTCGATCAGTCGGCGACCTTCGTTGAGGTGGTCCGCGATGTCGATCAGGCGAGCCTCGCGCTCGTCGGCATCGGCGTGCTGCAGGATCAGCCTGCCGACCGAGAGGTGCACGGCCTGCTTCTGGTCTTCGTCGATCAGTGCGTAGGCGGCCTGTTGCACGCGGTCGTGCTGGAAGCGGTAGACCGGGTTCAGCGCTGCGGCATCGTCAGCGGGGATTTCGCCCGCGCCAGCGGCGCCGAAGAGCCTGTAGTCATCCTGCAACGGGATCACCATGTGGCGCTTGAGTGCGGGCATCAATGCCGCACTGGTCGCATCCATCGAACGCTGGTGGATCACCGCAAGGGTGCGCAGGTCAAAGCGGCTGCCGATGCAGGCGGCGAGCTGCAGCACGCGCTGGGTATCGGGTGCCAGCTTGCGCAGGTTGGCAACCACGAGGTCGACCACGTTCCCGCTGAGCCCGCTCTGCTGCACGGCGGCCATGTCCCAGCGCCAGCGACCAATCTCCGGCGCGAAGCGGATCGCGCGAGATTGCTCCAGCGTCCGCAGCATCTCGGTAAGGAAGAACGGGTTGCCTTGTGCCTTGTCGTGTAGCAACGCGGCGAGCGGGGCGCTGTCGGCCGGCGCACAACCCAGCGTGTCGGCCACGAGCTGCTCCACCGATGCTTGCTCCAGGGGGCGCAGCGGCAATTCGTGGATCGTGCGGGATTCTTCGACCTCGTTGAGCGCAAGCCGCAGCGGGTGACCCACGTCGACTTCATTGCTACGGTAGGCGCCAATGAACAGCAATCGGGTCAGCTCGCGCGCGCTTGCGAGCCACCGGATCAGGTTCAACGACGATGCGTCGCTGAACTGCAGGTCGTCGAGGAAGATCACGAGCGGCTGCTCGGCCGTGATCGCACGGATAAAGTTGAGCAGTGCGATCTGGAAACGGTTTTGCGCCTCGGTGGGCGGTAGCTCCGGCACGGCGGGTTGCGGGCCGATGATGCGTTCGAGTTCCGGCATCAGGTCGGTCAGTAGCCGCGCGTTTGGCGCCACCGCGGCGAGAATCCGCTCGCGCAGCGCTGCGGTGCGCGCTTCCGGCTCCGCCAGCAACTGCGGCACCAGACTGCGCAGCGCCAGCCCGACGGCCGAGTAAGGGGTGCTGCGATGGAACTGGTCGAACTTGCCCTGGATCAGATAGCCGTTGCGCCGCACGAGCGGCTTGGCGATCTCATTGACCAGCGCCGATTTGCCGATGCCCGAGTAACCGGACACCATGCAGAACTCGGTGGCGCCGGTCGCCACATGCTCAAACAGGGCGAGCAGCGTTGCGAGTTCCGGTTCGCGGCCGTAGAGCTTCTGCGGAATCTGGAACTTGCGTGAGACGTCGCGTTCGCCCAAGGCGAAGCTGGGCACCGAACCGGTCTGCGACAAGGCGCGCTGGCAGCGTTGCAGGTCGGCGATCAATCCGTAGCTGCTCTGGTAGCGATCCTCCGCATTCTTTGCGAGCAGCTTCAGTACGATTGCCGACACCGCGTCCGGAATGCCACGCCGCACATCGCTCGGCGAGCGGGGCGCCGCGCTGATGTGGGCATGTACCCATTCGAGCGTTGACGATGCCTGAAAGGGCAGCGTACCAGTCAGCAGTTCGTAGAGCGTGACACCCAGCGAATAGAAGTCCGAGCGGTAGTCCAGATCGCGGTTCATGCGCCCGGTCTGCTCGGGCGATATGTACGGCAGCACGCCTTCGATACGCCGGGAATGCGCATAGTTGGGCCGCTCGCGCGAGAGCTCGGACCAGATGCCGAAGTCGATCAGCCGGATTGCGCCCGCGTCGTTCAGCAGAATGCTGTGGGGCTGGATGTTCTTGTGGACGACATCGAATTCGTGCACATGGCCAATCGTCTCTGCCACGCGGATCGCGACGTCGAAGAACAGATCCAGTGGCACGTCGGCGCCGCGCTGCGAGGCGATCCGATGGGCGAGCGGGTGGCCGAAACGCTCGAATACGACCGCCAGGTTCCCGTTTCCGTGCGGCTCCAGACCATGTACGCGGATGACGCCTTCAACCGGCTGCAAGCGCAGCGTAACCTGGAACTCGCGCAGCAACTCGGCAACGCTTTGCTTGCCGGGATACTCGGCTGAAAGCGTCTTGATGATCAGGGGTGCATTGTCTTCGAGGCGTATTGCCTCGAAGACCGAACGCACACGGGACTGATGCAGTGCCGCGCCGATCTGGTAGCCGGAGAGCTCGGGCGCGGGCATGCAGGGGTGCGCGATGAGTTGCGAGCCTTAGCCCGCAAAGACCTGCGCAATACGCGCGCCGTAGGCTTCCGCTGCGATGTCGCGCAGCGGTTCGCCGTGCCCGCACAGGGCGTGCTTGAAGCTGAGTTCGCGCAGGCGAGAGAAATCATCCACCTTCGGTTCGCTGACCTGCATCCACACCGGGCCAAAGTTCGCACGTTGGAAGAAGCCCATGCCGGCCATCATGTTGCGCGAGTCGTTCGAGAAGAAGTTGTCGGGCTGTACCCAGTTCTGCAGTGCGTCGCAGGCCACCAGGATGCCGCCAGCGCGGTCGACGTGCAGGATGGCTTCCGGCAATTTGGTGGTCTTGAATTCGAACACGCTGCAGCCCTTGAACGGCACTTTACCGCCGGCTACCAGGTCGGCATCGGCGACCAAGCCGCCTTCGTGCTGCATGCCGGGCAGGGCCCAGAAACGCGCACCGTAGCGTGCCTTGTAGAAGGCGTCGTCGCGGCCATGCAGCGAACCGATCTTGACGAGGTTCGCGACCTGACCGAGCGCTTCGAGCTGTGCCAGGCCGGCGTCGTCGAGCCGCACCGAGTTGATCAGCGTGAGTTCGTCGCCATCGCGCACCACCGTCATGTTGCGGCTGAAGTGCCAGTGGGCGTTCATCAGCTCGGTCTTCATCGTGCCGGTGACGAAGAACACGTCGGGGAACACCTCTTCCAGCGGGCCGTGCGGCAGGGGTGGTGCGTATTGATCCATGGCAAAAAACCTCACGATTGTCAGGGGCTACAGGGTACTTCGTGGCAGTAACTGCCGCAATCGCAAAAGACGCCGGAACCGCGCGCTCGCGCGCCGAAGCATCAGTCGTATCGGTAGCGACCGACGTATCGGTACTCGTCGCTGTAGGCGTGCAGGTATTCGTCGAGGTAGAGGCGCTGAGCCGGCGTCAGCCGGTTGTAGCGGATGTCGTCCAGCGTCTCGCTGCCATCGGAGTGATCGAGGCGCTTGAGGTGGAACAGCGTCATGTCGCGTCCGCCGAAGAAGCCCTTCAGGAAGTCGTGCTGCCAGCGTGCGTCGGCCATATCGAACACAGAGCCGGCAAGGGCCGTGTAAAGCGGCTGCAGCGCCAGGCTTGCGGCATCGAATACCGGGTAGTCGCCAGCAGGCGGCGTGAAGGGCTGCACCGGCTTCTTCACATGAATTGGCGTTTCGCGCAGCGCCTCAATGTAGGCCGGGTCGAGGCCGGACGCCTCGGCGCCCTTGAGCAGGATGTTCAGGTAGCGCCGTGTCGGCCGGCATTGTTCGTCGATGAACGAAGGAATGCCGACGTAGGCGGTGGCCGCCTGCAGGCCCTGTTCGGTCTCCACCTGCACTGTGATGCGGTCGTAGCCGTGGCCGTAAGCTTCGGCGGCATCGAGCAGGGCGAGGTGATGTGGCTCGCAAAGGTGCAGCACACCCCAGACATGGTCGCTGGCGGCGGTGCTCGGCTCGATATTGCCGACGCCGCCTTCATGGCGGAAGAAGTGGTGCACGTTGAAGCGCAGGCGCCAACCGCGCAGCACCGCGCGCATGGATTGCTGGGGTTCCACGCCCTTGGCGCGCAACGAGCGCAGATCCATGTTCGAGCCGTAGCCGAAATACCAGAACACCCCTGAATCCTCCCCGAGCCAGACATTGTTCGTTTGAGGTTAGCACGCAGGGTTTCCGCTTCGCGTCGGCGGCCTTCGCTCGCGCTGCAGTGATCGGTGCCTGCGTGCTGGGTGCTCAGCTTCATCGCCGAGCGTCCAGGTAATTTTCACGCCAGGGATGTGGCGCAAAAACGGCTCGATTTCACACGCGCCTGCTAAGCTGAAACGGATCGCGCCGCGAGTGCGCGACACCATAACAACACGGCTGTGCAGCGCGCGCGGCCCCCTGCGGAGAACAACGATGACCACGCACAGCCCTGCCGTGCCTGTTTCGCACGACTATCTGATCAGCCGTTCCGATGCCGACGACGCCTATGCGATGTGGCGCATCAGTCTGGATGGCGCCGATCTGCTGCAGCGCATGCCGCTGAAACCCGGCGCCAAGTTCGATCACAGCCACCAGATCCTGTCGATCGGGCGCTACCTGCTCGAATGGGGGCCGGTGGCGCTGGAGGCCTATCAGGCAAGCTTCCCGTACCGGCTGTTCGAGTTCGACCCCGCCAGCGACGATCCGCTCGCCGGCGCGCCGGTGCAGAAGGGCTTGTGGCCGAAGCCCAAGTTCTGGTGGTCGCGGCCGGACTTCGGCAACCCCAACGGTGCCGCGAAGAGTTTCGACTCCGGCAAGAACCTGATGCTGGTGCCGATGGGCGGCTTCGTCCTCAACCTGATTCCGCAAGCGGGGCGTGGCACTTTCCAGTTGTGGAATTTCGACCCTAACCCGCTCGCGCCCTGCCAGACCGATCCGCTGCCGGTGCCTTACTCACCGCAGGGCGCCTTCGACTCGATCGAGGCGGGCCATGAGCTGATCCCGTTCGGCAACTATGTGCTCGATCGCGTACCTGGGACCGGCGACTACTGGGTCTGGAGTTTCGATCCGGGCAACGAATTCCCGCTCGCGCGGCCGAGCATCCAGCATGGCTGCTGGGAAGACATCGACGCGGGCCACCAGTTGGTTGCGATCGGCGAGCACGTTCTGGACTGGGTGCCCGCCGATCGCAGCTACCGCCTGTGGCGCTTCGACCCGCGCGCGGCCAATCCGCTCACCGGGCCGGTGCGCAGTGGCGTGCTGCCTGCGGACTTCGATGCGCATACGACGCTCACTGCGATCCAGTCTCTGCGCCCGGTCTGCGAGCAGCGCAAGGCGGTGCCGGGCACGGTCGACTTCATGCGCGACAAGATCAAGCACGTCGTCTACCTGATGCTCGAGAACCGCTCCTTCGACCACGTCTGCGGTTGGCTGTACGAGAAGGGCGAGGCGGGTATCCACTTCGTCGGCAACGACGCGCCCTTCGACGGCGCGAGCACGGAGATGTTCAACATCGGCACCGACGACAAGGGCGCCGAGCGCAAGGTCTATCTGAGCCAGTACAAGGACGGCAAGCTGAGCGACGACTGGTCGCTCGACTTCCTCACCGTGGACCCGTACCACGACCATTCCGACGTGATGCGCCAGTACTTCTACAAGAACCCGCACGGCTACGCCGAGCGCGCGAAGCCGGACATGGGCGGCTTCGTGTGGAACAACGCATCCGATTCGGTGATGCTGACCTACAGTCCCACACAGTTGCCGGTGCTCAACGGCCTTGCCAAGCACTACGCGGTGTCCGACGCCTGGTTCAGTTCGATGCCGGGCGCGACCGATTCGAACCGCGCGTTTGCGTTCTCGGGCTCCGCGCTCGGCCAACTCAACAACTTCCAGAACGGCACCCAGTATGTCGACTGGCCCGATACCTGGCATCGCCAGTCGGTCTGGAAGGTGCTGTGGACCAACGGCTACACCGACTGGAAGATCTATAACTCGATCGAGTGGATGGGCTTCGTCCACACCTACCACCTGTACCTGCAGGGGCAGATTCCCTCGGTGGACGCGAATCCCTCTGCGCACATCGCGAGCATCGAACAGTTCAAGGCCGACGCGCGCGCCGGCACGCTGCCCGCATTCAGTTTCCTGGAGCCGGTCTGGGTCGGCTCGGCGGGCACCACGTCCTACCACCCGGGGCCGGACGTCATTCCTGGCGAGCAGGCGCTCAACGAACTGTTCAACGCGATGAAGGCGGGGCCGGCGTGGAACGAGACGCTGTTCGTCATCACCTTTGATGAGCACGGCGGCATCTACGACCATGCGGCGCCGCCGTACGCCGAGAACCCTTGGCCGAACGACGTCGTGGATGGTTACCGCTTCGACATGATGGGCGTGCGGGTGCCGACCATCCTGGTGTCGCCGTGGATCAAGGAGAAGACGGTCTTCCGCTCATCGACGCCGGTGCACTACGACTCGACCTCGATTCTCGCCACGCTGCTGCACTGGTACGGCGTTCCGAAATCCGCCTGGGCACTGGGCGACCGCACCGACCGTGCACCGACCTTCGAGGCCGTGTTCCAGCGCACAACGCCCCGCACCGACGCGCCGGAGCTGACGCCGCCGTACGACAGTGATTTCCCGCGTGAAGGCACGCCGAATCTGGATCTCGCGCTCAACGATCTGCACCGCTTGATGACGCCGCGTATCGTGTGGGCGATCGCGCGCGGCAAGCTCAGCGCGGCAGAAGCAACCAAGGTGTCGGACGACATACTCGCCCGCGCCACCAACCTCGCGACCCTGCATGCGCTGATCGACGAGTTCGCGAAGCGGATGGGCTGAGCGCGGCGCCTCAGGGGCCGCTCAGGGTACGGGAACCCGCTGGGGCTGGTTGAGTTCGGTCAGCCAGTCCTGCGGGTTCGGGCTTTGTGCGGGTCAGTGAGGTCGCGCACACGCGCGCCGTCGGTGCGATGCCTTGGGCACACGGCGCCGCATGGACCTCACGAATGCCGGGTTCAACTGCGGCGCCGGTTTCCGGTTTGCATGGTCAGCGAAGGGCCTTTCGCACGACCAGTTTGAGCGCGGACCACACTTCCGACACCGCGCAGACCTTGATATCCACATAGCCGCGCGGCAACGCGAGTTCGCGGATCGTGTCCTCGGTGATGTCGGTCGCCACCTTGGCGGCCTTCTTCGGCCACGACACCCACACCGCCGCGTCGTCGCGCATCGCGGCGCGCAGTGCGGCGAGTTGTCGATCCAGCGCCACGCGTTCGGTCGCGAATACATGTGCGATGTCCACCTGCGGCCCGGCGGCACTTTCGAATACCACCTCGGCAGGCAGCGGGTCGAGCAGGGCGACGAAGCCCTCAGGTGCGCCGACGAGATAGATCCGGCTCGATGCCTTGATGCCGAGCTTCTTCGCCAGCGGCGTGCCCGAATAACCGGCGCTTGTTGGCATTTCGAACCCTCCGCTCGCGGTGTGCGCTCAGGCGCTGTCAGGCTGCGTTGTCCAACTGAGTATGGCCAAGCCGGGCGTGTGCCGCCAGCCCGAAATGCCGGTGCTCTGGCCCGTCAGTGCGAGCCTTGCATCAACTGCCGCCCCAGCCCGCTCCGCCGCAGCGTGGGTTGCGCGCAAGCCGCGATGAAAATCTCACCGTTGCCGGAAATCTCGACCGCGGACGCGGCTCGCGTCACCGCGGTGTAGGCCAGCTCGCGCGTCATCACTGCTGCGGCGCTGGCCGGCAGCAGCAGATGCACGCGCTCGAACTCGGAGCCCTGCGATTTGTGCACCGTCATCGCGAAGGCGTCGGTATGTTCGGGCAGGCGGCTGGGCGTCAGCCGACGCCAGGTGCCATCGCTATCGGGGAAGGCGACGGCCAACTCGCCGTCCGGCCCCGGCACACAGAGGCCGATGTCGCCGTTGAACACCCGCAGCGCATAGTCGTTGCGCAGGATCATCACCGCACGGCCTCGGTACCACGGGTTGCTGCTGGCCGGCGTGGTCAGCCGGCGCACGCGTTGTGCAACGAATTCGTTGATCGCCATCACGCCGCGCGGCCCCGCCTGCACCGCGCACAGCACGCGGAAGCGATCGAGCGCGCGCATCAACACGGCCGGGTCATGACCAGACGCCTCGTCAAGCAGCGCCTCGAAGTAGGGCGCATAGCCCGCAAGCACGGCCGCCAGGCTCGCCGCGCTGGGCGCGTCGCCTGCGTCATCGATCCAGCGTACCGACTCGTCGGTGCCTGCCTGCATCCAGGCCAGAGCCTCCACACCGCGGCCGGCGTTGATGTCTGATGCGAGCCGGCCAATGCCGGAGTCTGCGAGGAAGCGGCGGCTTTCGGTCAGCCACACCACCGAGTCCGGCAGCGGTGCAACGCCGCTGGCGATGTCGCGAAGGGCGTCGGGCTCACCTCCGACAAGGGTCGCGAGTTCGGCCGCGCGCCGATCGCTGAAGCGCTGCCCGGCAGAGAGCTCGGCAAACACGGCGCCGGCCTCCACCGCCGCAAGCTGATCCTTGTCGCCGAGCAGAATCAGCCGTGCGCCGGTGGGCATCGCTTCGACCAGCCGCGTCGCCAGCGCCAGATCCAGCATCGAGGCTTCGTCCACCACCAAGGCATCGATCGGCAGCGGGTTATCGCGATGGTGGCGGAAGCGCCCGGCCTCGCTGGTGACACCGAGCAGGCGGTGGATCGTCCACGCCTCGGTCGGCAAGCGTTCACGGATCGCCGCGGGCAGATCCGCGGTGCGGCGACGCAGGGTGTCCATCATCCGCGCGGCTGCCTTGCCGGTGGGCGCTGCGAGCGCGACCCGTGTGTCCGGTTGTAGCGTCAGCAGGGCCGCGAGCAGGCCGACCACGGTGTGCGTCTTCCCGGTGCCCGGCCCGCCGGAAATCACCGTCAGCCCGCCTTGCAGCGCAAGTGCCGCGGCCAGCTTCTGCCGGTCCGGTCCGCTGCGTTGTGCGTCGGCCGGGAAGAGCTGGTCGATCTGGGCGCGCAGGCGCGCGATATCGGCATCGGCCAGCGCAAACGGCTGCGCCAGTGCATGCAAGGCGCTCGCGAGGCGGCGCTCGTAGTCGTGGTAACGCCACAGGTACAGGCGGCCGCTGCCATCGGCGAACAGGGGCGCTGGCTCGGCGGAGGCGTCGTCCGCCACCACGCCGGTTGCCAGCAGCGCGGCGTGCAGCTCATCCGGTGGCATCGCCTGCCACGGCGGCAGCAGCCCATCCACATGGGCGCAGACATGACCGTCGGCGGTGGCCGCCGACACCAGCCGCGCGGCGGCTTCGGCGAGGGCGACGGCGGGCTCGCTGGCGCCGGCGCGCTGCGCCCAGCGGGTGATGTGGTGGGCAAAGCCGTCGGGGAGGGCGGCGTCGGGCGTCATTTCTGTTCCGTCCGCGCTGGAATCAGCACCTGATCTGCGAAAAGGCGGGTCTCAGCGGTGGAGTCCCCCGGCTGGATTGGACAAACCTTGGCCACCAGCCAGGGTGGCGTACTGCTGTGCGCTTCGAATCCGCCGGTCACGGCGTAGACCGTGCGTTCGGCCAGCAACTCGTTGGTCTGGGTGTCGATCACTTTGAGGGTGCTGCTCGCGACACCTAGCGCCCGTTCTTCGGGGATCACGTGGTCTTCGTAGGTCACGGCATAGCGCGGCGCGGGGTCCGGCGCCGGAACTCGATCAAGAAATACATCCCACCATTCAGTCTTGGCTTTGAGATCGCGCTCTCGCCGAACTGTGTAGCGGTAACGCGTCCCATCCTTCTCGTCTATCACGTCGACGTAGCGGTAGCCAGGCTCATGGGAGGGCGTCGAATTGATGTACCCGCGGCCGCCGCTACTGTGTTCGTACCCAAGGAAGGATTCGATGTATCCGTCTGCTTGCCGCTCTCGTGCAAACGCCGCGCCGGCGAAGTTCCGGTCATACCACTCCGGGTCCGATGCCTTGTGCCGCACCTTAAGCAGCAAGATCCCCTCTACACCTTCAACCTTGCGGTAGATCTTTTCACCGGCCACGGTCTTGCATTTGTTTTCCCAGTACGCCATGGCGGCCTTGCCTTGCTCGATGGCGGTTTGTTCTGCAGCCACCTTGGCCGAGTCGCGGCACGCGGGTAGTGCGAGCAGGGCCAAGAGCAGCGCGGCGCTCATGGTCTGGGCGGTCGGGTGCGTCATTGATCAAGCCTCCTTGGATGAATACTTGGCTTGGCCTGCGCGTGGCGAGCCCCAAAGCTAGGTTCGACGATTGAGGGTTGCGGCTCGCGATTGGTGCCATCGCCGGTCAACTGCGCGTTGGCCGGGGTCCCGCCCCCGGCGGGCGTGTTACTTCTTTTGCTTCGCCAAAAGAAGTAACCAAGAAAAGGCGACCCGGCGTTCGCGGTCAGGCGCACGCGCCTGACTTCCCTCGCGTGCTCGCGAAGTCGGGCGGCTGCGGAACTCGGCCCTGCGGGCCTCAGACAGTCCTC
>NZ_JAYRDJ010000048.1:0-31096 GCF_041909475.1 Niveibacterium sp. | reverse complement strand
GGCACGTACTTCTGGCCGAACTGGTTCCAGATGCCGAACTGACGGAACATGCCTTCCATACCGAAGGTGCGGGACTCATCCGGCACGATCGGCACGACGTGGCGGCCGATGTTCTTGTCCTTGAGCATCGTGTTGAGGATGCGGACAAAGGCCATCGTGGTCGAGAACTCGCGGCCTTCGCCGGACGCTTTCAGCTGCGCATCGAACGCACTCAGCGCCGGCACTTGCAGCGTATCGCCCTTGACGCGACGGCTCGGCAGATAACCGCCGAGGTCCATGCGGCGCTGGCGCATGTAGGTCAGCTCGGGCGAGCCTTCCTCGAACTTCACCAGCGGCATCTCGTCGACCTTGTCGTCCGGCACCGGGATCTCGAAGCGGTCACGGAAGCGCAGCAGCGATTCGTGATTCATCTTCTTTTGCTGGTGGGTGATGTTCTGCGCTTCACCCGAAGAGCCCATGCCGAAGCCCTTGATGGTCTTGGCGAGGATCAGCGTCGGCTGGCCCTTGTGCTCGGTGGCGGCCTTGTAGGCTGCGAACACCTTGAAGATATCGTGGCCGCCGCGGTTCAGGCGCCAGATGTCGTCGTCGGTCCAGTCGGCGACCAGGGCCTTGAGTTCCGGCGTGTTAAAGAAGTGCTCGCGAACGTAGGCACCGTCCTTCGACTTGAAGGTCTGGTACTCGCCGTCCACCGCTTCCATCATGCGCTTCTTCAGGATGCCCGCCTTGTCACGCTGCAGCAGCGTGTCCCAGTGCGTGCCCCAGATGACCTTGATGACGTTCCAGCCGGCGCCGCGGAATTCGGCTTCCAGTTCCTGGATGATCTTGGCGTTGCCGCGCACCGGGCCGTCGAGACGCTGCAGGTTGCAGTTCACGACGAAGACCAAGTTGTCGAGCTGTTCGCGGCCGGCCACGCCGATCGCGCCCATCGAATCGACCTCGTCCATCTCGCCGTCGCCGAGGAAGGCCCAGACCTTGCGGCCTTCGGTCTTGGCGAGGCCGCGATTGTCGAGGTACTTCATGAAGCGGGCCTGGTAGATGGCCTGCAGCGGGCCGAGGCCCATCGACACGGTCGGGAACTGCCAGAAATCCGGCATCAGCCAGGGGTGCGGGTAGGACGACACGCCCTTGCCCGAGGTTTCCTGGCGGAAGTTGTCGAGCTGCTCGTCGGTCAGGCGGCCGAGCATGTGCGCACGGGCATACACGCCGGGGATCGAGTGCCCCTGGAAGAAGATCAGGTCGCCACCGTCCGGATTGGAAGGCGACTTCCAGAACCAGTTGAAGCCCACGTCATAAAGCGTCGCGGCAGACGCGTAGGAGGCGATGTGGCCGCCGACGTTGGTGTCCTTGTTCGCGCGCACCACCATCGCCATGGCGTTCCAGCGCAGGAAAGCCTGAATGCGGCTTTCGATCGTGGTGTCACCCGGGTACTTCGGCTGTTGTTCAGCCGGGATGGTGTTGATGTATGCGGTGTTGGCGCTGTACGGAATGTCGGCGCCATCTTCGCGCGCCGCTTCGATCAGGCGCTCGATCAGGTAATGGGCGCGCTCAGGTCCTTCCTGGGCCAGCACGCCGGCGAGCGCTTCAAGCCACTCCTTCGTCTCCTGCGCGTCGATGTCGGACTGCAGCAGCACGTTGGGCAAAGAGGCCATCGGTGCGATCTCCTTCCTCGTTTGATTCGGGCAATCAAAAAACCCGCCGCCTCGGTGGGCGGCGGTTGCGTATCCAGTCCTGCGGCGGTCCATCGTAGGCGCGCGCAGTTCTAGCTTAATCCGTGGCTGAAGCAGCGGCCAGCGGGAAATCGGCGTTACTTTTCAGAAGATAAAACAGCTTACCGCATCGTGCAATAGAAAATTGCTCAAACAGGCAAGCCCCCAACATCAAACGAGCGTTTGCAAGTAGTTGATGCAGCGCAACATTTGTCAAAAAACGCAGTCGAACGGGGTGAGCGACACCAGCCTCCCACGCCAGAGCGGTCGAGCCAAAGCGGCCAACGAAGGGACATCCGTCTTCAAGGAAAATAATCAGCGGGCCGCAGCCCGTTTGCGATCGTCTTCGTAGGCAAACACGATCTGCCCGCGCCGCACTTCGGCAAGATAGGCCATGCGGCTACTCTTGATCGCCTCGTGATCGCTGACGGAGAACGGTTGCTGATAGCTCATCAGCGCGCCTTCGACCGGGTCGCGCAGATCCTCCAGTGCTTCGCGGATCTTCGGCCCTTCGGTGCTGCCCGCCTGGCGAATCGCCGCCACGAGCAGGCGCAGCGCGTCGTAGCCCTGCGCCGCGGCAGACGGCGACAGCATGCGGTCCGAACCCACTGCTTTCTGCCAGGCCTCGCGGAAGGCCTGCGCCCGCGGATGCGGATCGTCAACTAGGTAGGTCTGCGGCATCCGTGCGCCCTCGGCATTCGGCCCGGCGCTGTCGATGAAGGTGGACATCGACAGCGTCCAGCTGCCAACCATCGGCACTTTCCAACCTAACTTCGCCGCCGCATTCGCGATGCGGGCGAGTTCTGGGCCGATGCCGTAGGTCAGCAGCACCTCGGCGCCGGCGCGCTTGGCACGCAATACGGCCGCGGAGAGGTCCACATCACCCGGGTTGTAGCGTTCGACCGCCACGGCGCGCAGGCCGCGCTTCTCTAGTGCGCGCTCCAGATCATTGCGGCCGAGCTGCCCGTAGTTGGTTGCGTCATGCAGGATCGCGATGCGCGTGAAGCGCCGCCGCTCGACCGCCTCGTCCACCATCATCGCGGCCTGCAGCGCGTCAGCGCAGGAGAGGCGGAAGACGTAATTGTCGGCGTAGGCCGGTGGCAGAAACTGGCGGGTGATCAGCGAGCCGGTCGCCACGGCAGTGATCACCGGCACACGTGCGGACTGGTAGTAGCGCTGGCTCGCCAGCGCGACGCCGGTATTCACAATGCCGACCGTCGCGACGACCTTGTCCTGGCCAATCAATTGCTGTGCGACCGCCACGCCGCGTTCGTTGCGCGCCTCGTCGTCGCGCTCAACCAGCTCAATCGGCCGCCCCAGCACACCGCCCGCGGCGTTGATCTCGGCAGCCGCAATGCGGATGCCGTCGCGCATCGAGAGCCCCATCGGGCTGGAGCCGCCCGTAAAAGGGCCGGACACGCCGATCCGGATCGAATCCGCCGCCCAGCACGGCGACAACAGCAGATACAAGGCGAAAACACGCAGCACGGATGCGATCAAGAGCGCTCTCCTCCGCTATTCTTCTGTCTCTGCGGCGCCGTGAGGGGGAAACCCCAATCGCCGGCCGCAGGCGAACCCGGACAATGCCCCCCGGCGCCCAGATTCCAAGATGAACATTCTGCCCCGTTCCGGCAAGGAAGGCGCAAGTCGCCTCGAACTCTTTACCACCGCCCCCTACGTGGCCGTGGTGGTGTTCGCACTCGCCATGCTTACTGTCGTCTGGATGCTGCAGACGCAGGAAGAACTCGTCGAGCGCAACGCCTTGGGACGCGATGTGCAGTGGGCCGAGCGCACGATGCGCACCCACTTTGTCGCCAACGAAGACTTCCTCAACGAGCTGACGCGCGACATTGCCGCCGGGACGGTGGACGCCGACTCCTTCCAGCTGCGCACCAACCAGTATCTGGCGAACAACCCGGAGCTGCTGAACGTCGTGTGGATCGACACCAGCGGCAAGGTGCGCTGGACAGCCCCCTTCGACACCACGGACTGGCTGCCGGGCGATGCGATGACGCCGGAGCAAGGCCAGGTCGCCCGCCATGCGCGCGAGATCGGCCGTGCCGCCTATGGCCAGCCCTATCGCGGCGCCAGCGGCAGCGCACTGGTCGAAGTGTTCATCCCGGTGCAACGCGGGCGCTCGCCGTGGGGCATGGTGGCCGCGGTGTATTCGGTCGATGGCCTGCTGCACCACCTGGTGCCCTCATGGTTCTCCGACAAGTACCGCCTCGTGCTCACTGACGGCAACGGCGAACCACTCGCGAGCAACGCCACCTCGACCAACGCGACCGACTCCTCGCTGTCGTCGCTGATCGTCTTCGACCCGCCTGGCAACGGCCTCGCGCTGCGCGCAACCGCCTTCCGCGGCGAGGCGGAGCTACCGAGCGCGCTGCCGGTATCGCTGATCATCGGGCTCTCGGTGCTGGTGTTCTGGAGCCTCTGGGCACAGCGCGGCCACATGCTGCGCCGGATCAAGGTAGAGAAGGAGCGCGACCGCATCTTCAACCTGTCGCTCGACGTGCTGTGCACGATGACGCTGGACGGCCATTACCGCCGCCTCAACCCGGCTTTCGAGCGCATCCTCGGCTACGCCGCCGACGATATGGTCGGCCGGCAACTGCTGGAACTGGTGCACCCGGAAGACCTCGACAGCGCACGCGAACAGATGCGGCTACTGGCCGAGGGCCGCCCCGCCACTTTCGAGGCGCGCATGAAGTGCGCCGATGACCGTTACAAGTGGCTGGTATGGAGCGCCAACCCGGTGGCGGGCGAACGTGTGATCTACGCGGTGGCGCACAACGTCACCGACCGCAAGGCCGCCGAGGACGCCTGGCGCGCCGAATCCGCCTTCCGCAAGGCGATGGAAGAATCGGTGTTGACCGGCCTGCGCGCGACCGACATGAAGGGCCGCATTATTTATGTCAACCGCGCCTTCTGCCAGCTGACCGGCTATTCGGAAGAAGAGCTGGTCGGCATCGAGGAACCCTTCCCGTACTGGCCGGAAGACGAAATCGACCAGCAGCGTCAGCATCTGATGCAGTCCCTGTCTGGCGACGCGCCGGCCGACGGCTTCGAACTGCGCATCCGGCGCAAGGACGGCAGCTACGGTTACTCGCGCCTGATGGTGTCGCCGCTGGTGGACGCGGCCGGCGAACAGACCGGCTGGATGGCCGCGATGAGCGACATCACCGAATCCAAACGCATTCAGGCTGAGCTGGGCGCAGCGCATGAGCGCTTCGTCGCGGTGCTGGACGGCCTCGATACCGCGGTGTTCGTGGCCGATGTTCAGAGCGACGCAATCCTCTACGCCAACCGCGCCTTCCTCGCCGACTTCGGCCTCGACGCGATCGGCCGCACCACGCACAGCTTGGCACTACCGCAACCGGAGCTGGGCGACTACCCAGTCGACCCGCGCCGGCTGACTGCCACGCAGCTGCCACGCGAACTCTTCGATGGCGAATTGCAGCACCCGATCTCCGCGCGCTGGTTCCATGTACGCGAACGCGCGACGCGCTGGGTCGATGGCCGCGTGGTGCGCATGGCGGTCGCCACCGACATCACCGACCGCAAGACGGTTGAAGAGCTCAACCGCCAGCAGGAGGAACGCCTGCAGCGCACCTCACGCCTGATCACGATGGGCGAGATGGCGTCGACCTTGGCGCACGAACTGAACCAGCCGCTCTCGGCGATTGCGAACTACAGCTCGGGTTGCGTGAACCGGCTGCAGAGCGGGCGCTACAAACCGGAAGAACTGCTGGTGGCGATGCAGAAGGCCGCGCACCAGGCCGACCGCGCCGGCAAGATCATTCGGCGCATCCGCGACTTCGTGCGCAAGAGCGAGCCGCAACGGGGCGCAGTGCGCCTCTCGGACATCGTCGAAGACGCGCTGGGTTTTGCCGAAATCGACGCGCGCAAGCACGGTGCGCGCATCGACAACCGCATCACGCCAGACCTGCCGCCGATCTTCGCGGACCGCATCATGATCGAGCAGGTGGTGCTGAACCTCGTCAAGAACGGCATCGAATCGATGAAGGACAGCGAAGAGGACCGCCGCGTGCTGACGGTAACGGCGCGCGTGACCGAACACACGATCGAGGTGTCGGTGCTGGATCACGGCCACGGCATCAGCGCGGAAGACCGCGAGAAGCTCTTCAACGCCTTCTACACCACCAAGAGCGACGGCATGGGCATGGGCCTGAACATCTGCCGCTCGATCATCGAATTCCACAACGGACGTCTTTGGGTGGACAGCAACCCCGAAGGCGGCTCGATCTTCCGATTCACCCTCCCGACGGAGAAAGCCCTTGAACAACTCGTCGAACCTGCCTGAACAGACCGTCCATATCGTTGACGACGATGAGGCGCTGCGCGACTCCCTGATCTGGCTGCTCGAATCCGAAGGCTACACAGTCGCCACCTACGCCTCGGCCGAAGACTTCCTCGCCGCCTGGAGCCCGGCGCTCACCGGCTGCCTGCTGCTGGATGTACGCATGCCCGGCATGAGCGGACTGGAACTGTACGAAAAACTGGTGGCGCAGCACTCCACGCTGCCGGTGATCTTCATCACCGGCCACGGCGATGTGCCGATGGCGGTATCCGCCCTGAAGAAGGGTGCGGTCGACTTCATCGAGAAGCCCTTCAACGACCGGGACATGTTGCGGCTGATTGGGCAATGTCTCGAAGCCGAGCGCAGCGAGCGCACACAGCGCCGCCAGGACGCCGAAACAGCGCGCCGCCTCGATCAGCTCACGACGCGCGAGCGCGAAGTGCTGGACCTGATCGTTGCCGGCCGCCTCAACAAGCAGATCGCCGACGACCTGGGCATCAGCATCAAGACGGTCGAGGTGCATCGTGCCCGCGTGATGGAGAAGATGGGCGTGTCATCGCTGGCCGAGCTGGTGCAGATGGTGATGAGCGCCGACGCACCGCGGCGCTGACGGCGAACCGTATCCCGCCGGACAAACGGCTGTCCGGCGCGGACAAGGGGCTTTCACGGCCTTCCGCTTAAGCTGGCGTCAGCTTGATTGGAGGTCGCCATGAACACCATTTCCTCAGTTTCGTACAGCAGCAACCCGTACTCGCAGATCCAGCAGAAGCCGGTCGCGCGCAGCGTCACCGTCGAATCCGGTTCGCCGGAAACGATGATGATGAGCACGGCAGTGATGCAGCGCGAACTGGCCGAAAAGGGCGTCAGCAACCAGAACGTCAACACGCTCAACGAGCTGTCGAGCCAGGCTGTCAGCACGCAGATGATGATCCAGACGGCGCAGACCTATGCGGCGTCAGCGAGCAGCGCAAGTGGCAGCAGCGACAGCGCGTCATCGTCCTCGCTCAGCGCGACGGTCGTCGTCACGCCGGACGAAATCAACACCGACTACGACGCCGACGCACCGCGCCCGACGCCGTACTACCAAGACATGGAAGCGCGCGTCGCATCGGCCTACAACCCGATGATGTCGCAGCAGCCGGCTTCGCGCGTCAGCGCCTTTGCCTGAGCCCCATCTGCCTTGCCACCGCGGCGCACGCGCCGCCAGCGAATCACCCGTCATCCAAGCGGTCAGAAAGCCGGGGCACAAAGCGCTCGCCGCCCCGGCGACGCGATGGTAAACTGCTCGGTTTTCCTGAATATTCCGGGACTTAGCCCATGACCGCCCGCATTCTCGATGGCAAGGCAATCGCCGAACAGGTTCGCGAAGACATCGCGCTGAAGGCCGTCCAACTCACCGCGCAAGGCACCCAGCCCTGCCTCGCCGTGATCCTCGTCGGCTCGGACCCCGCCTCGGCGGTGTACGTCCGCAACAAGGTCGCCGCCTGCGAGAAAGCCGGTTTCCGCTCGCTGAAGTTCGAATACGCGGCAGACGCGCAACCGGAAACGGTGCTGGCGAAGATCGCCGAACTCAATGCCGACGCGAGCGTGCACGGCATCCTGGTTCAACTGCCCCTGCCCAAGCAATTCGACGAAGACGCGGTGCTCGAAGCAATCAACCCGGCCAAGGACGTCGATGGCTTCCACGCCGAGAACTTCGGCATGCTGCTTCAGGGTCGCGAGAGCTTCTACCCCTGCACGCCCTGGGGCGTGATGAAGATGCTGGAAGTCGGCGGCGTCGAGGTGCAGGGCAAGGATGCGGTCGTGATCGGCCGCAGCAACATCGTCGGCAAGCCGATGGCGGTAATGCTGCTGACCGCCGGCGCCACGGTGACCGTGTGCCACTCCAAGACCAAGGATCTCGCTGGCCATGTAAAGCGCGCCGATATCGTCGTCGCCGCGGTGGGCCGCCCGAACTTCGTCACCGGCGACATGCTCAAGCCCGGCGCGGTAGTCATCGACGTCGGCATCAACCGCCTCCCCTCGGGCAAGCTCTGCGGCGATGTCGATTTCGAATCCGCTAGCCAGGTCGCCTCGCTGATCACGCCGGTACCCGGCGGCGTCGGCCCGATGACGATCACGATGCTGCTCGGCAACACCCTGCTTGCCGCACAACGCGCGGCAAAGGCCTGAACAGCACACCACGGATCACGCGGATCGCCGCGGATTTGCACGGGCACCAAGCAAGGCTTTGATCCGCGTGCATCCGCGCCATCCGTGGCCACGCTTTTTCTGGACGAAGAAATGAACGAAAACCCCGTTGTCGGCATCGTGATGGGCTCCAACTCGGACTGGCCAACGATGCAGGCCGCCGCCCGCATCCTCAAGGAATTCGGCGTGCCTTTCGAAGCGCGCGTCGTCTCCGCCCACCGCACGCCGGATTTGATGTTTGAATACGCCGAAGCGGCGCGCGACCGCGGCCTGCAGGTGATCATCGCCGGTGCTGGCGGCGCCGCCCACCTGCCGGGCATGCTGGCCGCCAAGACCACCGTGCCGGTGCTCGGCGTGCCGGTGCAGAGCAAGGCACTGTCGGGCGTCGATTCGCTGCACTCCATCGTGCAAATGCCCAAGGGCATCCCGGTTGCCACCTTCGCGATCGGCGAAGCGGGTGCGGCCAACGCCGGCCTCTTCGCGGTGGCGATGCTGGCCAACGAAAACAGCCGACTGCGCATCATGCTCGACGCCTTCCGCGCCAAGCAGACGCAAAGCGTGCTGGACATGAAACTCGACGAAGTCTGAACTTCTCGCCGACGGACTGAGCAGATGAGCGCAATTCTCCCGCCCGCCACCCTGGGCATGCTTGGCGGTGGCCAGCTCGGCCGCTTCTTTGTGCTGGCCGCCCACGAGATGGGCTACAAGGTCTGGGTGCTCGACCCGGACCCCAACAGCCCGGCCGGCGTCGCCGCTGACCGCCACCTGAAGGCCGCTTTCGACGACTACGCCGCGCTGGACCAACTGGCCGCCGGCTGCGCCGCGATCACCACCGAGTTCGAGAACGTGCCGGCCGGCACCCTCGATTACCTTGCCAAGTTCGTGCCGGTACGGCCCTCGGCCGATGCGGTGGCGATCTGCCAGAACCGCGTTGCCGAGAAGACCTTTCTCGCGAACAACGGCATCCCGCACGCCCCCTTCGCGCCGATCAACACCGAGGCCGACGTGCGCAACGCGCCGGCCACGCTGTTCCCGGGCATCCTGAAAGTCGCCCGCTTCGGCTACGACGGCAAGGGTCAGGCGCGCGTCGCGAATCACGACGAAGCGCTCGCCGCCTTTCAGGCGTTCAAGGGCGAAGCCTGCGTGCTGGAGCAGATGCTCAAGCTCGACTACGAAGTGTCGGTGGTGCTGGCGCGCGACGAGCACGGCAAGGTGAAATGCTTCCCGACCGCCGAGAACGCGCACGCACGCGGCATCCTCGACGTATCGATCGCGCCGGCGCGCACCTCGGGCTGCCAGCGTGACACGGCGGAGGAACTGGCCGAACGCATCGCCGAAAAGCTCGACTACATCGGCACCATGGCGGTGGAGTTCTTCGTGTCGCGTGGCCAGCTGTACGTGAACGAGATGGCACCGCGCCCGCATAACAGCGGTCACTACACGATCGACGCCTGTGTGACCGACCAGTTTGAACAGCAAGTGCGCGCGCTGGTCGGCCTACCGCTGGGCGACGCCCGCGCACATAGCGCTGCGGTGATGGTGAACCTGCTGGGCGACATCTGGTACGACCCAAGCCTGCCCGGCGCGGATTCGCACGGTCACTACCGCGAACCGGACTGGTCACTGCTGCTCGCGATCCCGAACCTGAAACTACATCTATACGGCAAGCACCACGCGCGCCCCGGTCGCAAGATGGGCCACTTCACGGTGCTCGACGCCGACCCGGCCAAAGCGATTGAAACCGCGATGGCAGCGCGCAAGGCCATCGGCATCCGCGACGAGTGAGCACATGGATCGATCTGCTGCGCCCGCCAATCTCGATGCTGTGATGCTCGCCGTACCGATGTACGGCTGCGCTTCTCGCGTCGTCCTTGGCGCGCTCGCGACGGTCGCCCCATGCGCTCTGGCTGACCTGTGATCCAGAACCCTACGCCCGAATCACTCGCCCGCGCCGCCGCCCTGCTGCGCGCCGGCGAGTTGGTCGCGCTGCCGACCGAGACGGTGTACGGGCTGGGTGCGGATGCCGCCAATCCGCAAGCTGCGGCGAAGATCTTTGCCGCCAAGGGCCGGCCAGCCGACCACCCGCTGATCGTGCATCTGGCCGACGCCGAGGCGCTGACTGACTGGGCGCGCGAAATTCCGAAGGAAGCGATCGCGCTCGCCCGCGCTTTCTGGCCCGGCCCGCTGACGCTGATCCTGAAAAAAGAAGCGGATGTGCCCGACGTGGTCACCGGCGGGCAGGACACGGTCGGCCTGCGCGTGCCCGACCACCCGGTGGCGCTGGCGCTGCTGTGCGCCTTCGGCGGCGGTATCGCGGCACCATCCGCGAACCGCTTCGGCCGCATCAGCCCGACCACCGCACAACATGTGTTCGATGAACTGGGCGAGAACGTCGCGATGATTCTCGACGGCGGCGCGTGCAACGTCGGCATCGAATCGACGATCCTCGATCTGTCGCGCATCAACGAAGTTGGGCCCGTCGTCCTGCGCCCCGGCGCAATCGGGCCGGATGCGATCGCGGCAGTGATCGGCCGCCGCCCCGCGATGCGCACCCCGGCTGCTGCGCACAGTGGCGACGCGCCACGCGTTTCCGGCTCGCTCGCCGCGCACTACGCGCCGCGCACACCGCTCACACTGATCGCCAGCGCAGAACTGGAAGCCGCGCTCGCCCGATCCGGCCCCGACACCGCGGTGCTCGCCCGTCGCGCTGCGAGCCCTCTGCCACACTGCAGTTGGATCGCGGCGCCTGACCACGCCGCCGGCTTCGCGCACGACCTCTACGCCAACCTGCGGGCACTCGACGCCCTCGGCGCCAGCCAGATCCTCGTCGAAGCACCACCGGCCGAAGCTGGCTGGGAAGCCGTGCTGGACCGCCTCGGCCGTGCGGCGGTGGGCTCCGGCGAAGACGACGAGACCTGAGCCTCGCTGCCGCAGCAAAGCGCATACGCGGCTTTGTTGCAAGCGCCTACAATACCCACCTTTCCATACTCTGCCGCACGGGGCGACGACGCCGCGGTGGCGCGACCTGATGTTCGACTCTTTGCTGCAGACGCGCTGGCCGCCTGCCTTCAGCGCATCACGCACCGCCGTTACGATTCTCCTCAAACTACGGAACGACCCGCCAACCGCTCTGGTCTGGATGGCGCAGGGCCAATGAAATTACTCGTCTATTCTCCGGTGCATGAGGCGGCATTGAAGAACAGCCTCGGCAAACCCGAGTACAGCTATTTCTTCGTCCTGAAGCGCTACCTACCGGTTCTGGAACGCATTGGAGAGGTCGTGATCATTCACGACCCCGAACGCGAAGTAGACGCCCTGTACGAGGCGGCGAGAGCGCGCGGCGAAAGCTGCATCTTCCTGTGCTTTTCTCCGCCCAACAAGGCGCCGGTGGGTCTCGCGTGTCCAACCATTTCGGTGTTCGCGTGGGAGTTCGATACGCTGCCGTCAGATGTGTGGGATGACGACACCCGCAACGACTGGCGCACGGTACTCGCCCAACACGGCAAAGCGATCAGCTTGTCACGTCAAACACGCGAAGTGGTCAAGCAGGCAATGGGCGATCAGTTTCCGGTAACCGCGATCCCAGTTCCGGTGTACGACCGCTTTGCCCGCGACGACAAGGCCCCGCGCCAACCACCAGGCGGAACGCGAAGCCTGCAGATTCAGGGGCGCGTCATCGACAGTCGGGATTACGAGATCACGCCGGAGTCCTTTGTCAGTCACGCAGCGATGGATCGATTCTGCTCGGAACACTGGTCGGGCGAGCGCGTTGAACTGCATTTTGCCCGCGGCCAGGACGCATGCGGTTACCTCGGCGGTTTCTACGCACCCGAGCCTTGGGGCACCTGGTCGCGTATCGCGGCACCGTGGATCATGCTGCCCTTCGCGTTGAGCGGGATCGTGCGCTTCTCGATCTGCACCGGCGGTTACGGTTACAACGCAGGCAAGTCCATCGAGATCCAGATCGGTGATCAGACCCAGACGCTGACGCTGGGCACGGACTTCACGCCGGTTGCATTTGATTTCTTTCTGAACGCACCGACCAACCTGATTCGCTTCAGCGGCCTCGACACACGCTCGCTGCCCGGCGCGGCGGACCCTCGCACGATGGGGCTGGGACTGCGCTGGATCGGACTGGAACGACTCGATGGACGCAGTGAAACGGTCGCGGCCGCCCCGTCGTCAATCGAGACCCACGTCGATGGTGTGGTCTATACGTCAGTGCTGAACCCAGCGGATGGCCGCAAGAATTGGGGTGACATCGTCAAGGCGTTCTGCTGGGCGCTCGGCGACAAGGCCGACGCTACGCTGGTGCTCAAGATGACGCATCACTCGATCGCAGCCTTTCTTGGCCGCTTGCAGGATCTGCTGCACCGCATCGGCCCGACGAAGTGCCGCATCGTGGCCCTGCATGGTTACCTTGAAGACAGCGAACTCGCACGACTCATGGATGCGAGCACGTATTACGTGAATGCCTCGCACGGCGAAGGGCTATGCATGCCGCTGATGGAGTTCATGAGCGCTGGCGTGCCGGCCATTGCACCTGACAACACGGCGATGGCGGACTATGTGAGCGCAGACAACACGTTCGTCGTGCATTCCACACTGGAGCCCACCGTCTGGCCGCACGATCCGCGCGACTTGTTTCGCACCTGCTACTACCGCATTGACCAGGAATCGCTCGCCCAGGCTTTCGCGGACAGCTATCGCGTCGCGACCGCGCAGCCGAAGCGCTACCGCGCCATGAGTGCAGCAGCACGCGAGGCGCAGCGCCGCTTCAGCGCGGATGACGTTGTACTGAACGCGATGGCCGAAGCCATCACCGGGGAGGCCCGCCCGTGACGGCATCAAGCTCCGGCTCCCTGCACCTGCTGGTGCACGCGCCCCAACGTGGCGACAACATGGCCAGCGAGATGGGGCGCGCCGACTACTCCTATTATTTTGTGATGCGTCACTTCCTGCCGGTGCTCGAACGGCTGGGCACGGTCGTCGAAGTGGCGGACCCGGCTACGCAGGCCGATCCGCTCTACGAACGGATTCGCGCCGAAGGCGGCGATGCAGTGCTGCTGCTGTTCATGCCACCCCACCGCGTGCCCGCGGGCCTGACTTGCCCAACCGTACCGGTCTTCGCGTGGGAGTACAGCACGATACCGAACGAAGCCTGGGGCGGTGACCCTCGCCAGAACTGGGCTGCCGTGCTGCGCGAAGCGCGCGGCGCGATCACGCACTCGAACTTCGCACGCGATGCCGCACACGCAGCACTCGGGCGCGACTTTCCACTTTGCTCGCTGCCGGCCCCATTGTGGGACGGCTATCGTGTCGCAGACGGTCGCGCGCCGATGGCGCAGAAAACAAGCTGGGATCTGACCATCAACGGGGTTGTTCTGGACTCGCGCGCGATCGGATTTGATCGTGGATTCGACGCTGCCTCGCCCGCCTTCACCCTGCAAGAGACGACGGTACAGCTCGGTGGCACGGTCTATACGTCAGTGTTCAACCCGAACGATCAGCGCAAGAACTGGCACGACCTGCTGACGGCGTTCGTGTGGGCCCTCCGTGACGAGCCGCAGGCCACCCTCTTGCTCAAACTGGTGCACCACGACGCGGCGTTTGCCTGCGGCATGGTGCTGCACGAAATGCGCAAACTCGCGCCTTATCGGTGCCGCGTGGTCGCGATGCATGGGTACCTCGACGATGCGAGCTACGCGCGCATGGTGCAGAGCACCAGTTACGTCGTGAATAGCGCGCTCGGTGAGGGGCAGTGCCTGCCGTTGATGGAGTTCATGTCCGCGGGCAAGCCAGCCCTGGCGCCCGCACATACCGCAATGGCTGACTATGTGACTGAGCGCAACAGCTTTGTCGTTAGCTCGTCGCGGGAGTGGACACATTGGCCACACGATCCGCGCATGGTGATGCGCTGCCATCGCCATCGCATCGACTGGGCGTCTCTGCGAGACGCCTATCTTGAGAGTTGGCACGTGGCTCAGCATGAGCCACAACGCTACGCGGCGATGTCGCAGCGTGCGGCGCGGGCCTTACGGCACCATTGCGCGGCGGATCTCATCACCGTCGAGCTTTGGCGCTTTCTGCTTAAGCTGGGCCTTAGCCCGGTCACGCCCTCGCTCCGCATGCGCGCGAGCACACGTCTCACCCAACTGCTTCGAGCTTTCCGCGAGGAATGAAGCAGCGCATCGACGATATCGAGATCCTGCGCGGCGTCTCGATCCTGCTGGTACTGGTGCAACATGTGCCGTACCACCTGTTTTCGTGGATGCCCTATGCGCTAAGCGTGAAGACACACGGATACTGGGTCGGCGTGGACATCTTTCTCGCAGTGTCGGGGTTTGTCATTGCCCGCCAGTTGCTGCCACGACTCGATCGCGCCCGCGGCAACGCAGCACTCGCAACCGAGGTACTGGCGTTCTGGACCCGGCGGGCCTGGAGGCTCTGGCCAGCAGCCTGGCTCTGGCTCGCTATCACGCTAGCGGGCGTGCTGGCGTTCAACCGCAGCGGGGTATTCGGCAGCGTCCATGCCAACCTCGACGCCACGATGGCCGGCATATTCCAGTTCGCAAACTGGCGCCTGTTCAGCACCTTCATGGTCAGCGAATACGGTGCCTCGCTGCATTACTGGAGCCTTTCGCTTGAGGAGCAGTTCTACTTGGCGCTCCCTCTGCTCGCCCTGCTGACGGGGCGCCGCCTGTGGCTCGCGCTTGTGGCAATCACGCTATTCCAGTTTGCGCAAAACAATCTGGGGTCGGTGTTCCGTTTCGAGGGGTTGGCGATCGGGGTGCTGGTCGCTCAGGCCATGCGGTGGAACGGGATAGAGCGCCTCAATCCTCGTTTTCTCGCGCGACCATCTGTCCGCTATCCCTTGTTCGCCGGCGTCGTTGGCGCTCTTGTTCTGCTTGGCGGCATCGGGCGGCCATGGATTGCATACCCGCAGCCCGTGATTACCCTGCTTTGCGGCCTGCTGGTGTTCTGTGCCGCCTTCGACAAGAACTATTTCCGATTTCCAGCATGGGTCCAGGGGTGCATGCTCTGGGCGGGTAGCCGGTCCTATGCAATCTACCTCGCACACCTGCCGATTTTCGGTGTAACACGCGAACTGTTCTTCCGCTTCGGTATCACGCAGCCGAACAGCAGCAATGCCATAGCGATGAGCCTGACCGCCTCGGCGCTCCTGTTCAGTGCCGTCGAGCTGACCTACCGTCGGGTGGAAACTCCGCTGCGCGCGCACGGCGCGCGGATCGCCGCATCGCTGCGCACCCGCACTGCGCTGCCGTCGGGCACCGCCTAGGCCCTGACGCTAGGCGCGTCGCGATGAATCGTTACGTGTGGCTGCAGCAGCGTGGTCCCGACGAAATCCGGAAACTTGCGGTTAAGCACGTGAAACACCAGCGCATGGTCGCGCCACTCGGCGTTTTCGGCGAGATGTGAGTCGCCCCCCGTCACCGCAGTACTGATCGAATAGCTACCCTTGCCAAGATTCATGTCGAATCCCACGCGCGCGGTAAAGACATCGCCCTCAGCGAGTGACGAAATCGGGATGCCCAAGCGCAGCGTGTTGATGCCATAGACCGCCTGCCCGAGCTTGTCCTTGATCAGGAAACCGAGCACGACGTTCTCGAAATCGCGATTGACCCTCACCCTAACCATGAGCTCGGCGCGTGCGCCGGCATCGATCGCTTCAGACGGCTGACCACGCTCGTCGAGCAAGCTGACGTCGAGGACCTCAGCGTCGCCAGTGCCCGAAACAACCCGCAGATGCCCGCTCTCAAGCTTTTCCTGCCGGATGCGGGCGAAGTCGATCTCGCCCAACATCGCGTGGTAGATATCGAGCACTTCTTGCGGCGGGCCGAAATGCACCTGGCGGCCGCCATGCAGAAGCAGCGCTCGGTCGCACAAGGTCTGGATCGCATAGCGATCATGCGAGACCACAAGCAAGGTCGTCCCCTGTTCGCGGAACTCCCGGATGCGCGCAAAACTCTTGTGCTGGAAGTAGCTGTCGCCAACAGACAACGCCTCATCCACGATCAGCACATCCGGCCTGCGAGCAGTAGCCACGCTGAATGCCAAGCGCATCTGCATACCGCTCGAATAAACGCGAAACGGCTGATCAATGTAGTCACCAATCTCGGCGAAGGCTTCAATCGCCGGCATCAGTTCGTTGACTTCGGCAGCCGTCAAACCACGCAACTGGCCGGCCATCATCACGTTCTGCCGACCGGTGAAACCCGGATGAAATCCCATCCCAAGCTCCAGCAAAGCCGCCACATCTCCACCGATCTGAACGCTGCCGACACTCGGCTGGGTGAGCCCAGCAATCATCTTCAGCAGGGTGCTCTTGCCTGCACCGTTGAGACCGACAATGCCGAGCGACTGCCCGGCTTCGATTGCGAAACTCACGTCCTGCAATACCCACCGCAGCGCATGGCGCGCCGACACGCCGGGCACGATCCACTCGGCCAGCCTTGACCACCGGCTGCCGTATTGCTTGTAGGCCTTACCAAGGCCGCTGACTTGCACATGGCCCATCAGAGTTCATCCACCATTTCGCCAGCGCGACGCCGGAACAACACCAGAGCGAGCAAGCACACGACGAGCGCGCCCCCCGCGACCGGAGCCAGATAGGGCCAATCGGGCGACGCCCCTGCAACCAGCACCGCCTGGCAAGCACCAATCAGGCCGGTCATTGGATTAAGCATGACCCATGTGCGCGCCCAGTCCGGCAGGATCGACAACGGATACACGATCGGTGTGAACCAGAACCAGAACTGCAGCAACACCCCGACGAACTGCCCCACATCGCGGAAGAACACGTTCAGCACGCCCAGCGCGACACCAAGGCCGACGCCTAGCGCGACAACCGTTGCCAGCACCGGAAGCAGCGCCAGGAATATCGCACCGGGAAAGTTGCCGCTGATGAGCAGAAAACCGGTGAACAACGCGAAGATGATGGCGAAGTTCAGCAGCGCACTGACAAGCACGATCGCGGGCAAACAGATGCGGGGAAAATTCAGCTTCTTGATCAGGTTGGCGTGTTCGATGAAGACGGTCGTTGATCGCGAGACGATTTCCGAAAACAGCCCCCAGGTAAGCACGCCAGCGCACAGAAAGATGCTGTAGCCGAACGCGTTGGCCACGCCCGGCAGGCGCGACTGCATCACCTGCGAGAAGATCACCGTATAGACAATGATCATGGCGAGCGGATTGAGTACCGCCCAACCGGCACCGAGCAGCGAATCAAGATAGCGTGCCTGGAATTCTCGCTTGACGCTGCCCAGCACGAAGCCGCGATAGCGCCAGAGACTACGGAGCAATGCGCTCATCGGCGTGCATCCTTGTTGCGGTCCAAGCTCACGGTTTCCTCGCCACGATCAATTGGCTCTTGGGCATGGCACTGTCAAGCACTGCCTTGATCTGCCCACCCTGCTCGGTATCGAGCAACAGCCCCCAGGTGCGCGTCCAGCTATCCAGCAGCGGGTGCCATGGTGGCGCGAGATCCTGTTTGCAGGTCCAGAAGAAGCACCACCACATGGTCCAGTAAAACCCGTAAAGCTTGCGGTGTTCGATCTCCAGCCCCGCTTCGCGGATCAACGTTTCGAAATCGTCGCGCGAGAACACGCGGACATGGTTGGGGGGTTCGAAATAGCTCGGCGCCGCAATCGTGCGCTGCAGGCTCTCGCTCGCCGCATCGGGCACGGAGATCAGATAACGCGCACCCGGGCGACCGACACGAACCAGTTCCGCCATGAAGCGCACGGGGTCCGGCACATGCTCCAGCACCTCCGTCGCGACAATCCGCGTGACCGACGCTGATTCGAGCGGCAAGGGGTTCGTATCGGTGGCGAGCTCCCGCACGCTGGCAGCGCCAGCTGCGCGCAATCGCACCGCCGCCTTGGTCACGTTCTCGGGCAGCAGGTCTGCAACGATCATCTCGGCAGCCCGACCTGCAAAGAACAGGGAGAGTGGTGTGTCACCACAACCGACGTCCAGCACCACGTCATCGGCACCCGCATCAAAACCCGGCAGCATTTCGCCTGTTTCGTGATTGAACCAGCCGCTCAGGGCGCCGTCGCGTGTGACCACGTCTTCGCGCGGGGCCGGATCAGGCGGCGCCGCCGCTGCGACCGGCGCGCTCGTGACGGCGGCAGCCGACGGCGTTCCGGACAAGGCCCTGAAGAGTCTTCGAAGCATCTTTCCTCAATTCGGCACGACGCATCACCCGGACGGTGGCGTACGGAGAACCAAAGATTCTAATGTATCCTTCATGATTCCCCCGTGCGCGGCACACCCGCCGTTGATTTGTTGCCCGGCATCGCCGCGCGCCGCTGACTCCGCATGGAACCATTTCGTCGCTTTGCCAAACGCCTATTGCAAACGGCGCGCCGTCGCATCGCAAGCTCGCCTTACGCACGCAGTCTGGCGCTCGTCACGCTGAGTCGTTTCCCTCGACTGAGTCAAAAGCTGCGGCGCGTAAGCGCCCCCCCCACCGCCGCGCTGGCAATCAAACCCTTGCCACACCCCAGACAAGCGGACGAACTCGGCCCCGCTGCGCGCGCCGTGCTGGCAGACATCCGTGCCGCTCAGACGCACGCCGAGGCCGCAAACAAATGAAGATTCTGCTGGATCTGCAAGGTTGCCAATCGGCAAGCCGCATGCGCGGCATCGGCCGCTACTGTCTGTCGCTCGCCGAAGCCCTCATCCGCAACGCGCCACAGCACGAAGTCTGGATCTTGCTCAGCGATCTGTTCCCCGAGACGGTAATGCCGCTGCGCAAACACTTCGCCGCACTGCTACCGGCATCGCGTATCGCGGTGTTCAGCGCGCCGAGTCCGGTAGCCGAGGGGGATCCGGACAACCTCGATCGCGCTCGCGCCGCGGAGTGGATCCGGGAGCACGCCATCTCGGCCATCGCGCCGGACGTCGTGCATGTCGGCAGCCTTTTCGAAGGTTTCGTCGACGACGCGGTCACCTCAATCGCAGCCCTTAACGATGGCCCGCCCACGGCCGTCACGCTGTATGACCTGATACCGCTGCGCAACCCGGCGACCTACCTGACCAATCCCTTCTATCGCACTCATTACCAGCGCAAGATCGAATCGCTGAAGCGGGCCGACCTGCTGCTGGCGATTTCCGCATCGGCCGCCAACGAGGCCGTCGAATCCCTGGCTCTGACGCCAGAACGGGTGAGGATCATCCACGCTGCAATTGACGATGCGTTCACGCCGGGCGATTCATCGTTTTCGACGCCTGATGACTTGCTGCAACGATTGGATCTGCGTCGGCCGTTCGCCATGCATATCGGTGTGATCGAGCCACGCAAGCACTTCGAAGGCTTGATCCGCGCCTGGGCCCTGCTTCCGGCTCAAACGCGGCAAGCGCATCAGTTGCTGCTGGTGGCACAAGGGCCGGATGCGGAGCGCGAACGGCTGCGCCGGTTGGCACGAAGTGTTGGACTCGCGGACGACGAGATCCGTGTCACCGGCCATGTCAGCGACGCAGACCTGATCGCGCTGTATCGCAGTTGTCGGCTCTTCGCTTTTCCGTCGCTCCATGAAGGTTTTGGGCTTCCCGTCCTCGAAGCCATGGCCTGCGGTGCCGTTGTCGTTGCTTCCAACACCAGTAGCCTGCCCGAAGTCGTGGGCCTCGACGAAGCGCTGTTCAACCCGAACGATGATTGGGACATCGCGACGCGGATCGCACATGGACTTGACGACGAGCAATTCCGTGCGGGCTTTCGCGAGCATGCGGCGTTGCAGTGCCGGCGCTTCTCGTGGGACGAAACAGCGCGGCATACACTGGCCGCGCTTGAGTCGATCGCAACCCGTCGCCGCGCCCCCACAAGCGCAGACAACTACTCCACGCTGATATCAAAGATCGGCGCAAAGCGCTGGAACGAAGCGGAAGCGACGTCCTTGGCGCAAACGATCGCCGCCAACCAGCGGCCGCCATCACCGAAGCAGTTGTTCGTCGACATTTCGGAACTCGCCGAACGCGATGCACGAACCGGTATCCAGCGCGTTGTACGCGCGGTGCTGCAGGATCTGCTGAAGTCACCGCCGTACGGCTACCACATCGAACCCGTGCGTTTCGATCGCGATAGCGCGCGCTACCGTTACGCGCGTCGCTACCTTGCAGCCCGGAATTCCGACAGTGGCACTAGCGAAGACAGCCTTGTCGAAGCCTGGCCCGGTGACCTGTTCCTCGGCCTCGACCTCACCGCAGACCGGCTGCCGCTCGCCGTCCCGTGGCTGGCAGCGCAGCGCCGCCGAGGCATCAGCGTCGCATTCGTCGTCTACGACACCTTGCCCCTGCGCCATCCCGAATGGTGGCCAGCGGGCACCGGCGCGATGTTCGAGCGCTGGGCCGAGTTGATCGCCCAAGTGAGCGATCAAGTGGTGTGCATCTCGCGTGCAGTCGCTGACGACTATGCATGCTGGCTGGGTGAGCATGGCATCGCGCCCCCAAAACTCTGCTGGTTCCATCTCGGGGCAGACGTGGCCAATACCGCACCGAGCGGCGGCATGCCGGATGGCGCCGCGGACACGCTCGACGCGATCCGCCGTGCGCCAGCGTTTCTGATGGTCGGTACACTAGAGCCACGCAAGGGCCACCAGCAGGCGCTTTCGGCGTTTGAACTGCTTTGGGCTGAAGGCGTGAGCTGCAATCTGGTCATCGTCGGCAAGGCCGGCTGGATGATCGACCCGCTGCTCGAACGTCTACGCGCCCACCCGCTGCGCGGCACACGGCTGTTCTGGATCGAGGGTGCCAGCGACGAATACCTCGAAGCACTCTACCAAGCAGCAGACGTGCTGCTTGCCCCATCAGAGGGTGAAGGCTTCGGCCTCCCGCTGATCGAGGGCGCTCAGCATGGTCTGCCGATTCTCGCGCGCGACCTGCCTGTCTTTCGCGAGGTGGCGGGCGAACATGCCCGCTACTTCAGCGGCATCACCGCTGCGGCACTAGCCGCTGCGGTAAAACAGGCGCTGCCGCCACATTTGCCGCCGACCTCGTCGAAGCTGCGCTGGCTCACTTGGCACGAAAGCGTGCAACAACTGCTGTGTGCGCTCGGCTTTTCGCCCACATCCGACAAGTCCCCATCAAACGACATGCCCGACACCCAAGCATCCCCCCAACCCGCGGACCCGCGGCACGTTGGGCTTTCCGACGCAGTGCGCGCAGGATGGTATCGCCAGAGCACCAACGAACTGCTGCAAGGTTTTCCGATTTCGGCGGACGATACCGTCCTGGACGTAGGCTGCGGCGCCGGGATGGCCAGCCTGTTCGCCGGGCAACGTGGCGCACGCGTGATATCTGCCGACGTGGACGCGTCGGCCATCACAGCCCTCGAACAACGCATGGCCAGTTCGGCTGCGCGCTGTTGGCAAGGCATCGTGGGCGATTCGAATCCGCTTCCGCTGGGAGATGGCATTGCAACTCGGGTGATCGCGATGGAGATGCTCGAACACGTCGCAGATCCTGTCGTCGTGATGCGCGAATTCGCTCGCGTGGCGGCCCCCGGTGCGCTGCTGCTGTTCGCCGTGCCGGACGCTGCCAGCGAGGCACTTCAGCGCACCGTGGCGCCCGCGTCCTACTTTCAGCATCCAAACCATGTGCGGATACTGTCGGCGGAAGACTTCGAGGCACTGGTCACGAACGCCGGCCTCGTGATCGAACGGCGCCACAGTTACAGCTTCTACTGGAACATGGCGATGGCACTCTTCTGGCTATCCGGCAAGGGTGTGACGAGGCCTGAAGGTGCTCCTGCCATGAGCTTCCTGCAACCCCCCTTCCCTCCCGTCGTCGAACAATGGGCACAGGTGTGGTCGTTTGTGTTGAACCACCCGGAAGGTGAGGCCCTGCGCGCACATCTTGACGCAACGATGCCCAAGACGCAGATCCTGATTGCGCGCAAGCCGGCAGGCTAGGCTGCGCGATACCGCTACGACTGCTCAGCGTGCGGAGACGGGCACCCCTGCGCGCACCGTGTGGTGAGCAAGCTGGCGGTAAATCTGCATGTAGCGACCGATCATCATCTCAGACGTAAAAAGCCTTTCGAAACGCGCAGCCGCCTGCTCCCCCATCTCGGCGGCACGTGCCGGCTGTTCCCACAGATCACGCATCGCAGCGCGGAAGGCTTCCGGGTCGCTCGGCGGCACGACGTGCCCCGTCTCGCCATCGATATTGATATAACTGGTGCCGGTGCCAATCTCGCTGGAGATCAGCGGCTTGCCATACATGGCCCCCTCCAGCAACGAGATGCCAAACGCCTCCGAGCGCAGATGGGACGGGAACACCATCGCGTGGCAAAGCCGAATCAGCGCCACCTTGTCCACCTCCTCAACCGGGCCGAGGAAGTGGACGTTGTGCAGACCGAGTTGTTGGACCTGCGCCCTGAGCTCCGCTTCGACCGGACCCGCGCCAACGATCACCACCGGATAGTCCGTGCTGCGGGCCGCCTCGATCAGGATATGCAGGCCCTTGTAGTAGCGCAGCACTCCAACGAACAGGAAGAAGCGCGGGCCAAAGCGCGCAGCCCAGGCCGCCATCTGCTCGGGCGAAGGTTCCGGATAGGCACTGCGATCCAGACCGTAGGGCACGACGTCGATCTTGTCCTGGGGCAGTTGCGCGAGTACTGCACTGGTGCGCAGATAGTTCGGCGATGCCACGACGATACGGCTGACACTCGCGAGAAAGCGGCGCATCAGCGGGCTGTAGAGCTTCAGCCAGTGACGCTGGCGGATGATGTCGGAGTGGTAGCTGACAACGGTCGGCTTGTTCACCCGCGTCATGAAGTGAGCAAGATCCATGAACGGCCACGGAAAGTGGTAGTGGATCACGTCCACATCGCGGGCAAGCACCGCCAGCCGTCGCAGCGCCGAGGCCGAGAAGCCGTTGGAAGCAATCTCGAAGTCCAGCCGCGCGCGATGCACACGGTGGCCGTCGTAATCGATATCGCCCCCATGCCGACTCAACGTCAGCACCTCGCTGCGAATACCATGTTGCTTGCTCGCGCTGCAGAGCTGCCACATCACCTGCTCGATACCGCCCCAGGATTCGCTGCGATAGGTCTTGTAGAAATGAAGCACTCTCATGCCGAGCCCCCCGCAACCTTGGCAACCCGCTGAAGACAGGCCAACGTTTGATCAACGGTGTCGTTCCACGAGAATCGAGCGGCGGCGGCAAGGCCGGCTTTGCGCATCTGCTCATGCATCACGTCATCCTCCAGCAATTGGGTGATGGCTTCACGCCAGCCGTCGACATCATCAGGATCCAGCAAGCGCCCGGCTGCATCCGTAACTTCGGGAATCGACGAGCAATTCGCGGCAATCACCGGCACACCGCTGGCCATGGCCTCGAGCACAGGCAGGCCAAAACCCTCGTAACGCGAGGGATACACAAACACGCGAGCTGCAGCGATCAGGGCCGGCAGCAAGGCGTCATCAACATAGCCGAGGTAGCGCGCCCAACCCTCTCGTTGAGCGGCCTCAATCCGTGCATGAATGCCCTCGCTGCGCCAGCCCTCGTAGCCCGCCAGCACGAGCGGACGCTGCTGCCGGCTCGCGAGCGGCATCGACTCATAGGCGTCAAGGAGGATGCCGAGGTTCTTCCGTGGTTCGATCGTGCCGACGTAGAGGGCAAAGCCGCCCGCCTCCAGGCCCAGTTCGCAAAGCAGCGGCGCGAGCTCCGCGGCCGTCCTCGGGCGGTATTCAGCGCCGACACCAAGCGGAATCGTGGCGATGCGTGCGGCCGGCCACGCGAAACGGGCGATCACCTCCTGCCGCGCGTGATCCGAATCGGTGATCAAAAAGGCGGCGTGGCGCAGCGTGTGTTCTACGCCCCGCGCAACATGGCGCACCCGCTCTGGCGGATGGAACTCGGGATGCACGAAGGTCGACAGGTCGTGAATCGTCGCAACCGACACCCCACCGAAAGGGGGCAATACAAAGGCAGGGCCATGGAACACACAATCTTCCGCGCCACGCAGGCGCAGCCCTGACAACACCGGCATCACCCGCCGATAGACGCTGCCCGCGACACGCAGTGCCGCGAAGCGCCGCCGCAGACCAGGCCCCGCAAGCGAGCCCCTGCGCCTAGGTTCGAGTTCGGGAACCCAGCGTGCCGCAGCGAACAGACGCAAGCTCTCGGCCGGAAGGCGCTTGGCATAACCCTGGGCAAGCTCGTAGGCATAGCGCCCGACACCGGTCATCGGCGGGCGTACCGCATCAACATCGAAGATCAGCTTCACGCGCTTCACACGCCGGACCGCGTCCGACCCTGCCGGCTTGCGCGCTACCAGCCTCTACGGGCCTTGGTCGCAAGCCTAGTCGTTGTTCGGGCGCCGAGGGGCGGCGCAGGGCTATTGCTGTACGGGCCTCACTCGCGACGCACGCGATGCAGATCGGCCTCGACCATCATCTCGACCAGTTGGACGAGGCTGGTGCGCGGGCGCCAGCCAAGCACAAGCGAGGCCTTGGCAGGGTTGCCAAGCAGGACGTCAACCTCTGCCGGGCGGAAGAAAGCCGGATCCACCACCACGTGATCCTGATAGTTCAGCCCCACGCATTCGAACGCGATCTTGCACATGTCCCGCACCGTGGTCGTGACCCCGGTCGCGACCACGTAGTCGTCGGCCTTGTCCTGCTGCAGCATCAGCCACATGGCTTCAACGTAGTCGCCGGCGAATCCCCAGTCGCGTTTCGCATCGATGTTGCCGAGGCGCAATTCCTTCTGCTTGCCGAGCTTGATGCGGGCCACCGCGTCGCTGACTTTGCGGGTGACGAACTCGATACCGCGCAAAGGTGATTCATGGTTGAACAGAATCCCGCTCGAGGCATGCAGGGCGAAGCTCTCGCGATAGTTGACGGTGATCCAGTGGCCGTAGAGCTTTGCGACGCCGTAAGGGCTACGCGGATAGAACGGCGTGTTCTCGTCTTGTTGCGCCGCCTGGATCAGGCCGAACATCTCGCTCGTCGACGCCTGATAGAAACGTGCGTCCGGTTTGAACTGGCGCACGGCTTCGAGCAGCGCCGCCACGCCAAGCCCATCAACCGTTCCGGTCAACAGCGGCTGATCCCACGAGCTGCCGACGAAGCTCTGTGCGGCAAGGTTGTAGATTTCGTCCGGCTCGGCCTTGATCACAGCACGCTGAAGCGAGGCCGCGTCGGCGAGATCCCCTTCAATAAAGCGTACGCGGTCGCAGATGCCCAGCTCGCGCAGTCGCCACTTCGTGTCGGTACTGCGTCGGGCGTGCAGCCCGAAGACCTCGTAGCCCTTCCCCAGCAAGAACTGAGCGAGATAGGCCCCATCCTGCCCGGTCACCCCCGTAACCAGTGCCTTTTTGCTCATCGAATCACCGCCTCCCAATATTCGAGAATATCCGCCAGAGTGCGATCGAATTCAATCGATGGCCGCCAGCCGGTATCCGTCATCAGCCGACCGCAGTCGGCTTGCACCCTTCGCTGCTCGGCACGCCGCAGCCTTGCCGTCTCCTGTACCACATCGGCCTGAACCCCCGCGATCGAGAGCAGCCGCTCGATCACACTCCGCACGGTGCGTTCGACCCCGGAGCACACGTTGTAAGTCTCGCCGCGCCGGCCTCGCGCCAGCAGCGCGAAATAGGCGCCGGCCACGTCGCGCACATCGCAGAAGTCGCGCGTCACATCGACGTCGCCCACATGCAGCACGGCAGCACGCTGACCTTTGCGTATTTCGACCACCTGCCGCGCAAAATCCGCTACGACAAAGCGAGCGCTCTGACCCGGCCCGATGTGGTTGAACGGCCGCGCGATGACGACGTCGAGCCCCTCGGTTTCTCCCCACTGCCAGCACAGCGCCTCGGCTGCGAGCTTGCTGACAGCGTATGGGTTGCGTGGCTTCGCCGGACAAGTCTCAGTCACCGGAAACTGAGACGGGTCGAACAAGCCATAAACATCACCCGAGCTGACAAACAGAAAGCGTCCGGAAAACCCCGCATCCCGGCATCCCTGCAGCAAACTCAGCGTGCCAAGGAGGTTCACTTCAAAGGTTGCACGCGGATCCTCAAACGACGCGGGGACATGGCTCTGCGCTGCAAGGTGAATGATTGCCTGCGGCTGGCTATCGCGCACAAACGCGGCAACCGCATCGCGATCACGAACGTCGAGTCCGCTCGACAGCACCTCAGGACCGCCGGCCGCGTGCGCGCAGGCCGCGACGTGCGGCGCCACAAAACCGCCGCGTCCTGTCACCCAAATCCCTTGCATCTGGCATGCCCCCAAGCCGGAAACGCACGGATGCTAACACCAAAGCGGGGCCCGGTTGGCGTACGCATGCGTATGGATAAATTCCGCTGGCACATTGTTGCAACAGGCTGGAGCGGCTGCGGCTCCACGCGCAGGCAGACCGTCGTAGCGGAGCCAAGCGCGGCCAAAGAGTCGAAGCTGAACCTGCGTTAAGCTTCGCTCCCGGCATTTGCCGCAACGCCAGTGCCGCAAGGCAGCCCCCCGATGCGCCGCTCCCTGTCCGCCCCGTTTGCACTGATCGCCATGCTCGGCAGCCATGCGCTGCGGGCAGAGGAAGCGGCATCGAATCCGGCTGCGGCGGACGATGCCCGCCCAACCCCACGCATCGTCGTGACCGGCACTCGCGATGCCCAAACGGAACGCCGCGATGCGGCGACCTCGAAGGTCATCATTGGTCGCGAGGAAATCGAGAAGTATGGCGAGGCGACCGTCGGCGATCTGCTGCGGCGCCTGCCGGGGGTGACGGTCAGCGGTGCGCCCGGCTCACCGGGTGAAGTGAAGATGCGCGGGCTGAGCGGCGCCTACACGCAAATCCTGGTCGACGGCGAACGCATCGGCGGCCACGGGCGCAACCGCGCCGGCCCGATTGATCTGATCCCGGCCGAGATGATCGAGCGCATCGAGATCGTACGTGGCGGGGTCGCCGAATTCAGCGCACAGGCTGTGGCCGGCACGATCAACATCGTGCTGCGCGACGACGCCGGGCGTGCGCAGACACGGCTGCGGCCGGGGCTGTCGGAAGTCGACGGGCACGTGTCGCCGCAGATCGGGCTGCAGAACACCGGCCGCAGCGGTGGCCTGTCGTGGCTGTTTTCGGCCAACGCCAATCAGCGCGACCAGATCGCCGATCAGATGCGGTACAGCCTGGACTACGACGACAGCGGCGCGCTGCAAACCGAGGCGCTGACGCATCGCGAGGTGACCCAGCGCACGCGCGACGCGAGCCTTGCGCCGCGCCTGACCTGGCGGCTGGATCGCGCAAACCAGTTGAACCTGCAGTTGTTCGCCACCCACACCGAAAGCGAAGCGCATGGCGACGAACACACGCAGGCGCTGTTCGGCACGCCGGAAGCCGCGGCTGCGCACGAGGACAGCAGCCGCGAGCGGGATCTGTGGCGGCTCGGCGGCGGCTGGCGCCTGCGCTGGAACGACGGCGACACGCTGAACCTGCGTTTGGGCCTGAACGGCAATCGCGAGCACAGCAGCACGCTGCGCAGGGAGTACGACACCGCCGGCGGTGCCAGCGGCCTCAGCGACAACCAGGCCAGCGTGCGCGAACAGGGCAGCAGCGCTTCGTTGCGCTGGGCGACCGCCGAAGTTGGCGCGCACACGCCAGCGGTCGGCGCCGAGTGGAACGACACCCGCCGCAGCGCACAGGCGGTAACGCTGGACAGCGGCACTTCCGGCAGTTCGTCCTCCGACGACAGCCTGGAACAGCGTGAGCTGAATGCCGCGGCCTATCTGCAGGACGAATGGCGGCCCTTCGAGGCAACGACACTGACCGGCGGGCTGCGCCGCGAAGTGCTGCATACCCACACGCAGGACAGCACCGGCGCACCGCTGCTAGCGCGCTACGGCATCTGGGCACCCTCCCTGCAACTGGCGCAGAAGCTCGGCGAAACCGGGTCGACGGTGTTGCGCAGCAGCCTTGCGCGCACCTTCCGCGCGCCGCGCCTGGACGATCTTTCGGGCCTCACCGTTCGCGCACCGGACAACAGCCTGACGCGGCCGGACCGCAGCGGCAACCCCGAGTTGCGGCCTGAAACCGCATGGGGATTCGAGTTCGCGCTCGAACGTTACTTCGACGCCCACAGCATGGCCTCGGCCAACCTGTTCACGCGCCGCATCACCGATCTGATCCGCCGCGAGCTGACGCTGGGCGACGACGGCCGCTGGGTATCGCGCCCGGTCAACGAAGGGCAGGCGCAGGTGCGCGGCGCGGAACTCGAATGGAAGCTGAACCTCGCCACCTGGTTCCCCGCCGGCCCGGTGCTGCAGTTCAACGGCAACTACACGCAGACGCAGACACGCGACGATGCGGGCAACAAGCTGGAAGACACGCCGGACCGGATCGCAAACATCGGTTTCGAGTGGCAACCCGCCGGCCCGGCGTGGAAGCTGGGTGGCAACCTCAACTGGGCGCACAGCTACACGGTGCGCCTGTCAGACCAGCAGACCCGCAGCGTCGGCGACAAGACGGTGTACGACGCTTACGTGAGCTGGGCGATGACGCGTGACGCCCTGTTGCGTTTGAGCGGCGCCAACCTCGGCGGCTGGGGCAGCGACAGCCGTACCGCGGCAGAGAGCGGCGGACGGCTGGTGGCCGACGAAACGGTCAAGGTCGCCGGCCTGCCGACCTGGCAGCTGGCGCTTGAGCTGAAGTTCTGACCTGACACGCTGAACAGCCCGCCGCGGATTGCGCGGATGCCCGCGGATCAAAAGCCAGTCGAAAACGAACCGAGCAATCCCCGGTTAGCGTTCTTGCCTTTATCCGCGCCGATCCGCGCAATCCACGGCGAAGCTTTTCGGGCTTTCGCCTTTAGTCCTGCAGCGAACCGGCCTGCGCCTCGAAGCTGCCGTCGCGGAATTCGCGCAGCGTCGCTTCGATCTCTTCGCGGGTGTTCATCACGAAGGGGCCGTACTGCACGATCGGTTCGCCAAGCGGCTTGCCCGCAACAATGATCAATCGTGCATCGCGGCAAGCCTGCACCACCACGCCATCCGCCTCCGGATCGTTGGCAAGGATCGCCATGCGCCGCTCGGCCACGCCATCCTGCTCGGCGCCCAGCGCCACTTCGCCGCGATACACATAGACGAAGGCGTTGTGCCCCGCAGGAATGCGTTGCGCGAAGCGGCTGCCGGCGGGCAGGTGCACGTCCAGGTACAGCGGCTCGGTGTCCGGCCGTTGCATCGCGCCGGCCACGCCGTGGCTCTCGCCGGCGATCACACGCACGGTCGCGCCGCCTGCGTCGACGAACTCAGGGATCGCGGCGCCCGGAATGTCGCGATACCAGGGCGCATCCATCTTGTGTGCGCCGGGCAGGTTCAGCCAGAGCTGGAAACCTTCCATGCGGCCTTCATTCTGCTCCGGCATCTCGGAATGGATCACGCCACGCGCCGCGCTCATCCACTGCACGCCGCCATCTTCGACCAGGCCTTCGTGCCCGGCGCTGTCGCGGTGGCGCATGCGGCCGGTGAGCATGTAGGTGATCGTCTCGAAACCGCGATGCGGGTGCGGCGGGAAGCCAGCGATGTAGTCCGAGGCCGATTCACTGCCGAAAGCATCCAGCATCAGGAAAGGATCGAGCCGGCGCTGCAGCGGCTGCGTCAGCACGCGGGTCAGCTTGACCCCGGCGCCGTCGGAAGTCGGCACACCGGTGACGAGGCGCTCGACCTTGCGGGAGCGGGTCGGCGTGAAGGTTTCAGGCGCGTTCATGATCATTCCTTTCGTTGGGGGTCCGGGCCGCCTTCTCGCGGGCGGCCGCGGGGAGTTTTGCGGGTTCAGACCAGCGCTTCGATCTCGCGTTCGGCATCGGCAAACGCCTTGGCGGCTGCATCCGGCCCCATCGCCAAACCTTCGGCAAACACCGGGCGCACATCACTCATGCCGAGGAAGCCCAGCACCGTGCGCAGGTAAGGCAGCAGCGTATCCATCGGCGTATCACGGTAGATGCCGCCACGGGTCAGCGCAAGATAGACCGTCTTGCCCTTGACCAGGCCTTCCGGGCCGTTGGCGGTATAGCGGAAGGTCACGCCAGCGCGGGCGATGGCGTCGATCCAGTGCTTGGCCTGCGCCGGCACGCCGAGGTTGTACATCGGCACGCCCAGCACCAGCACGTCGGCGGCCTGCAGTTCGGCAATCAGCGCATCGCTCGCGGCGACGATCTCGTTCTGCGCCGCGGTGCGGGCATCGGCCGGCGTGAACAGCGCGCCGAGGATCGTTTCGTCGATCGCCGGCAGCGGATTCACCGCGAGGTCGCGCACCGTTACCGTGGCATCGGCGTTCTTGGAAACGAGGCTTTCGGTGATGCGATTGGCGAGGCGGGTGGATTCCGAAGCGTTGCGTTTGGCGCTGGTGTTGATCTGCAGGATGTTCATGTGAGTCTCCGTTCGGTTGGGCGCCGAGCCGGAAGGGCTGCAAGCGCTGTGGTGTGGAGACACTTTATTGCGGACCGATTTGCACCAGAAGCCCGTAAATCGCACAACATAGTTCCATCAATGCAACAATCCGGCTTTGTGTTCTTGAACTGGAGCGGCCATGCAACCGGACGCCAACGATCTGCTGCTGTTCGCCCGCGTCGCCGAGAGTGGCAGTTTCAGCCGCGCCGCGGAACGCGTCGGCCTGCCCAAATCCACGGTATCGCGCCGCATCGCTGCACTGGAGGCCGGCCTGGGCGAACGTGTGCTGACACGCACCACGCGCCGCCTGACGCTGACCGATTTCGGCCAGGGCCTGCTCGAACACGCCAACCGGCTGGCCGAAGAGGTGGATGCCGCGGCCGCGCTGGCCGAGCACCGGCAGAGCGAGCCCAGCGGCCGGCTGCGCGTTTCGATGCCGGCGGACTTCGCAGCGACGGTGCTTGCCG
>NZ_JAYRDJ010000047.1:0-32378 GCF_041909475.1 Niveibacterium sp. | reverse complement strand
TGTCGGCCGAGATGATCGGCAAACCCGATTCGGCAAGGATCTTCTTGCCGAGGTCTTCGTTGGTGCCCTTCATGCGCACGACCAGCGGCACGGCCAGATGGGTTTCCTTCGCTGCGGTCACCACGCCAGTGGCGATGGTGTCGCACTTCATGATGCCGCCGAAGATGTTGACCAGGATGCCCTTGACCTTGGGGTTCTTGAGCATGATCTTGAAGGCTTCGGTGACCTTCTCGGTCGTCGCGCCACCGCCCACGTCGAGGAAGTTCGCCGGTTCAGCGCCGAACAGCTTGATCGTGTCCATGGTCGCCATCGCAAGACCGGCACCGTTCACCAGACAGCCGATGTTGCCGTCGAGCGAGATGTAGGCGAGATCGAACTTCGAGGCCTCGATTTCGTCCGCATCTTCTTCATCCAGATCGCGGTAGGCGACGATTTCCGGGTGACGGAACAGCGCGTTGGCGTCGAAGTTGAACTTCGCGTCCAGCGCCTTGATGTTGCCGTTGCCTTCGAGGATCAGCGGGTTGATTTCCGCCAGCGAGGCATCGGTTTCCATGTAGCAGGTGTAGAGGCGCTTGAGCGTATCCACAGCCTGCGGGATCGAGGCTTCGGGCACGCCGATGCCGCTCGCGAGTTCCTTGGCTTGCGCGTCTGTCAGGCCAGCCGCCGGATCAACAAATACCTTGATGATCTTCTCGGGCGTGTTGTGCGCGACTTCCTCGATGTCCATGCCGCCTTCGCTGGAGGCCATCATAGCGACCTTCTGCGTAGCACGGTCGGTCAGCGCGGCAACGTAGTATTCCTTCTTGATGTCGGCACCTTCCTCGATCAGCAGGCGGCGGACCTTCTGGCCCTCCGGCCCGGTCTGGTGTGTCACCAGCTGCATGCCGAGGATCTCGTTGGCGAGCGTGCGCACTTCGTCGAGCGAACGGGCCAGCTTCACGCCACCGCCCTTGCCGCGGCCACCTGCATGGATCTGGGCCTTCACAACCCAGATCTTGCCGCCCAGTTCCTCGGCCGCCTTGACGGCCTCATCGACGGAAAAACACGGAATGCCGCGCGGCGTAACGACGCCATATTTGCGCAGGACTTCTTTCGCCTGGTACTCGTGAATCTTCATGGTTGCCCTTCGATCTCTGCCCCCGCCCGGGGTCGCCGGGCTCAGCGGGCTCAATGTTGGTATCGGGTCGGAACACGGGCAGACGAGACGGACTGCGCCCCCTTTGACGCAGCGGATGCCGACTCTCCCCCTCCCTCGGCAAAAGCCAGACCGGGCGCTTGGCAGCCCCGTTGCCGCAGTGCAGCACCCGGATTCGGCGGATTGTAACCGAATCGCCCTTGCGGATTACTTACGCGTTTTCCGACTCGTCAGCGCTGCGCGGCCGGTACCAACGCGGGTAGTACTTGCGCGCCGCAGCGCCGGAAGAATCCAGCGCATGGCAGCGATCGAGCTGATAGGGCTTACGGTCACCGGAGTCGTCTTCTCGCACCAGCGTCGCGAAGGTTTGCAGCGCCACCGTTGGTAGCGTCAACAGCAACTCCGTGACGTGGGTACAGCCTTTGACCTCGGCGAAGCGCTCCATCATCGCCTTGCGAAACCCCTGGAACAGGTTCAGGCCAATCAACTGGCGATAGGCCGGCGCGATGGTTTCGCAATAGCCGCTGTAGGGCGCCCACGCGGTATCAGCCACGGCGTCGGTCACGTTGAAATGGCGGTCAATCGTCAACCGTACCCGCATCTCGTGCACTGGCGTACCCGCCGGACGCACGCCGGAGAGGATTTCGTAGTCCGCGTCCTTCAGATCAACCAGCGTGGCGTCCAGATCGAACAAGCCATCGTCACGCAGATAGCCCTCGGCCTCGATCCGGCGCATGTGCAGTCGCCGCCGAGGCGCGGTCGGTTCCGGTAAAGCCATGATTCCCCCCTGCTGCGGCCCGCGCCCCCTGCGCGTTCGGCCGACGTGAAACGGGCCGATCATAGCAATGCCTGCATCGGCAGCCACGCCAGAATGCGCCCCGCCCGACAATACCTGCCCCCAGGGGAGCCCGCAGACGCGTCGGAGCTGCTCAGGCATGAATCACGCGCCATGTGTGGCGCGCGATCATCAACTCCTCGTTGGTCGGGATCACCCATGCGCTGACCGCACTGGCAGCGGCGCTGATCCTGGCGAAGCCGCGCACCCGATTGGCGTCGCGGTCCAGCGCCACCCCCAGCCACGCGGCCTGTTCAAGAATCTTCGCCCGCACCGTCGGCGAGTTCTCGCCAATGCCGGCAGTGAAGACCACGGCGTCCAGCCCCGCCATCGTGGCGGCAAGCGAGGCCAGCTCGCGCGCCGCGCGGTAGCAGAAGTGATCCAGCGCGAGCTTCGCGTTGCGATCGTCGGATTCTTCCAACGCCCGGCAATCGCTCGATACGCCGGACATGCCCAACAGACCGGAGCGGTGGTAGATCAGCTTCTCGATCGCGCGCGCGTCCATGCCACGCTGATCCATCAAGTACAGCAGCACGCCGGGGTCAACCGAACCGCAACGGGTGCCCATCGGCAGCCCGTCAACCGCGGTAAAGCCCATCGTAGTGGCGACACTGCGGCCGGCGTGAATCGCGCACATGCTCGCGCCATTGCCGAGGTGAAACACCACCGTGCGGCCGGCTGCAGCGCGCTCGTCATGCTGCGCCAGCACCGACGCAATGTATTCGTATGAGAGTCCATGAAAGCCATAGCGGCGGATGCCGGCTGCCGTCATTTCATGCGGCAGCGCGTACATCTGGGCGATCAGCGGTTGATCGCGGTGGAATGCGGTATCGAAGCAGGCAACCTGGGCCGCCTTGGTGCCGCTTTCCAGCAGCAGGCGTATTGGCAGCAGGTTGTTCGGCTGATGCAGTGGCGCGAGCGGAACGAAAGCCTCCAGCCGCTTGAGCGTCGCCGGGTCCACGCAAACCGGCTCAGCGAATTCGACACCGCCGTGCACCACTCGGTGGCCGAAGGCCTTGATCCTGAGGCCATCGGTGTGGGCATCGAGGAAGGCCGTCAGATGCGCCATCGCGCCTTCATGGCCGAGCTGGAAGCCGACGGGCCAGGTGTGCTCGCTCAGCACGACACCATCCGCATCCTTGCCGACGAATTTCGGCGCGGTGAACAGCCCTTCGAGCTGACCGCGCAGGCGCAGCTGCAAATCACCATCGACGGCGGCAAATACGGAGAACTTCAGGCTCGACGAGCCCGCATTCAGTACGGCGATTGCTTCTGTCATGCCCCCTCCCCCGAAGGGTGCCGACAACGCGGCACGACAACAGGCGAGCGCTGCTCGCCTGCCCCGTTGCCCATCGTAAGCATGGCGGGCGGCAATACTCTTGCGCTGGGGCAGTAAACGACGGTGGCCGGCGCCTTGCGGCGACCGGCCACCGGGGGAGCGGACTAGTTGAAAATCAGCCGCGCAGGGTGCGGCGCACGTGGCGCGCGATCATCAGCTCTTCGTTGGTCGGGATCACCCACACTGCGACCGCGCTGTCGTCCATCGAGATGCGCGGGCCGCGCGTCTGGTTGGCCGCCGAGTTCAGGCGCACGCCCAGCCAGTGCGAGGCCTCACAGATGCGGGCACGGATCAGCGCCGCGTTCTCGCCGACACCGCCGGTGAACACCAGCGCATCGACACCGCCCAGCGCCGCCGCAAACGAACCGATTTCACGCGCGACACGATAGACGTAGTAGTCGACGGCCAGACGCGCACGCGACGAATCGCTCGCCAGCAGCGCGCGCATATCGCTCGACACGCCCGACAGGCCAAGCAGACCGGATTCGCGATACAGCAGCTTCTCGATATCGCGCGCGTTCATGCCCTTCTGATCCATCAGGTACAGCAGCACGCCCGGATCGATCGCACCGCAACGCGTGCCCATCGGCAGACCGTCGAGTGCCGTGAAGCCCATTGTCGTTGCGACACCAAGACCCGCCGACAGCGCCGCCATGCTGGCACCGTTACCCAGGTGCAGCACGATGGTGCGGCCGGAAGCGGCGCGCTTGTCGTAGTCGCCCAGCACGCTGGAGATGTACTCGTACGAGAGGCCGTGGAAGCCATAGCGGCGGATGCCTTCTTCCGCGAATTCCAGCGGCAGCGCGAACAGCTCGGACACCTGCGGCTGCGTGCGATGGAAGGCGGTGTCGAAGCACGCCACCTGCGGCAGATCCGGGAACTGATCCATCAGCAGACGGATCGGCGTGAGGTTGTGCGGCTGGTGCAGCGGGCCAAACGGCACGTACTTCTCAAGACGCGTCATCACGCTGGCGTTGAGCTTGGCCGGCGCCGAGAACTCCAGGCCGCCGTGCAGAACGCGGTGGCCGACGGCTGCGGGCCGCGGGACGCCGTGGTCTGCAAGGAAGCCGCTGATGCACTTCATCGCGCCTTCATGGCCCAGCTGCGTGCCTTCGGCCCAGTCCTGGCTGGCCAGCACGGTGTCGCCGGCATCTTTCGCGACAAACTTCGGTGCGGTGAACAGGCCCTCGACCTGACCACGCAGGCGCAGGGCGAAATCGTCACCGATCGATTCGAAGACGGAGAACTTCAGGCTCGATGAGCCCGCATTGATAACGAGGATAGGTTCAATCATTTTGTTTCATGGGGGTTTCGCCGGTCTGGCGATAGTGGGCAATAAGCGCCATGACGGCAGTCGAGGCCATGCGGGTTTCGACTGAATCGGCGCGGCTGGTAAGCACGATCGGCACTTTCGCGCCGAGCACGATGCCGGCGCTGTCCGCGCCGGCCAGATACTGGAGTTGCTTGGCAACCATGTTGCCGGCTTCAAGGTCGGGCACGATCAGGACGTCGGCCCGCCCCGCCACCGGCGAGACAATCTTCTTGGTCTTGGCGGCCGCTTCGCTCACCGCGTTGTCGAACGCGAGCGGGCCGTCGATCACGCAGCCGGTGATCTGCTTGCGATCGGCCATCTTGCACAGCATCGCAGCGTCGATCGTTGACTGGATCTTCGGGTTCACCGTCTCCACCGCCGAGAGCACCGCCACCTTGGGCTGGGCAATGCCGAGGATGTGCGCGAGTTCCACGGCGTTCTGAACGATATCGACCTTCTCTTCCACGGTCGGGAAGATGTTGATCGCGGCATCCGTCACCAGCAGCATGCGCGGATAGGCCGGCACATCCATCACGAATACATGCGTCACGCGGCGTGAAGTGCGCAGTCCGTTGCTGGCCTTCACTACGGCGCCCATCAACTCGTCGGTATGCAGGCTGCCTTTCATCAGCGCCTGTACTTTGCCGTGGCGTGCCAAGCCGGCGGCGTGGTCCGCGGCAGCGTGGCTGTGCTCACAGTCGATCAGCTGGTAGCCGCTGAGGTCAATGTTCTCGGCCTGCGCAACGGCATGGATCTTCGCCGCCGGCCCGATCAACACCGGGATGATCAGGCCCTTGCGCGCAGCCTCGATCGGCCCCAGCAGGGAATCGCGGTCGCAAGGGTGTACCACCGCCGTCAGCACCGGCGGAATGCCCTCACACGCGACGTACATCTTCTCGAACGCATCATTGCGCGGCATGTAGAACGCGGCCTTGCGCGTGTCTGCAAAACTGCCCTTGGTGCCAGGCGGCAACACCGTCAGCGAACCCCAAAGCAAGTCATCGCCGTGCTGATTGACGACGCGAATATCGAGCTGCACCGAACAGTCGGACGCATGCTTGTGACGCACCCGGACGGATGCGGTGAGCTCATCGCCATCGGTGATGAACCCGTCCGCGTGCAGTTCCTGACCGACGATGCGCGAGCCAGGGCCGGGCAGTCGCCGCGTCACCACATTGGACATCAGCGCAACGGCGCACACGCCCTGCACCGACAGCTTCTCGTCGGTCTTGTCGGTCTCGGGGTGGAAGATTTCGGCGTCACCGGACAACTGCGACAACATCGCCACGTTGGACGCTGTCACGGTGTGGGTGATTTCCATCGACGCGCCGACGTGCAGATCGTCGTAGGTGAGGTTCTTCAACTCATCCATAGCGTCGTGTCCGCGGAAGGGGTGCTGCTGATTCTGCCCGCCATACTGCAGTGCAATATTGACAGCGATCAGCCGCGTCCCCGTCCTCGTTCATTTTGCTTAGTACACCTTCAGCCCGCGGGCGCGGAACTGCTCCTTGACGCGCTCGGTCAGCTCATTAGTCGGCGGCACGGCATCCGCCAGCGGGTACTTCAGATTCAGCGCATCCCACTTGGAACGGCCCATCTGGTGGAAGCGCAGCACATCAACGCGCTCGACGCTACGAATGCTCGCAGTGATGTCGGCAACGCGTTCGACGTTGTCGTAATCGTCGGTCAAGCCCGGCACCAGAACGAAGCGCACCCAGGTCGGCCGGTTCAAGTCCGACAGCCGCTTGGCGTAGTCGAGCGTCGGTTGCAGCGGCTGATGCGTAACGCGGTAGTAGGTATCCGGATCGCCGGACTTGATGTCGAGCAGGTTCAGGTCGACATCCATCAGCTCTTCGTCCGATAGCTTCTCGCCCAGGCGGCCACAGGTATCGAGCGCGGTATGCAAACCGAGCTCCTTGCAGCGGCGCAGGATGCGCTTGGCAAAGCGGTGCTGAACCAGGGGCTCACCGCCACTGATCGTCACGCCGCCCTTGGACAAGGTGAGCGGGCGCACGTACTTCTTCAGCTCCGCCATCAGGTCGCCCGCGGTTGTGGGCGTGCCGTGCATCTTGTGCCAGGTATCGGGGTTGTGGCAGTACTGACAACGCATCAGGCAGCCCGACAGGAAGACCACGGCGCGAATGCCGGGGCCATCTACCGCGCTGCCCATTTCGTACGAGTGGATGTAGCCGACGAGCTGCTGGTCCTCGTTTTCGGCGATGTCCTCGAGGTCGGCCTCGTGGATCGCAAAATGATCCGGGCCACCCGACTGGGTGGCCCCGGATTGGACCTTCAGCTCGTAGCGACTGCCGGAAAGGCGTGTCGCCACGAGGGGATCTCCTTACATGGAACCGTGGAAGGTACGGTTGATCACGTCCATCTGCTGCTCACGCGTCAGCTTGACGAAGTTAACCGCATAGCCTGAAACACGGATGGTCAGCTGCGGATACTTCTCCGGGTGCTCCATCGCGTCGATCAGCATATCGCGGTTGAGCACGTTCACGTTGACGTGGAAGCCCTCGGTGCCGAAGTAGGCGTCGAGGCTGCCTTTGAGCTTGTCGGTGCGCTCTTCGGCAGTGCCAAGTGCGCTCGGCGAGTAGGACAGCGTCAGCGAGATGCCGTCAGCAGCGTCTTCGTACGGGATCTTGGCGACCGACATCATCGCGGCCAGCGCGCCATGGGTGTCCTTCTGGTTCGACGGGTTGGCACCCGGCGCGAAGGCTTCGCCCTTCTTGCGGCCGTCCGGCGTCGAGCCGGTCTTCTTGCCGTACACCACGTTGGAGGTGATCGTCAGCACCGACTGGGTGTGCATCGCGTTGCGATACGTCGGGTACTTGCGGATCTTGTCCATCATGGTCGTCACGAGGCCGGTGGCGATTTCATCCACGCGGTCGTCGTTGTTGCCGTAGCACGGGAAGTCGCCTTCGGTGATGTAGTCGACGATCAGGCCACGCTCGTCACGCACCACCTTGACCTTGCCGAACTTGATCGCCGAAAGGCTGTCCGCCGCGTGCGACAGACCGGCGATACCGCAGGCCATCGTGCGCAGGATGTCGCGGTCGTGCAGCGCCATCTCGATCGCTTCGTACGCGTACTTGTCATGCATGTAGTGAATGATGTTCAGCGCATTCACATAGGTCTTCGCGAGCCAGTCCATCATCGTGTCGAGACGGGCCATCACGGCGTCGTAGTCAAGGTACTCGCCTTCGTACGCCGGCAGCACCGGACCGACCTGCTCACCGGAGATTTCGTCGCGGCCGCCGTTGATCGCGTAGAGCATCGTCTTCGCGAGGTTCACGCGGGCACCGAAGAACTGCATCTGCTTGCCGACACGCATCGCGGACACGCAGCAGGCGATCGCGCAGTCATCGCCCCAGCGCGGGCGCATTAGCTCGTCGCTCTCGTACTGGATCGACGAGGTATCGATCGACACCTTTGCGCAGAAGCGCTTGAAGCCATCCGGCAGCGCCGGCGTCCAGAACACGGTGAGGTTCGGCTCAGGTGCCGGGCCCAGCGTGTAGAGGGTGTTGAGCATGCGGAAGCTGGTCTTGGTGACCAGGGTGCGGCCGTCTTCGGCCATGCCGCCGATCGACTCGGTCGCCCACACCGGGTCGCCCGAGAACAGCTCGTTGTATTCCGGCGTGCGCAGGAAGCGGACCAGACGCAGCTTCATCACGAAGTCGTCCATGATTTCCTGGGCGAACTGCTCGGTGATGCGGCCTTCCTTCAGGTCACGCTCGAAGTACACATCGAGGAAGGTCGACACGCGGCCGACCGACATCGCGGCACCGTTCTGCTGCTTGATCGCAGCGAGGTAGCCGAAGTAGGTCCATTGCACGGCCTGCTGCGCGGTGGCGGCCGGCTTCGAAATGTCGCAGCCGTAGTTGGCGGCCATTTCCTTGAGTTCGGCCAGCGAACGGATCTGCTCGGAGAGTTCCTCACGGGCGCGGATCACGTCTTCGGTCGAATGCACGTCGTTCAGCTCAGCCTTTTCGCGCTTCTTCGCGGCGATCAGGAAATCGACACCGTACAGCGCGACGCGGCGGTAGTCGCCGATGATGCGGCCGCGGCCGTAGGCATCGGGCAAGCCGGTGACGATGCCGGACTTGCGGCAGGCCAGGATGCTCGGGGTGTAGGCATCAAACACGCCGGCGTTGTGCGTCTTGCGGTACTTCGTGAAGATCTCGGCGATACGCGGATCAGCCTTGTAGCCGTAGGCCTCGAGCGAGGTTTCGACCATCCGCCAGCCGCCGTACGGCATGATTGCGCGCTTCAGCGGCGCTTCGGTCTGCAGGCCGACGACCAGTTCCAGGTCCTTGTCGATGTAGCCCGGCGCGTGGGCGGTGATGCCCGACGGGATCTGCGAAACATCCAGAATGCCCTTCTCGCGTTCGATCGCGAGCAACGGCTGCAGCTTCGCCCACAGCGACTTGATGCGATCGGTCGCACCACAGACGAAGCTGTCATCGCCTTCGTATGGGGTGTAGTTGCGCTGGATGAAGTCGCGCACGTCGACTTCCTTCTGCCAGCGCCCTTCAACGAAGTCGCGCCAGGGTTCGCCTACGACCTGAGTGCCATTCTTGACCGCTACATCCATGATTGCCCTCCTGAGGCATTTCTGATTTGTCGCCGTGTTCGTGGAACACGCTGCCAGCCGGCTTGCCAGACAAAACGCACTCGCGGCAGCGGTGCGATATACCGGACATCGCACGCCGGGCTGACGCGATCACACGCTGGAACCGTCAATTCACCCATGCAGCGTATGCCTCCTCAGTGGCAACAACAAGAAAGTCAGGTCAACGATTTTGCGTTTCGCGTTTGCTATAATGCGAAACACCATTGCGCATGGTGAAATCAATAAAAGTTGCAGATCGAGTCATAAATGCACCGCAGGGTTTGCATGCCCCCTCAAAAGTCGCCGACGGGCGCCCGCGTTGTTGACCGAAATCCCCCTGAACCGCCCATGCGCTCGCTTTGAAGCGGGTATCGCCTTAAAGTTCACCAAAATTTGGCCGAAACAAAGGTGAAGGTGCAATCCCGCACGCCAACCAAGCAGCCGCATGTGACCGAACGCATGTACCTGAAGTCCGGACTGCACACACTCCTCGCCGCCCCCCTGCTCGCAATGAGCGTCTCCGCATATGCCGCGGGCTTGGGCGAGGCGACACTGCGTAGCGGCCTCGCGCAGCCCTTGCGCGTCGAGATTGCGCTGGTCGGCGACGACGTCGGCGCACTCGGCAGCGAGTGCTTTCGCGTACTCAGCCCGAGTGGTGCGAGCGATGACCTGCCTTGGGTGCGCAGCGCACAGATGCGGCTGGAGCAGACCGGCAACCGCCATGCTTTGATCGTGACGACCCGCCAGCCGATCCACGATCCGGCACTGATGCTGGGCATACAGGTGGATTGCGGCGTTCAGGTGCGCAGGGAATACGCGCTACTGCTCGGGCCCGCCGCCGTCGAAGTACCACGTACCGCCCCTGCCGACAACACCGCCACGCCACCAGCGCTTAAGCCTGCGGCGCCGCGAGGAAGGGTTGAAACCTGGACTGCAGCGGACGGCGAGAGCCCGGCTTCCATCGCAGCAGCATTGCTACCGAACGACCGCGCCGCACAGCGCCGCGCTGCGCGCGAAATCGTTCGTGCAAACCCCCAATTGTTTGCTGGGGTTGCAAACGCCACGCAGAGCGCCCTGCCCGCCGGCACGCAACTGCTGGTGCCGATGCCGAGCGCATCGCCATCGCCGCGGACTGCGCCCGCCGAGACCACGTCGCCCCCGCCTGCGCGCGAACGCAAGGCCAGCGCGCCGGAGCCGGCTCCCGAGGCAGCACCGCAACCGCGCGCGCGCCGCGGTATGGCGCCGAACACCGATCGACTCACCGTCACAACGGACGACGCAGATGGCGCACTGCGCCAATCGCTGGAGCTTGACGAATCGCGCCGTCAGTCCGTGCCGGATGAGTCCACCCGCGCACGCCTGCGCCGCGAACAGCAGCTGATCCTGGCAATCGACGACCGCATCGCGACCACGCTCGAACTCAACGATCGCATCCGGCAGCTCGAAGCCGCCCAGCAGCGGCTGCAAGCCGAGAACCAGCGGCTCGCCGGCCTGATCGCGCAGCAAAGCGGGGCTGGCGGCGTACCGACACGGCTCGCCTCGAACACAACACCGATCGACTGGCGCCTGATCGCGGGTGGCGCAGCCATGCTGCTGGTGGCCATTGCCGCCAGCCTGGCGTGGCGCCGCCGCCGGATCCGCATCCTGCCGGTTGAGCCCTTGCCGGTCGCCAACGCGGCGGAGACGCAACCGGACGAAGACGACGCCGAGTTCGAGAGCGAGGCGTTGACGCCCGCCGACATCTGGCCGGAACGCGAGGGTTCCCCCCTCGCCGGCGCATCACAAGAAGGCATCGAGTGGACGCCACCGACCTTGTCGCCGGGCGCGCTGGGGCCGAGCAGCCTGCTGCATATCGACGACGAGGTTGAAGAGCACGATTCTGCGGTCGAGCTCGCCGAAATCATGATGTCCTTCGGCCGGGTGCAGGGGGCTGCGGAGACGCTCGCTGACTTCATCCGCGCCAACCCGAAGCAGGCCGTGCGCCCCTGGATCAAGCTGCTCGAGGTCTACAAGGCGGCTTCGATGCGGGTCGAATTCGATGCGCTTGCGGGTCAGTTGAACAAGACCTTCAATGTGAAGGCGGTTACTTGGGACGAGTTCGATCAGGTAAAGGAGGCGAACGAGTCGGTCGAGCAGATGGGCCACATCATCGGACGCATCCTCAACACCTGGCGGACGCGCGAATGTCAGGTCTACCTGCACACGTTGCTGCGCGACAACCGTAAGGGGACGCGCCAGGGATTCCCGCTCGGCATCGTCGACGACATCCTGTGCCTCAATGGCGTGCTGGAGATCGAACTCGGCGCATTCAAGCCAACGCCCGAAGAACTGCACGCGATGGAGACCCCGCCCCCGCCGCCCTCCGGTCCGCAAACCGAGCCCCCGACCACCGTGATGCAGGCCGCCGAGGCCACGCCCGCCGAGCGGCGCGATGAACAGGAAATCAGTTTCGACGAGCACCTGCTGCCGCCTTCACGCCCGCGTGCGCCTGCGCCGGCGTTCGAACCTGAGCGGACCGAGTCGATGATCGAGTTCAACCTCGATGAAGACCTGCCGCCGCTGAAGCCGCGCGATCAGTAAATCCGGGGCCGCTCAGGCAGGATTGTCGATATCCACGAACACGCATTGGATGCTGAGCTGCGCCTCCAGATGAGCGCCCAGTGCATGCACCCCATAGCGCTCCGTGGCATGGTGGCCGGCGGCGATGTAAGGCACACCGCTCTCACGCGCGAGGTGCACGGTCGGCTCCGACACCTCGCCCGAAACGAACAGTTCGGCGCCTGCCGCAATCGCGGCCTCGAACATGCCTTGCGCCGCACCGGTACACCAGGCAATGCGCTCGATCTCGCCAGCTGCGTCGCCAACCACCAGCGGCTCGCGCCCGAGGCGCGCCGCAATCGATCGCGCCACTTGGTCGAGCGAGGCACGCCCGGGCAGTCGCCCGATCACGCCGACATCCTGATCGCCGAAACGCCCTTCCGCCTGCCATCCCATCACGCGGGCAAGCTGCGCGTTGTTGCCCAATTCGGGATGCAGATCGAGCGGCAGGTGGTAGGCATACAGGTTCAGATCGTGGCCCAGCAGGCGGCCCAGGCGACGACGTCGCGTCGCGACGACGCGGGGATCCTCGCCACGCCAGAAGTAACCGTGATGTACCAGCAAACCATCGGCATCATGAGCGATCGCAGCCTCGATCAGCGCCAGGCTGGCGGTGACGCCGCACACAAGCCTGCGAACCTCGGCACGACCTTCCACCTGCAAACCGTTTGGGCAATAATCCTTGACCCGCGGGGCTCCCAGCAGCTCGTCCAGATAGCGTTGCAATTCATCGCGATGCATTGTTTTCATTCCCTCCCCACGGTGAACATTCGACCCCAAGGCGCCGCAGCACCCGGGAGGCCGCGCTACCCGACTCGGAACTCTGGATTATGCGCCGCTTGTGGCTGATCTTCTGCCAGGCCGTTACCGCCTCGCTGGCGGTGGTTTTCGTGCTGACCACGCTGAAGCCGGGCTGGTTCTCTGATCGCCGCGCGCTCGCCCAGTTCGTGCCGGTACAGCAAGCCGCGACACCTCCGGCAGGTGCAGCAACGAACAGCGGCAACGCCACAGTCTCGTATGCGCCGGCTGCCGCAAAGGCGCTGCCATCCGTAGTACATATCTTCACCAGCAAGGAAGTGCGCCAGCCGCGCAATCCCTTCGCCGATGACCCGCTGTTCCGGCACTTCTTCGGCGATCGAAACGACCCCTCGACGTCGCGTCGCGCCTCCGGGCTCGGCTCAGGCGTGATCGCGAGCCCTTCCGGCTACATCCTGACCAACAACCATGTTGTCGAACAGGCGGACGAGATCGAGGTCGCCCTTTACGATGGTCGCAAGCTCGCCGCAACCGTGGTGGGACGCGACCCGGACACCGATCTGGCTGTGCTGCACATAGCAGCCGACAAACTTCCGGCCATCACCTTCGGCGCGCCGGAAGCACTGCGGATCGGCGACGTGGTGCTGGCCATCGGCAACCCATTCGGTGTCGGCCAGACGGTAACGATGGGCATCGTCAGCGCACTGGGCCGCTCCCAGCTCGGTATCAGCACCTTCGAACACTTCATCCAGACCGACGCTGCGATCAACCCCGGCAATTCCGGCGGCGCACTGGTCGACGGAAACGGCAATCTCGTGGGTATCAACTCTGCGATCTATTCCCGCTCCGGCGGCTCGCTCGGCATCGGTTTTGCGATCCCCGCCTCGCTGGCTCGCAGCGTGATGGAGCAGATCATCAAGACCGGCGAAGTGACGCGCGGCTGGATTGGCGTTGAAGTGCGGGAGGTGTCGGCCGAACAGGCGGCAAGCCTGGGCCTGCCGGCACAGGACGGCACGCTCGTCACCGGCATTGTGAACGGCGGCCCGGCGGACAAAGGCGGCGTTGCGCCCGGCGATTTACTAGTGTCGATCAACGGCAAGGCCGTCGGTGGGCCGCAACGCATGCTCGAAACAATCGCGGCCCTGCCGCCCGGCGCCGAGGCGACGCTGTCGCTGCGGCGCGGAGCCACGGCCGTGGAATCTCGCGTGAAGATCGGAAAGCGGCCGCCGCCCGATGCGGGCTCCTGAACGGAGCCCATTCGAACCGCCCGCGCCGGGCGGTTTCGCTCAGTCGCGCGCCTGCACCGCCGGTTCGTCCCGGCGCGGCGACATGAAGCGGGCGACGAGGATGCCGGCTTCGTAGAGCAGACACATCGGTACCGCCAGCATGATCTGCGAGGTCACGTCAGGCGGCGTGATCACCGCGGCGACGACAAAGGCGCCGACGATCACGTAGGAGCGGATTTCCTTGAGCTTCTCGACCGTCACCAAGCCCGCCTTGACCAGTAGGATCACCACCACAGGCACTTCAAACGTCATGCCGAAGGCGAGGAACATCGTCATCACGAAGGCGAGGTACTGCTCGATGTCAGGCGCCGGCGTGATGCTCTTCGGCGCGAATTGCGCGATGAAGGTAAACACCGTGCGGAACACGAAGAAATAGCAGAACGCCATGCCGAGCAGGAACAGCAGCGTGCTCGCGACCACCAGCGGTGCAGCGAGGCGCTTCTCGTGTGCGTAGAGGCCCGGCGCGATGAAGGCCCACGCCTGCCAGAGGATGAACGGCAGCGCGATGATGAAGGCCGCCATCATCGTGACCTTGATCGGCACGAAGAATGGCGTCACCACGCCGGTCGCAATCATGCGCGTGCCTTGCGGCAAGGTCTGCATCATCGGCGCTGCGAGCAGATCGTAGATGTGTGACGCGAAGGGCATCAGGCACAGGAACACGATCAGGAAAGCCGCCGCCGCCCGCACGAGGCGGGTGCGTAGCTCGATCAGGTGCGAGATGAAGCTCTCTTCTTGGAGATCAGACATGGCCACGCTCAGCGTCGCGTCAGGTCACCCGCAGCGGGCTGACCGAACAGATCAAGCTGCGAATCATTGTGAGAGGGTTCGTCCGCCGCGCTATCGGCGCCAGACGGCTCGCCGGCGGCCACCGGCGCCTTGTCCGACGTAGTCAGGGCTCCAACAACCGGTGCCGGCTCGACATGGACCGGCGAAAGTTCGCTGAGTTGTTCGACCTGCGGCGCCGCCACCTCGCTGACGCCGGCTCCGATCGCCGATTCGACCTCGGCGGCGACCGGACGCATGCTCTCTTCGAATTCGCGTGCCTGATCGCGGATCGCGCTCTCGACTTCACGCGCCGAGTCGGCAACCTGTGACTGCAAGCGACGCATCTCGTCGAGCTGGATTTCGCGGCTGATGTCGGCCTTCACTTCGGCGACATGGCGCTGCATACGGCCGAGCAGATGCCCGATCGTGCGCGCAACACGCGGCAATTTCTCGGGGCCGATGACCACCAGCGCCACCAGCCCGATCACCATCAGCTCGGAGAATCCAACGTCAAACATGCAAGGGCTCGCTCAGAAACGGAAAGGGCGCCGCCAGCGGCGCCCTGCAGTCGATCACGCAGAGGGCGATCAGCTCTTTTCCTTCTCGCGCGCAGGGGCGTCGATGGTCTGCTTGGCGATCTGGGCCGCATCAGCCGAACCCGCCGCCGCATCGCTGCCTTCACGCATGCCTTGCTTGAAACCCTTCACGGCGCCGCCAAGATCCTCGCCGATATTGCGAAGCTTCTTGGTGCCGAACACGAGAAGAACGATGACCAGCACGATCAACCAGTGCCAGATGCTGAATGAACCCATTTGAAGCGCTCCTCAATACTTGATCATGGCTGGCAACGGTGCTCCGCCGCCAATGATGTGGGCGTGGAGATGATACACCTCCTGTCCGCCCACCTTGCCCGAGTTGATGATCGTGCGGAATCCGTCGGTCGCGCCTTGCTCGGCAGCAATTTTTCCGACGACCGAGAAGAGGCGTCCGAGCACTTCGGCATCGTCGGCCGTGGCCGTTGCGAGCGACTCGATGTGTTGCTTCGGAATCACCAGCACATGCACCGGCGCGATCGGGCGAATGTCCTTGAACGCCAGCACGAGTTCGTCTTCGTAGACTTTGGCCGCGGGGATTTCACCGCGCGCGATACGGCAGAAAATGCAATCGCTCATGACTAGCCCCGCGCCGCTTTCTCGTCGATGCCCGAGATGCCTTCGCGGCGGCGGAACTCGACCAGCACATCGTCGACCGACAGGCCGAACTGCGACAGCAAGACCATGCTGTGGAACCAGAGATCGGTCACTTCGTAAACGATGTGACGCAGGTCGCCATCCTTGGCGGCCATGATGGTCTCGGCTGCTTCCTCGGCGACTTTCTTGCAGATCGCGTCGGTGCCCTTGGCGTACAGGCTCGCGACGTAGGAACTGTCGGCCGAGGCGCCCTTGCGCTCGGCCAGCGTGCGCCCGAGGCGCTGCAGCACTTCCGGGTCGATCATTTGTAGATGTCCTTCGGGTCTTTGAGAACCGGATCGACCGCCTGCCACTGGGAGCCGTCGTGCAGGCGGGTGAAGAAGCAGGAACGACGTCCGGTGTGGCAGGCGATGCCGCCTTCCTGCTCGATCTTCAGCAGCACGACGTCGCCGTCGCAGTCGAGGCGGATTTCGCGCACGCGCTGCACATGGCCGGATTCCTCGCCCTTGTGCCAGATCTTGCGCCGCGAGCGGCTCCAGTAAACCGCCTCGCCGGTCTCGACCGTACGCGCCAGCGCGTCGCGGTTCATCCACGCGAACATCAGCACGTCGCCGGTCGCGGCGTCCTGCGCGATCACCGGCACGAGGCCTTGATCGTCCCAGGTGACTTCGTTGAGCCAGCGGGTTTCGGTGACAGCCGCGTTCACAGCCGCACCTCGATCCCCTGGCTGCGCATGAATTCCTTCGCTTCGCGCACCGTGTGCTGGCCGAAGTGGAAGATGCTCGCCGCAAGCACCGCATCGGCGCGGCCTTCGGTAACGCCGTCGGCGAGATGCTGCAGATTGCCGACGCCACCGCTCGCGATCACCGGGATCGACACGGCATCGGACACCGCGCGTGTCAGGCCCAGATCAAAACCATTCTTAGTGCCATCGCGGTCCATGCTGGTCAGCAGAATCTCGCCTGCGCCGAGCGCCGCGACGCGCTGCGCCCATTCGATCACATCCAGCCCGGTGTTCTTGCGGCCACCATGCGTGAAGACCTGCCACTTACCCGGCGCAACCTGCCTGGCATCGATCGCGACGACGATGCACTGCGAGCCGACCTTGCCCGAAGCGTCTGCCACCAGTTGCGGGTTGTTCACCGCAGCGGTGTTCATCGATACCTTATCCGCGCCCGCGTTGAGCAGGCGGCGCACATCGGCGACTTCGCGCACGCCGCCGCCGACCGTGAGCGGGATGAAGACCTGCTCCGCGACCTGCTCAACCACATGCAGGATGATGTCGCGGTCGTCCGAGCTGGCCGTGATGTCGAGAAAGGTAATCTCGTCGGCGCCCTGGTCGTCGTAGCGACGCGCGATCTCAACCGGGTCGCCCGCATCACGCAGCTCGACGAAGTTCACGCCCTTGACCACGCGCCCGGCGTTGACATCGAGACAGGGAATGATGCGTTTGGCCAGCATGAATCAGCCTTCCGTCACACCGTTGAGTTCGTCGGCGCGCGCCTGCGCGACCTTGAAGTCGAACTTGCCTTCGTAGATCGCGCGGCCGGTGATGGCGCCAATCACGCCTTCATCTTCGACCGCGCACAGCGCATCGATGTCCGCGAGGCTGCCGATGCCGCCGCTGGCGATCACCGGAATGCGCAGCGCCTGGGCGAGCTTCACGGTGGCCTCGATATTCACGCCGCCGAGCATGCCGTCGCGGCCGATGTCGGTGTAGATGACCGACTCGACACCGTAGTCCTCGAACTTCTTCGCAAGGTCGATCACGTCATGCCCGGTCAGCTTCGACCAGCCATCCACCGCCACCTTGCCATCCTTCGCGTCGATGCCGACGATGATATGGCCCGGGAAGGCGCTGCACGCATCGTGCAGGAAACCGGGGTTCTTCACCGCGGCGGTGCCGATGATGACGTAACTGATGCCATCGTCGAGGTAACGCTCGATCGTATCCAGGTCACGAATGCCGCCACCGAGCTGCACCGGGATGTCATCGCCCACGGCAGCGACGATCTGCTTGATGACGCCTTCGTTCTTCGGCTTGCCGGCAACAGCCCCGTTGAGATCGACGAGGTGCAGCCGACGCGCGCCCTGGGCGAGCCAGTGGCGGGCCATTTCAGCCGGATCTTCGGAAAACACGGTCACATCTTCCATGTCGCCCTGTTTGAGGCGCACGCAGTGTCCGTCCTTGAGGTCGATCGCGGGAATCAGGAGCATAGTCAGGTCAACGCAGCGAGGTTGGTAGTTGGCGCGTCCGAAGCATTACCGCTTCGATCCATTCGCACCTGTTGGAAGTTGGAATCGGCCTCAGGGCTTCCAGCGCACGAAGTTGGCGAGCAACTGCAGCCCTGCGGCAGCGCTCTTCTCCGGGTGGAACTGGGTCGCAAAAATATTATCCCGCGCCACTGCACTGGTAAAGGCGATGCCGTAGTGCGTGCGTGCCACCGCATCGGCCGCGTCGCGCGGCGCGCAGTAGAAGCTATGCACGAAGTAGAAGCGGGCGTTCGGCGCGATGCCGTCAAACAAGGGATGCGCGCGCAGCGCTTCGACCTCGTTCCAGCCCATATGTGGCACCTTGAGATGACTTCCGTCTCCGACCGTCATGGCCGACGAGAACTTCGGCACCTCACCACCGATCAGCCCAAGGCCGGCGGTGTCGCCCTCCTCGCCATGATCGAACAGCATCTGCATCCCGACGCAGACGCCCAGAAACGGCTTGCTGCGCGAAGCACGTTCCACCGCATCGCGCAGGCCGCGCGCGAGGAACTCGCGCATGCAATCGTGCAGTGCGCCCTGCCCCGGCACGACGACGCGATCCGCCGCGTCAAGCTCAGCCGGCTCGGCAGTGACAATCACCTGTGCCTCAGGCGCAACATGCTCGAGCGCCTTGGCAACCGAGCGCAGGTTGCCCATTCCGTAATCAACGACAGCTATCTTCATCGCGACCTCAGAGCGAACCCTTGGTCGACGGCATCATGCCGGCGGCGCGGGGGTCTTCCGTCGTGGCCATGCGCAGCGCGCGTGCAAAGGCCTTGAAGATGGTTTCGCACTGGTGGTGCGCGTTGCGACCACGCAGGTTGTCGATATGCAGCGTCACCCCGGCGTGGTTCACGAAGCCCTGGAAGAACTCGTAAACAAGCTGGGTATCGAGACCGCCGATCATGCCGGCAGTGAAGTCGCAGTGCAGTTCGAGGCCGGGCCGCCCCGACAGATCGAGCACCACGCGCGAGAGCGCCTCATCGAGCGGCACATAGGCGTGCCCGTAACGGGTCAGCCCCTTCTTGTCGCCAACCGCTTTGGCGAAGGCCTGGCCGATCGTGATACCGACATCTTCCACCGTATGGTGGCCATCGATATGCAGGTCGCCTTCACACTGCACGTCCAGGTCGATCAGGCCGTGGCGCGCTATCTGATCGAGCATGTGATCAAAGAAGCCGATGCCAGTGGCGAGCTTGGACTGGCCGGCGCCATCCAGGTTGAGCCGCACGGTGATGCGGGTCTCGAGCGTGTTACGGGTGACTTCGACTTGCCGCATGGCGCACTATCGGGCGGGAACGCCCACTGGGGGTTGGGATCGAAGGGCCATGATAGCATTGCCTCGTTGCGCCGCAGCAGTGTTGCAGGCTCGCCACGACCCCCGAATTTTCCACTCGCCAAGATCATCATGAGTCGTTTCTGGAGTGACGTCGTCCGAGGCCTGACGCCGTATGTACCGGGCGAACAGCCCAAGCTGGCCAACCTGGTCAAGCTCAACACCAACGAGAACCCCTACGGCCCCAGCCCGCGCGTGCTGACAGCCATCGCCGGCGAGGCGGGCGACGCGCTGCGCCTGTACCCGGACCCGAACGCCGATCGGCTGAAGGCGGCCATCGCGGCCCACCACGGCATCACGCCAGCCCAGGTGTTCGTCGGCAACGGCTCGGACGAAGTGCTGGCGCACGCCTTCATGGCGCTGCTCAAGCACGACGCGCCGCTGCTGTTCCCGGATATCTCGTACAGCTTCTACCCGGTCTATTGCGGGCTGTACGGTATCGAAGCGGGCATCGTGCCGCTCGACGACAACTTCGGCATCCGCATCGACGACTACATCGGCCGCCGTAACGGCGGGATCATTTTCCCGAACCCGAACGCGCCGACCGGCTGCCTGCTGCCCTTGAGCGAAATCGAGCGTCTGCTTGAACACAACGCCGATTCGGTTGTGGTCGTCGACGAGGCCTATGTCGATTTCGGCGGCGAAAGCGCGATCAGCCTGATCGATCGCTTCCCCAATCTGCTGGTGGTGCAGACGTTGTCGAAATCGCGTTCGCTCGCCGGCCTCCGGGTCGGCTTCGCGGCGGGGCACCCGGACCTGATCGAAGCGCTGGAGCGCGTGAAGAACAGCTTCAACTCGTATCCGCTCGATCGCCTCGCGATCGTCGGCGCGGTGGCTGCGTTCGAAGATGACGCGTATTTCCGGACGTGCTGCGACAAGGTCATCGCGAGCCGCACGCGGCTGGTAGCGGCGCTGGGCGCCCTTGGTTTCGAGGTATTACCGTCGGCCGCGAATTTCATCTTCGCCAGGCATCCGCTGCGCGATGCTGCAACGCTCGCCGCGCAGCTGCGCGAGCGCAGCATCATCGTTCGTCACTTCCGCCAGCCGCGGATCGATCAGTTCCTGCGCATCACGATCGGCACCGACGCGCAGTGCGACACGCTGCTGGCCGCGCTAGGCGAGATTCTGGCGAACTGACACCGCCCGCCAGGAAGTGAAACGGCCGCCCCAGGGCGGCCGTTTTGTTTCAGTCAGCTTCGACCCGCAACTCTGCTGATCTGGCATGCGCCTGCAATCCTTCGCCGTGAGCCAGGATCGAAGCCGTCTTGCCCAGGCGCTGCGCGCCGGCCTTCGACATGCGGATCACCGAGCTGCGCTTCTGGAAGTCATACACGCCAAGCGGCGACGAGAAGCGCGCGCTGCGCGAAGTCGGCAGCACATGGTTAGGGCCGGCGCAGTAGTCACCCAGCGCCTCGACCGACCAGTGGCCGACAAAGATCGCGCCCGCATGGCGGATTTTCGCCACCAGCGGATCGGCGTCTTCGACCGCCAGTTCAAGGTGTTCCGGCGCAATCTGGTTCGCGATCTCGCAGGCCTCATCGAGATCGCGCACGCGAATCAACGCGCCGCGCTTGTCGAGCGAGGTGCGGATCGTTGCGGCACGCGGCATCGTCGGCAGCAGCTTGTCGATCGACGCAGCAACCGCATCGAGGAAAGCCACGTCGGGACACAGCAGGATCGACTGCGCCATTTCGTCGTGTTCAGCCTGCGCGAACAGATCCATCGCAACCCAATCGGGGTTGCCGCTGCCATCCGAGATGATCAGCACTTCGGACGGGCCGGCAACCATGTCGATACCGACCGTGCCGAACACGCGGCGCTTGGCCGCAGCCACGTAGGCGTTGCCGGGGCCGACGATCTTGTCGACCTGTGGAATCGTCTGCGTGCCATAAGCCAGCGCCGCCACCGCCTGCGCACCGCCGATCGTGAACACGCGATCGACGCCGGCCACCGCCGCAGCGGCCAGCACCAAGGCGTTGCGCTCGCCGCGCGGCGTCGGCACCACCATGATCAGTTCGCGCACGCCAGCCACCTTGGCCGGAATCGCGTTCATCAGCACCGAGCTCGGATACGCCGCCTTGCCACCGGGGACGTAGAGCCCTGCGCGATCGAGCGGTGTGACCTGCTGGCCAAGCCGCGTGCCGTCCGCCTCTTCGTAGTCCCAGCTCGTCAGCGGCTGGCGCTCATGATAGGCGCGCACCCGTGCGGCAGCCTCTTCGAGCGCGGCGCGCTGCTCGGCCGACAAACCCGCCAATGCAGCCTCGAGATCGGCGCGCGAGAGTTCGAGTTCGGCGAGCGACGCAGCCTCGACACCGTCGAAACGACGCGTATAGGCCAGCACCGCGGCGTCCCCCTCGAGGCGGACAGCCGCAAGGATTTCGCTCACCGCGCGCTCGACCGCCTCATCCGTCGAGGCCTCGAAAGCCAGCAGCTTCAACAGGCGCGAATCGAAATCCGCTTCGGCTGACGAAAGGCGCAGGATTCCGGTCATCTCACCACCCCGGCAAAGGCATCGATCACCGGCTGCAGCAGCGCGTGCTTCATCTTCAGCGAAGCCTGGTTCACCACCAGACGCGAGCTGATTGCCATGATCTCTTCGACTTCGACGAGATTGTTCGCGCGCAGCGTGCCGCCGCTCGAAACCAGGTCGACGATGGCGTCGGCCAGCCCGACCAGCGGCGCGAGTTCCATCGAGCCGTACAGCTTGATCAGGTCGACGTGCACGCCCTTGCTCGCGAAGTGGTCGCGCGCCGTCTGCATGTACTTCGTCGCGACGCGGATACGCGCACCACGCTGCACCGCAGCGGCGTAGTCGAAGCCATTGGGCACCGCCACGCACATGCGGCAGCGCGCGATCTTCAGGTCAAGCGGCTGGTACAGGCCAGCGCCGCCGTGCTCGATCAGCACATCCTTGCCGGCGATGCCCAGATCAGCCGCGCCGTACTGCACATAGGTCGGCGTGTCGCTCGCACGCACGATCACCAGCCGCACGTCCGGCCGGTTGGTATCGATGATCAGCTTGCGCGATTTCTCCGGATCATCGATCGGCGTGATGCCGGCGGCCGCCAGCAAGGGCAGCGTGTCTTCAAAGATGCGCCCTTTCGAGAGCGCGAGCGTGATGCCATCAAAAGCCATGTCAGCTCACCCGTTTGACGGTGGCACCAAGCGCACCGAGCTTTTCTTCCAGCCGCTCGTAACCGCGGTCGAGGTGGTAGATGCGATCGACCAGGGTTTCGCCTTCCGCGACGAGGCCGGCGATGATCAGGCTGGCTGATGCACGCAGATCGGTCGCCATCACCGTGGCGCCCTGCAGTTTGTCGACGCCGGTGATGACGGCGGTGTTGCCGTCGATGCGGATGTTGGCGCCGAGGCGGATCAGCTCCACCGCGTGCATGAAGCGGTTCTCGAAGATCGTCTCGCGGATGATCGCAGTACCGTCCGCGACCACGTTGAGCGCCATGAACTGCGCCTGCATGTCGGTCGGGAAGGCCGGGTACGGAGCCGTCCGCAGGCTCACCGCCTTGAGGCGCGCCGGGGCTTTCAGCGTGATCGCGTCACGCTCCGAACCGATCTCGCAACCGGCATCCATCAGCTTGTCGACCACCGAGTCGATGTAGTTCGTGCTGGTGCCGGTGAGGCGCACGTTGCCGCCGGTCACCGCCGCGGCGCACAAGTAGGTACCGGTCTCGATGCGGTCAGGCATGATGCGGTGGGTCGCGCCATGCAGCCTGGCGACACCGCGGATGCGGATCACGTCGGTGCCGGCGCCGGAAATCTGCGCCCCCATCGACACGAGGCAGTTGGCCAGATCGACCACTTCCGGCTCGCGCGCGGCGTTCTCGATCACCGTTTCGCCGTCGGCGAGGCAGGCCGCCATCATCAGGTTCTCGGTGCCGGTCACCGTCACCATGTCGGTGAAGAGCCGCGCGCCGCGCAGCTTGCCGACCTTGGCGTCGATGTAGCCGTGTTCGACCTGCACTTCGGCGCCCATCGCCTGCAGACCCTTGATGTGCTGGTCCACCGGCCGCGCGCCGATCGCGCAGCCACCGGGCAACGACACCTTGGCGTGGCCGACGCGTGCCATCAGCGGGCCGAGCACCAGCACCGCGGCGCGCATCGTCTTCACCAGCTCATACGGCGCGAGCGGGTTGTCGAGCCCCTTGGCGTCCAGCGTCACGGTGTTGCCGTCGCGCTCGACCTTGACGCCCATCTGCGCGAGCAGCTTGAGCATGGTGCCGATGTCGTTGAGGCGCGGCACGTTGGTGAGCACCAGCGGTTCGTCCGACAGCAGCGCGGCGCACAGGATCGGCAGTGCGGCGTTCTTTGCGCCGGAGATGGCGACTTCGCCGGCGAGCGGGCGGCCGCCGGTAATCAGCAGTTTGTCCATCTTATTCGCCGAGCTCCTTGCGGAACGCGGCCCATTGTTCGGGGGTGTAGGTAGTCAGCTGCAGCGCATGGATCTCGTTGCCCATCAGCGGGCCCAGCGTGGCATAAACCGCCTGATGCTGGCGCACCCTCGGCTTGCCGGCAAACTCGGCACTGACGACGATGCCGGTGAAATGCACACCATCGTCGCCCTGGATCTGGATGAACTCGCAGGGCAGGCCCTGCGACACGAGACGTTCGATTTCTTGAGCCTGGAACATGATCTTCTTGGTTGGGGGCGGCGCAAGCGCTCGCCTTCAGCCGCGCAGCTTGTACCCGGACGCGAGCATGCGCAGCGTCAGGGCCGCGAGCACGGCCAGGAAAACGGAAACAATCGAAAGACTCAGCCACGGCGACACATCGGACACACCGAAGAAGCCGTAGCGGAAACCGTCGATCATGTAGAAAAACGGGTTGAAATGCGAGACCCCGTGCCAGAAAGCTGGCAGCGAATGCACCGAGTAGAACACGCCGGCCAGCATCGTGAGCGGCATGATCAGAAAGTTCTGGAATCCCGCCAGCTGGTCGAACTTCTCGGCCCAGATGCCGGCGATCATGCCGAGCGAACCGAGAATCGCGCCGCCAGCCAGCGTGAAGGTCAGCACCCACAGCGGCGCCTTCGGCGCGACGAATACGAAGATCAACGACGCAAGCCACACGCCGAAGCCGACCAACACGCCGCGCAGCACCGATGCCAGCACATAGGCGGCGTAGAACTCGCGATACGAAATCGGCGGCAGCAGCACGAACACGATGTTGCCGGTGATCTTGCTCTGGATCAGAGAGGAACTGCTGTTCGCAAAGGCGTTCTGCAGCACCGCCATCATGACGAGGCCAGGCACCAGAAAAGCGGTGTATTCGATGGCGCCGTACACGGTGACATGCGGATCGAGCACATGCGAGAAGATCATCAGGTACAGCACGGTGGAGAGCACCGGCGCACCGATGGTCTGGAAGCTGACTTTCCAGAAGCGCAGCAGTTCCTTGTACAGCAGCGTCTTGAAGCCCGACAGGTTGGCGCCGCTCATCCAGCCCTCCGCATCACGTCGACGAAGACCTTTTCCAGATCGGGCTGGCCGATTTCAAATTCCGCAATCTCGGCGCCGGCCTGTCGCAAGGCGAGCAGGCGATCGAGCAGCACCGTGTAGTCGTCAGACGCGAACACCCAGTGCTCGCCGTCGCGTTCAGGCTGGAGGCCGACCACTTCTGTCGGCAGATCACCTGCGAGTTTGACGCGCAGCGTATGACCATCCACCGCCCGCAGCAGGTTCGCGGTGTTGTCGAGCGCGACGATACGGCCGGCTTTCAGCATCGCGATGCGGTTGCACAGCGTCTGCGCTTCTTCGAGGTAGTGCGTAGTCAGCACGATCGTGTGACCCTGCTCGTTGAGCTTGCGGACAAAAGCCCACAGGCCCTGTCGCAACTCCACGTCGACACCGGCGGTCGGCTCGTCCAGCACAATCACCGGCGGGCGATGGACCAGCGCCTGCGCAACCAGCACGCGGCGCTTCATGCCGCCGGATAGCTGACGCATGTTGGCGTCCGCCTTCTTCGTCAGGTCGAGGCTGGCGAGCAGCTCATCGATCCAGTAGTCGTTGCGCTTAAGACCGAAATAGCCAGACTGCAGACGCAGCACTTCACGCACTGAGAAGAAGGGATCGAACACCAGCTCCTGAGGCACGACGCCGACCATGCGGCGCGCCTCGCGGTAGTCGCTGACAACGTCATGGCCCATTACGCTGATGCTGCCGGCACTGAGCCGGATCAGGCCGGCGAGTGCGGAAATCAGCGTGGTCTTGCCGGCGCCGTTGGGGCCCAGCAGCGCGAAGAACTCACCCTGCGCAACATCCAGGTCCACGCCGCCGAGCGCCTGCAACGCGCCGTAGTGCTTGATCGCACCGCGAACGGAAATCGCCGGCGTCGTCACCGGGCGGCCTCGCCCAGCGGCAACACCTCGGCCAGGTCGTAGAGCGCGGCCAGAGAACGCAGCTGCGGCGGCACCCCTTCGATCCGCAGCGTACGGCCGGTACCTGCCGCACGCATCCATGCAAGAACCACGGCCAGCGCGGCGGAATCCACCGACGTCACGCCGGAAAGATCGATCACACGGCCCGCGCTGCATTCGACCTGCCCACACAGACGGCGGCCGGAATCCAACAAATCAGCGGCCGTCTCCATGGTGATCGGCCCTTCGATAATCAGGCGCTCTCCTTCCTCGCGGATCATTTCTTCGCCGCGCCCTCGCCGCCTGCGGCGTTCTGCGCATTCTTGTTGCGCAGCGACTTGATCAGACCGTCGATGCCGCCGGCCTTGATCTCCTCGCCAAACGCATCGCGGTAGTTGGTGATCAAGCTGACACCGGCCACCGCCACGTCGTAGACCTTCCACTCCTCACCCTTCTTGTACAGGGTGTAGTCCACCGAATCCGGTGGCGAGCCCGCTTTGCGGACCTCGGAGCGCACGGTGACTTCGGTGTCTTCCGGCTTGAGCTTGAGCGGCTTCACGGTGATCTGGTGATCCTTGAATCGCACGATCGCGTTGGCGTAGCTGCGGACCAGCAGGGTGCGGAACTCGGCGGTCAGATCGGTCTTTTGAGCCGGGGTGGCGCTGCGCCAGTCACGGCCGACCGCGAGCGAGGTCATTCGCGCGAAATCGAAGTTCGGCAGCACCTTCGCGTCGATCAGTTCGAGCGTCTTGCGCATGTCGCCGGACTGGATCGCCTTGTCCTGTTTCACGATGGCCTGCACATCGGTGGCAACCGTGCGGATCAGCTCATCCGGGGCGGTCGCAGCCAGTGCGGCCTGTGCGCCGCCGATGCCCGCCACGATCAGCGCGCTGGCGAAAAGCCGGTTGAAGAACCTGCGGTTCATGCTTACTCCTTGTCCTTGGCGCTCGCGTCGGGCGCGGCGTCGGTTTCATCCCACACGTCGTCATCGCCCTTGGGGCGCGGCGGATTGCCGTCGTACACCAAGTTCAGCCTGCGTTGCAGGTAGAAGTTGCGGATGAAGACATACTTGTCGAGAGCGGCCTCATCGAGCGCCTTCTCGGCATCAAGCAGATTGGCCCGGTCGTTGACGACTTCAAGCCCCGACAGCGAATTTCTTACTGCCACGCTCTCGATCACCAGATGGCGCCCGCCGGTGTAGTAGTCCACCGGCAAAGCCGCCGTATCACGCAGTGTGCTGGGGCCCAGCAAAGGCAGTACAACGTAAGGACCGCTCCCCACGCCCCAACGGCCCAGGGTCTGACCGAAGTCTTCGTTGTGGCGTTCAAGCCCGAATTCCGACGCCACATCGATGACGCCGAGAATGCCGAAGGTGGAGTTCAGCGCAATACGCCCGACGTCGGATGCAGCCTCGCCCAGCTTGCCTTGCAGCAGGTTGTTGATCGCGTTGGGGATGTCGCGGAAGTTGTTGATGAAATTGCCGAAGCCCACCCGCGCGGGCAGCGGCACAGCGGCGGCGTAGCCTTGCGCGAGCGGCTTGAGTGCGACGCGGTCCAGCCCGTCGTTGAAACTGTACATCGCCCGGTTGAAGGGCTCGATCGGGTCGGCCGTCTGAGCTGCGGCAGGCATCGCCTGCATCAGCAAGCAGAGCGCCGCCCCGAAGATCGAAGCTCGCATCACTTGCCTCCTTGGCCCCCCTCGGAAGCCTTGTCGAAGAGGAAACGTCCGATCATGTCTTCCAGCACCATCGCGGACTGGGTTTTCGTGATGGTGTCACCGGACTTCAGGTTCTGTTCGTCGCCACCCGGCTTAAGTGCAACATATTGTTCGCCCAGCAGGCCGGCGGTGTTGATGGTGGCGAAGGTGTCGCGCGAGAAGGCATAGCGGCCATCCACCGAGAACGTGACGGTGGCCTGGAAGTGCTCGGTGTCGTAGCGGATATCGGTCACACGGCCGACGAGCACGCCCGAGGCCTTGACCGGTGCCCGCACCTTGAGCCCGCCAATGTTGTCGAAACGCGCGTGCACCTGGTAAGGCTGCTGGATCTTTTCGCCGCCGAGGTTACCCACCTTGAGCGACAGGAACAGCAGCGCAACGATGCCGATCACGACAAAAACGCCGACCCCGAGGTCGATCGTGGAACGATTCATGAAAGCTCCCGGAACATGAAGGAGGTCAGCACAAAGTCGAGCGCCAGGATTGCCAGCGCCGAACTGACCACGGTGCGGGTAATCGCCCGCGAAATGCCCTCGGCGGTGGGCACGCAGTCCCAGCCTTCGAACACCGCAATTAGCGACACCGCCACCCCAAATACGAAACTCTTGATGACCCCGTTGACGATGTCGTAACGGAAGTCGACAGCGGCCTGCATCTGCGACCAGAACGAGCCGCCATCCACGCCAATCAGCACGACGCCGATCAGCCAACCGCCAAAGATCCCCATCGCCGAGAACAGCGCCGCCAGCAGGGGCATCGCGAACACGCCACCCCAGAAGCGCGGCGCCACAACGCGGGAAATCGGGTTCACCGCCATCATGTCCATCGCCTTGAGCTGCTCGGTCGTCTTCATCAGGCCGATTTCGGCAGTGACAGCCGTGCCAGCCCGGCTGGCAAACAACAGCCCCGCCACCACCGGCCCCAGCTCGCGGGTCAGCGATAGCGCCACCAGCGTGCCAAGCGCTTCACTGGAACCGAAGCGTTGCAGGGTCTCAAAGCCCTGCAGCCCGAGCACCAGCCCGACAAAGAGGCCCGACACCGTGATGATCAGCAGCGACAGCACGCCGCTCATGTAGATCTCACGCATCGTAAGGCTGCGGAAGCGCCGGAAGCTCTGCCCGGAATAGGCCAGCAAGCCAAAGAAGAAGCGCGCGGCAAAGCCGAGCCGCCAGACTGCGTTGATGGCCCAGGCGCCGAGCCGGGATACCGCTTTACGCATCGCGTTCAGGCCCCTTCTGCCCGCAGCAGGCTTGCCGCGTAACCGGGGGCGGGATAATGGAAGCGCACCGGACCGTCCGCCTCCGAGTAGATGAACTGGTGGACATAGGGGTCGGACGAGGCGCGGATCTCGTCCGGCGTACCCTGCGCGACGACCTTGCCCTCGCCAATGAAGTAGACGTAGTCGACGATTGCCAGCGACTCGACGACGTCGTGGGTTACCAAGATGGACGCGGCGCCCAATGCATCGTTGAGGCGACGGATCAGCTGGCCGATCACGCCGAGCGAAATCGGGTCGAGGCCGGCGAAAGGCTCGTCGTACATCATCAGCATCGGGTCCAGCGCCGTCGCGCGCGCCAGCGCAACCCGCCGCGCCATGCCGCCGGAAAGCTCGCTCGGCCGCAGCTTCGCCGCACCGCGCAGACCGACCGCATGCAACTTCATCAAAACGAGGTCGCGGATCAGCTCATCCGGCAGCTCAGTGTGCTCGCGCAGCGGAAACGCCACGTTGTCGAACACCGACAGGTCGGTGAACAGCGCGCCAAACTGGAACAGCATCCCCATCCGGCGCCGCAGCGCATACAAGGCATCGCGCGGCAGGGCGGAAACGTCCTGACCATCCACGCGCACTTCGCCCGCCTGCGCGCGCAACTGCCCGCCGATCAGCGACAGCAGCGTCGTCTTGCCCGAGCCGGAGCCGCCCATGATCGCCACCACTTTGCCACGCGGCACGACGAGGTCGACACCACGCAAGACCTGGCGGCCCTGGTAGGCAAACGAAACATTGCGGACTTCGACGATTGCGTCGGACACGATGTGAAGGGGGAGAGCGGAAGGGGCGCGATTTTATCAGAGCCGGGGCGCGAACCCCGCCGTAGATGTGGCGTTGCAACATCATTTACGCGCCGCAACAGGTATTCGCGCCACGCGTGGCTTGCCGTTACACTGCTGGTGTCCGATTTTCGACACCCTCAAATGCCCGCCCAGACCGAAGAACGCCCGCTTCTGCTGCTCGTTGATGACGACCCGTCCATCGTCGAGACGCTGGCATGGGCATTCGGGCCAGACTTTGAAACATTGGCAGCAGGCTCTCGCCCCGAGGCGCTGGCCCTGCTGCGCAGCGGCACGAGGCCGATCGATGCGGCCTTGATCGATCTGGGCCTGCCACCACTGCCGCATCGCCCGGACGAGGGCTTGGCGCTGGTCAGTGAATTGCTCGCCGCAGCGCCCGACCTGCATATCGTCGTGCTCTCCGGCCAGGATGCGATGTCCAGCGCGCGCCACGCCCGCGCGATCGGCGCCTTTGAATTCCACCCCAAGCCCTCTGCACCGCCGGTGCTGCGCGATGCGCTGCTGCGCGCGGTTGAGCGCACCCACCAAGCGCGCGCCCGCAGACCCGATGGCGTGAGGCTGATCGGCGAGTCGCCCGCCATCAACGCGCTGCGCCAACAACTGCGCCGGCTCGCGGACGCCCCTTTCCCGCTGTTGCTTGAAGGTGAATCCGGTACCGGCAAGGAACTCGCGGCCCAGGCGCTGCACCAGACCAGCAGCCGTGCCGGCAAGCCCTTCGTGGCGGTGAACTGCGCCGCAATTGCGCCGGGCCTGATCGAAGCCGCGCTGTTCGGCCATGCGCGTGGCGCCTTTACCGGCGCCACTGGGGCGCGCGCCGGCTTCTTTGAGGAAGCCGGCGATGGCACGCTGTTCCTTGATGAAGTCGGCGAACTGCCGCTCGAACTGCAGCCCAAGCTACTGCGTGCGCTGGAGAACGGCGAATATCTGCGCGTCGGCGAGACCACGGCGCGGCATGCCAGCGCGCGCGTCGTGACGGCCACCAATCGAAATCTGCGAGAGGAAGTGAAGGCCGGCCGCTTCCGCGCCGACCTCTACCATCGCCTCAGCGTGCTGACCCTCACGCTGCCGCCCTTGCGCACGCTGGGTGACGATCGCTTCGTGCTGCTGGATCAGTACCTGCCGCGCCTCGCCGCCGAATCCGCTCTGCCCATTTTCTCGCTCGATCGCGATGCCCGCGCCTTGTGGGGCGACTATGGTTTCCCTGGCAATGTGCGCGAGTTGCGCAACATTGTGCTGCGACTGCTCGCTCGCCATGCCGGCGAAACTGTGAGCCGCGCCCAGCTTGCCGCGGAACTGGATCTCGACACCGCGTCGCACGCAACTGCCGACGACTTCGAGGCATTGCAGGAAGGTTTCTCGCTCGACGAGGCGCTGCGACGCACCGAGCGGCGCTACATCGAATCTGCGCTCGCGCAGGCGCGCGGCAGCATGTCGCAGGCCGCGCGCCTGCTCGGCATCAACCGCACCACGCTCTACGGCCGCATCGGCGTGCTCGGCCTGCGCATGCCGGCCGGCGAACCGCGTGAAGACTGAAGCATGAGCGCGGCGATGTACCTCGAACACTACGGGCTCAAGGAAGCGCCGTTCCGCATCACGGCCGACCCCGGCTATTTCTTCGCGGGCGCAGAGCGCGGCGCAACGCTCGATGCACTGCTGTTCGCGCTGCGCTTCGAGGAAGGCATCGTCAAGGTGACCGGGGAAGTCGGCGCCGGCAAGACGATGCTGCTGCGCATGCTGCTCGAACAACTGCCGCCCGAGGCACTACCGGTGTGGCTCGCGAACCCATCGCTGACGCCGGAGCAGTTGCTGCAGGCGATCGCGCGCCAGATCGGCATCGCACCGGACGCGAGAACGGACGAGCGCCTGCTCGACGCGATCGAGCTGCGCCTGATCGCACTCTACGGCGAAGGCCGGCGCGTCATCGTGCTGGTCGACGAGGCCCATGCGATGCCGCCCGCCTCGCTCGAACAGGTGCGCCTGCTCTCCAACCTCGAAACGCCGCGGCACAAACTGCTGCAGATCGTGCTGTTCGGCCAGCCGGAACTCGATTCACTGCTCGCCGGCGCGGCGCAGCGGCCGCTTCGCGACCGCATCACGCACCACTTCCGGCTTGCGCCGCTCACGGCCGCGGAAACCCGCGCCTATCTGCTGCACCGCCTGCAGGCCGCCGGCCACCGAGGTCGCCCGCCCTTGTCGGAACGCGCGATGAACGCCATCAGCCGCAGCGCAGCGGGCCTTACACGACGAATCAATATCCTCGCCGACAAAACGCTGCTGGCTGGCTTCGCCGCAGGCAAGCACGACATCGGCCTGCGCGAAGTGCGTCTCGCCGCACGCGACGCAGGCCTACCCGACCCGCTACCGTGGCGTGGCGCGGCGCTGCTGACCGTGCTGGCGGCACTTGCGGGCGGCGCGCTGTTGTATGGCCTGCCAGGCCGTATCGGACAGCCAGCTCGCGCCGACGCAGGCGCCGCCAAACCCGCTGCCCCTACCCCGGTAGCGCCCGCCACCACGACCGCCCAGAGCGCGCCCGCCGCGCCACCCCCGCCCGCAGCTCCGCACAGCGCGCTACTCGGCAGTTTTGTCGCGCAGCGGCTCGCCGAATCACGCGATTGGGTGGCCCACAGCAACGGCGACCGCTGGACAGTGCAGATCGGCGCCTCGGCACCGGAGCAAGGCCGCGAACTGGAAGCCCTGATCCGCCGCGCCGACGGGCTGCCGGTGCAAACGCCGGTCCGCCTCTACGCCGCGCCTGGCTCGCCGATCGGCCGCATCGGTGTGGTCTGGGGCGACTTC
>NZ_JAYRDJ010000046.1:0-33043 GCF_041909475.1 Niveibacterium sp. | reverse complement strand
TCGTAGTATTCATTTGGACTTCCTCTTTCGCGCTTCAGATTGATGGATCGCACCCCAATCTTGGCACTTCGATGCCGGCGTGGCTTATGCCACCTGCGACTGTGGGAAGTCCCCTTTATAGTCCGTCGAGAGGGACCGCCCACAAGCTGCGCTTGTGGGTTCCCTTCGCGGCTTCGCCGCTACGGCGGCCCCTCACGTCAAACGTTAGGCATCACATGAGGCCGTCCAAAAGGTACTGTGCTAGCGCCGCAATGCTCGCGATCGCCTGCGCCGCACTGGCCACATATCCGGCCGCAGCCATTCGGATGCCCCCAAATGTCGCGCCCGATACGGGCCTTTGGTTAATCATGGCAGCCTCGCTTGGCGCCGTATTGAGCGCCTATAGCGCACTCCCAAAGCACCCGCTCGCGCTGGCATTGAACTGGCTCGTCGTTCCGCTGTGCTGCGGAGCCTTTTATTTTTTGTGCTGGCTCAGCAATCCAGCATCCGTTGGGAACAACGCTGGAATGGTGTTGTTCTTTTCAACATTCACTCTTGGCGCCCCGTTTTGGCTGCCAATTGCCGCCTTGCTATGGCATATGGCCGCATGCAATTCCGTCGACAACAATGAGTCTAAACAACCCCATGCAGGCGCCTAACAAGTCAGTCAACGGGACACCCAAACGCTGCGCGTTTGGGTCCCCTCGGCTTCGCCTCGGTGCCCGTTACTTCCAACGTTGGGCGTCATTTACTCGCCAGGAAGATCCTGTGCACTTTCAATCGGAAGCACGTTGCAAATGGTTCTGAACTACGAGCATGTTTTTCGGACGCCGTCGGAAATACCGAAAGAGGTCTATTCCAGGTTGCGTCAAGATATCGGCATGAACATTGGCCAGTCCTTTCGCAATGTATTTCCAAGATTTGCTCAAGCGTTTGCAAATACAACAGACGCCTTCGAAAAACACTGGCCTATTCCGGCAATTGCCTGCAAGAGATGGCGCAATGATTGGCTAGTCACCACAGTTCTCTGTCGAAAAGATCTTAATCTCTTCTTTGATTTGGTTGTCGCCTCTCAGCCCGTTGACGGGGAAGAGTTTGACAACGAACTCAGCATGTTGCCAACACGCTGGGTTGAACTCTATCGAGAATTCTGGTCATTCGTGATCACTGATTCACCCGTGATTCCTATGCAGTGGAAAAACACACCATTCTCGTATTCTAGCCGATTGTCTCTCGAAGACTTTCGGGGTCAAATTGGTGCAAAACGAGCTGCTGCAAGTGGTTTTGCTGAGCACATTGGGGCAAACCCCGATTACCTGTTTTGTTGGCTTTGGAACGATGCGGGCGACGCGCTGTTCATCGACGAGAAGAGAAGAGACCAGCGTGTTTTCCATGTTCGCGGAAACAACATGGCAGACGTCTCTGTTCTTGGAGACCCCGAGCGAATCCTGGATGACTATCTTGCTCACATCGTAGGGGGGCAAAAACCAGCGGAGTTTAGTTTCCGACAATGACGCCCAACACTTCGGTCAAGGCCGCTACGGCCTTTGGCCTCCGCTGGACGTCCCGCAAGCGGGCCGCCCCTTACCTTCGACATTAGGGCTTTTATGTCGTCCTACAGATTTTCGCCGGCTGAAAAATTCGGGGTTTGGGATGCTCACGATGGCACGTGCTTCTGGTGTGGCGAGCCAATTGAGTATCGGCACACAACCGTTGATCACATACTGCCGGAGTCTCTTGAGAAAAAACCAGATGAGCTTTCCGCTGTTCTGCATCAGTTTGGATTAGAGAGAGACTTTGCGATCAATAGCTTTAAGAACTGGGTTCCAGCGCATTCAAGTTGCAATTCACGGAAGAATGCAACGGTTTTCAAGTCGTCCCCCGCTATGATTGCCTCGCTGGAGTACGCATCGAGGAAGGCTCTGCACGCAGAGAAAATCTGCACCAAGGTGCAAAAAGACAGAAGCAAGGGCAGAATCCTTGCAGCCCTAGAAGATGCGAAGACTGAAGGATTGGTAACAAAAGAGGATGTGGTAGAACTATTCAAGGAACTGCATCCTGAACCGACGAAGAGGGCAAACACCCTGCGTGTGTCTTCAAGATGGTCGGTGGTTCATGAGTCAGGGGACGTCGTGTTCGTTACTGACGGAATCGTTGGCGGTTACACCACAAAAGATCCCAATCCACATCCGTCTTTTCTCTGCCCTTTTTGCAACAATCCAGGCCCGTGGAATGGCGTAATTTGTCTGTCATGCAATCAGAGAAGCGATCCTTCAGATTAATGGACTACCGCCCTAACAATTCGGTCGAGAGGACGCCCAGCAAGCTGGGTTCGCTCCCTTCGGTCGCCGCCTCTCACCTCCAACTACAAGGGCTTCCCCAGTAGTCAAGGCGAACTGATCCAACGGCCACGCAACACGTGGCCGTTTTGCTTTCTGCCAAACCGCTTTGTTCTTCCGGTCGTTGGGCTGCGTAGCGCGATTGAGCGAGGGGTACGGACTGCGACACTACAAACGGTCATCGATGCAGCGCTTGTGGCTGCGGACCCTGATGAAAGACGCGCGCGGGGGCCTCATTCGTTAGTCGCGGAAAGCATTCGCTTCCGCCACGAGTTAAACAGGACATGCCTCGCGCGGGTCCAACCCTGGCTCATCAACGCGTGCCGTCTCGATCGGCGGGAAACGGGTTACTCGGACTTGAGTTCAAACGCGTCGCCGCGTGCAAGGCAGGCCCACGCCAGCCGTGCGTTCTTGGCTGCGACAGCGATCACGGCGCGCCAGTAGCCGCGTCGCACCGCGAGCGCACGCGCCCAGCGGCTGATGCGATCCTCACGCTGGGCAGCCAGCGCCAACACCGCACGAGCGCCCATCACCAGCAGGCTTCGCAAGTAGGCATCCCCGGCTTTGGTGATGCGCCCCAGGCGTGACTTGCCGCCTGAGCTGTATTGACCCGGTACGAGTCCGAGCCAAGCAGCGAACTGCCGTCCGTTCTTGAATTCGTGCCCGTTGCCAATGCTCGCCACCAGGGCGCCCGCGCTGGTCTCGCCGACACCAGGCAGGGCCATCAGGCGTGTGATGCGCCGATCCTGCCGTGCGATCTGACGCAGTTTGGTGTCGTAGGCATTGATGCGTTCGTCGAGCTGGGCGATGGTGACCAGCAGATCTTCGAGCGCTTCGCGCGCCAGGCTTGGCAGTGTCTCGATCGCCGCACGCGCCTGACGGCGGACCACGCTCGCTTTGAGCGGTAGCACATGACCAAACTCGGCGAGCAACCCACGCAGGCGGTTGATCATCGCCGTGCGCTCGGTGACGAAGCCTTGTCGGACCCGATGCAGCGTCAGATGCGCTTGTTGCGCTTCATCCTTCACCGGCACGAAGCGCATCGCCGGCCGTTGCACCGCTTCGCAGATTGCAGCGGCATCCGCCGCGTCGTTCTTGCCGCGCTTGCCTGAAAGTCGGTAAGGCACCACAAATTTGGGCGCCATCAAACGCACGGTGTGACCGAAGCGGGAAAATGCCCTCGCCCAATGGTGCGCGCCCGAGCATGCTTCCATGCCGATCAAGCAGGGCGGCAGTTGGGCGACAACCTCGAGCAACTTCTCGCGTCGTACCGAGGGTTGCACAAGGGCAGGTTTGCCGTGTTCATCCACGCCATGCAACGCAAACACGTTCTTGGCCAGATCGATTCCAAGGACCACAATTTTCATGGGCTTCCCCTCCATCGAGATGACGATGAGTTGTGCAACCCCATCGTGGCACTCAAAACGCGACGCCGCTCACGCGGCACCGCGGGATGGGGAATGCCCTTTCATTCGTTAGGCCCTGCGTACATCATGAGCGACTATCTGCAGCTAACCATAATTAGAACTAGCAAATGGCCAGTCAACCCGGCAGATTACCCTTATGAATACATGCAGCTAACACCTGCACCGCCATGGGAAGAGCACGCCATTCACAGTGATTCAATGAGCCTTCATGGGCCAGCGTGGGGGGTGTTTTGTCGAACATTGGTACCAGGCTTAAATTCGGAGCAATGCGCCGTTCTTCAACCGTTTCTCCTCATGACTTTTAACGGAGCAACTGCTTTAGCTTGCGCAAAGAGTCTCAGTCCACTCCCTCAGGCCGCAATCGCAGACATAGAAGACCTTGTACGCCGAAACAGCCCTTGGACTGGTGAGGAGATTCGCGCCAGTCTACTCTCGCTCAAAGATTCTCTTGCTCGGTGGATGCGGCGCATCCCGCCCGGGCACATTGGCGTAGTGCGTCGATACGACTGGGGAAAATACTAATGTGCACTTGCTTTTGTAGCGTTGCGTCTATTTTCTGAATCCGCGGCGCCTAACATGGCAGTCAACCGGACACCCCAATGCTGCGCATTGGGGCTGGATGTCGCTGCCGCCTACCAAGCCTACTCTTCGTCGCTGTGCGCGAGTTAGTTGGGCCTAACGGACACCAGCGACGAACGCAATCTGGGCATACTGCTTGAGCGGCTACCCAGAGACCAGATGGAGATCTTGGATCGCACAGCAGCCTGAGTAGCTCGTCGGCAATGCTGTCGGACACATCCGACCAACTCATCCGCAATCTGCCCGGAGAGCCGGTTCTTGACCTCACCATGCGCCGTGATCAGTGCGTCGAAGGCGCGAAGGCGGCCAGACGCTAGGTCGTTGTGCGGTTTGAATGCTTCCCGGATTATCGGGGCCGCGGCCCAACCCATCAATCATTGGACTTGTCCGGAGAAGGAGGCTGCTCTTCCACGCTCTCGTCCTCTTCGGTTCGCGGTTCGCTGGGGGCGACCCAATCATCGTCAGGCTGGATTTCCCTGCCGACGTCGGGCATGTCGAGCCATTCTTGCTCTTCGGCGGTGATCGGAAGCGGCCGTCGTGGCCAGTGCTGACGCGGCCTCTTTACCGATGCTCCTCCTGCAGCCTCGCCCGCATCGCCGATTGCTTCATTCATCGCCTCGATCGATACGGGCGGTTGGTCCGATCAGCGCACCATGGCAGCCAGCCGATGGAATTCGTCGATGCGCGCGTTCGATGCTTCAACTAAATTCAAACTCGCGTCGATCTGCCGCCGTGCGCGCGCAATGGACAGGCGCAGTTGGGTCACCCAATGACTGAGAGGTTCGGGATGACGTCGTGGCGTGAGCGGGCGATAGCGGCGCTCGCGGCCCCTACAGCGCTGCTCAATTTTGAGCAATGTCCGTTTTGCTTTCGCACGTCCTCGCATGGTCAGCCCCCTTCACGTCCGACCGGCCGGTCTTACCCGCCGCGATTGAGTCGGCTCGAAGTCCGATTCCGTCCCTATGCCGAATTTCGAGCCTTAGAAGAAACTCGAGGTAGCTTCTGCTAACGGCGTGCTTGGCGCTTGTCTCGGTAAGGGAGAGTCCGCGATAAAAATCGCGTAGAGCTTCGCCCTCTGCTGTGTTGGAAGCGGAGCGGAGGATTGCACGCCTATCTCTTTGGATCATGGTGTTTGCTTGCTGCACTGGCATCCCAAGCTCCGTTGCAATCCTATCCATACTGCCGTCGCACTTCTTGACGACGTACGCTAGAGGTTCATTCCTCTTTAGGCGTTTTGGCCGTTCCAAAACTGCTACCGAGCGGGCGCAAATAGCGGCAATGGCGGTCTCTGGGTCGTCGAACATCACCGCAGAAGCCAGTGCGACAGCAACCCCTGGCTTGGAAGATTCCCCTCCCATCAACGCTTGATCAATCGGGTAGAAAACTCGTTCCGGGCTCTTCGATTCAATTTTTGGAAAGAGATCCTTGAGAAACGGCACCGGTAACTCCTTCAGAGCTAGATCGCTTAGAGCGAGAGTTCCGCGTGGTTTAACTGAGCGTTTGCTTGTCGTTATGCCAAGATAACTAGCGCGTGCTTGCAGCGCATTAAGCATGGCACCTCGCCTGCTCAATACATCCAATCCCAACAGATGCTCGGATATGCGATAGAAGCTCTGTATTCGCGGATGATCTCGATCTATGCCACTCACGTCTCTCTTCGCGACAAGCGCTCTATTTGCCAAGCCTTCAGCGTCGTGAGCGTACTCTATTGTCTTTGGCGCTACGTGCAGTATCTCTTCTTGGTGGACAGAGCACCAGAACTGCCCCGGCATTTGGTGGCTACGATGCCAGTAGCTATAGCCATATTTGGATCTGTCTTGTTCGACACATGCCATGCAAAAATGAGTTTGATTTCTTGGAGCAATGAATCCGCCAATTCTTACAACGCCATTAACAAATTCTCCGCTCGTCGTATATGATTTCTCGTTTGCGCAGCAAGACAATAGCTGGAGAAACGTGTGTCGGGCTTGATATTCGGACCATGGCATCCCGCATGCAAATGCGAGCAACTTCGCAAGCGGGAGGTTCTTGGCTTCCCGACCGTCCTTAAAAAGTGTTGATCGTAAGTACTCTGAATATTCGCTGGTGTTTTGAAATCCCATCATCTTGCTCAAGCGATTATGGTGGCCGCGACTAAATTCGTCGGGTAGTGGCCGTGCTTCGCGTGGGCTGCCGATAACGGGTTCGACACTTATTTGCATAGGTCCAAGCTTATCGTCTAGCGGGCGGAGAAGTGGATTCCCGATCGGCGTCGGAGGCGCCGAACTTGTCGCTAGGATACCCATACTTCCTTTGTTTGTGCTGTGTGGAGAGGCTGGAGGTTGAATGTTTTCAAGTTCCGACGATCTTTGTTTTCCGCCGTAGTGCAAGCCGTTATAAATTTTGAAAGCTCGACGGACTTTGGTTGATGCCAAAAAATCAATTGGTTCAGAGAGGTGTGGTGAGTCTCTCCGACCGACTTTCTTTTCTGGGATCAAATTGTTCCCGGCAATTAAAGTCGAAAACTGAACAATAAAGTCGAAAACTAGCGTTCCGCATAGCATGTCCGCCAAAGCCTTACACCATAAGGCTTTGGCGGCTATTTGGCGATGACTGGCTTTCAGGTGTTCAGCCGGAAATGAAGCCGAAAACTAAGCGGAGCCTGCGATTCGGACGAGGAAACACGGATCTGGCGCGGGGCGTGGGCGTGCGCGCCGGTTAGCAGGCAAGCAGAAACCGTTGGCGCAACGCCATGGCCGACGGCATAAGGCTGCAAGCGGTCACAGGGGGCTAGTGCGGGGCGGCAAGTCCTCGGCCAATACGGCCGTTGATGCTGATGAATCAAGCGGCCGGTTGAGTACTGAATCCCGACATCTGCCCTTGGTTCTCTGTCATCAGAATTCCGGATCGCCAAGCAACTCAGGCGCATGAGGGATTCCGCGAGCAGCTCGATGAGACAATCCGCACCATGGCCTCTACTCCCTACCGTCCGCCTGAGCACCATGGCCTGTCCGTGCTGTATCTCTCGGATCAGCTGATCGTCGTCGACAAACCCAGTGGCTTGCTGAGCGTGCCGGGGCGCCATCCCGGCAAGGAAGATTGCCTGTCGCGTCGGGTACAGGCCCAGTTTCCCGACGCGATGATCGTTCATCGCCTGGACATGGGCACCTCGGGCATCATCGTCATGGGGCGCGGAGCCAAGGCGCTGCGGGAACTCAGTCGCCAGTTTCAGGAGCGCAGGGTGCGAAAGAGCTATCAAGCCCTGGTCGATGGCTGCTGGAGCGTTGCCGCCGCCGGTGAGATCGGACTGCCGATTGGCGTGGATCAGGCAAACCCTCCCAAACAGAAAGTCGATCACGCCGCGGGCCGGCCGTGCCTGACGCGCTATCGCGTGCTTGATAGCAGCGGCATACCTGGAGTCTCGCGGATCGCGCTGGAGCCCATCACCGGGCGTCTGCATCAGCTGCGGGTTCACATGGAAGCGATGGGGCATCCCATCATTGGCGACGATTTCTACGGCACTCCGGCATCCTGCGCAAAGGCTGAGCGTCTGATGTTGCACGCCTGCCAGATCGAATTCGAGCATCCCGAAACTGGGACACTGCTGCGTGTTGAATGTCCTCCGCCCTTCTGATCGTCGCCACCCGTGGCACCGTCGGCCTCCGGAACATTGGCTTTCCTAAGTAACGAAAGACGGGACCCGACCCATCGTGGTCGTTGGTGGCTAGGCGCGGGGTGTGCTCCAACAGTGTTGTGAGCCGGGAGCCCAAACTGGTGCGCAGTTTGGGCTCCCGGCGCTGGCTGGCTTCAGAGTTCGCTTTCGTATTGAATCGCGCCCACCCCACAACGATAGAGACAAACATGACCACCTCCACCTGGAACCTTGATGCAGGCAGCGGCGACTGGAACACGGCGAGCAACTGGAACCCGGCTGGAGTGCCCTCCGGTGTGGCAGCTTTCGCCGGTTCGGCGCAGACCGCCATCAGCTTTTCTCAGGCATCCGGAAGTGTGGTGAACGACATCAAATTCGCGGCAGGGGCGCCGGCCTATACCTTCACCTTCAGCGCATCGTCGCCCACCACGCCAACGCTGGTGATTGCCGGCAGCGGTGTTACCAATGACTCGATGAGTCAGCAGAACTTCATCGTCGCTGCCGCAAGCACCGGGTACCAGAGTCCGCAGCTCACGTTCGCTAATGCCGCTTCGGCGGGGGGCGCCAACAATTACTACTGCGCCGGCCCGGCTACGGCACAGGATTCCGGTGGCGGCGTGATCCGCTTTGCTGATACCTCATCCGCCGGCGCAGCCAACTTTATGGCCTGGACTGGCGCGGGCACGCCGCCGCGGCATGGCAGCACAGTGGGCGGCGAGATTAGTTTCGGCGATTCTTCTACCGCGGAGTCGGCCAGCTTCACCATCTACGGCACGCTCGGCAGCGATGGCGATACCTTCGGTAACGTCGTGTTCCACGACAACTCGACCGCCGCCAATGCCACTTTTACCAACATCGGCGGCACGGTTTCCGGTGGCGATGGTGGCAACACGCAGTTCTACGACAGCTCGACAGCGGGCAACGCGCACTTCTTCAACAAGGGCGGCTCCTGCAGCAAGGCGAACGGTGGCGACGTGGCCTTCGACGGCACAGCTAGCGGCCACTACGGACATTTCTACAATTACGCCGCACCAGCCGCCGGGGCCTACGGCGGCGTCACGAGTTTCAACAACAATCCGCCGGAAGTCACAGCGGGGGGCGCCTCGGCGGGGAACGGCACCTATTTCAACTTCGGTGCGCGCAATACCGAGCAGGGCGGCGGTGGCCATGTTGAGTTCAGCGCCCGACACGGCTCGCCGGCTGCTGCCAACGGTACCTTCAACAACTACGGCAGCACGATCCCCGGCAACGCCAGCGCCGGTCATACGATCTTTTCGATCAATCAGCCGAGCAGCTATTTCCCGACTGCGGGCAACGCCATTTTCTACAACCACCCCGCCGCCTCGCAGGGCGGTGCGGCAGGCTTTACGGCGTTCTCGGTCTATACCGATAGCTACTCAAGTGGTGATGTGTCCGCCAGCGCGGGCGATAGCAGTAACGTTCCTACTGCCGGCGAGGGGACGTTCTACAACCTAGGCGCCTTTATTTCGGGCGCGTCGGGCGGCTACACGACGTTCTCTGGCACGTCGACCGCGGGCAATGCGGTGCTGTTTGCTTACGGCGGCGTGAACGGCGGCTACGGGGGCAAGGTCGCGTTCTACGATCATTCCTCCGGCGGTACGTCCAGCATTTCGCTTGCCGACAATGGGGAACCGGATCTCAGCGACCACAGTGGCGGTGTCACGCTGGCCAACCTTGAACTCGTCGGCGGCATCATCCGGGTGAAGCTCGGCAGCGTCCCGACCAGTCTGACACTAACCGGCGCGCTGGCACTGCCGTGCACAACCACCTTCTCGTTCCAGAGCGCCGGCATTAGCGTCGGCACACCCTATACCGTGCTGACCGCGCCGAACCTCTCCGACTACTCTGCGGACCAGTTCCGCGGTAACAGCGTCGACGGCATGACGCCTGCCTTCGCCATTGTCGGGAATGCGTTGCAGGTGACGTTCGCGCCGCCAGCGGTTCCGTGCGCCGCCTGACGCAAGCGGTGGGGTGCTGGCGGCCAGGGCCGTGCGCCGCGCCAGCGGCAATCAATTCGCGCCGGTCAGATGCGTGGCGCCGGTGATGCCGGGTAAGGACGTTGGCGCCTACACGTAATTCCACGCTGCTGCTGACAACTTCTTACAAACGCGATTCTCGGCGGGCGCTTGAGCGAGAACCGTGTTCGTCGTGTTGCCCGGTCGCTCGCGTCTGGGGGCCAAAATATGTCGATGGCGTTTCGCGCGAACCGCCCCCGGAGATAAGCCATCCAAGGATCGGCGCGTATCGCGCGTGACGCGCGTCGCGGCGCGAAGCGCGGCAGCAGCAGCGCGTCGATTAACGCATTTGTCATTCGATGCACACTGCATGGTGCGGCGCCCCGTAACATGTACGTCACGGATCCGTCATCTTCGGTCTCTAGCCTTTCCGTTCCGCATTACCGATCACTCGATAGGAATGGAATTCATGTGCAAGGCTAAGGTTCTACTGTTCACGCCCTTGTTCGGTGCCGCGATGCTGGCGAGCACGGCGCAAGCTGCCGAGGTCACGGGCGCGGGTGCTTCGTTCCCGGCACCGGTCTACGCCAAGTGGGCTGATGCCTACCAGAAGGCGACCGGCAACCGCATCAACTACCAGTCGATCGGTTCGGGCGGCGGCATCAAGCAGATCATCGCGAAGACGGTGGACTTCGGCGCTTCCGACATGCCGCTGACACCCGAGGATCTGGCCAAAGACGGGCTGATGCAGTTCCCCACGGTGATCGGCGGCGTGGTGCCGGTCGTCAATCTGCCGGGCGTCAAGTCGGGTGAACTCAAGCTTACGGGCGCGCTGCTGGCCGACATCTACCTCGGCAAGATCACGAAGTGGAACGACAAGGCGCTTGCCGGGCTGAACCCGAACGTCGCGCTGCCGGGCACCGACATCGGCGTGGTGCGCCGTGCCGACGGCTCTGGCACGACCTTCATCTTCAGCAACTATCTGTCGAAGGTCAGCCCGGAGTGGAAGCAGAAGGTCGGCGAGGGCACCGCGGTGCAATGGCCGGTTGGCCTCGGCGGCAAGGGCAATGAAGGCGTGTCGGCCTTCGTGCAGCGCCTGCCGGGCTCGATCGGTTACGTGGAGTACGCCTACGCCAAGCAGAACAAGCTGACGCACGCGATGATGAAGAATGCGGCCGGCAACTTCGTTGCGCCGGATGACACCACCTTCAAGGCGGCTGCTGCAGGGGCTGACTGGTCGAAGTCCGCCTTTCACGAGATCCTGACCGAGGAACCGGGCAAGGATTCGTGGCCGATTACCGGCGCCACCTTCATCCTGATGCACAAGGTGCAGGACAAGCCGGCGCAGGCCGCCGAAGTGCTGAAGTTCTTCGAGTGGTCGTACAAGAACGGCAGCAAGATGGCTGACGAGCTGGACTATGTGCCGCTGCCCGAGAGCCTCGTCAATCTGATCCATTCGAGCTGGGGTCAGCTGAAGGACGCTTCCGGCAAGCCGGTCGCGCTGCGCTGATGCCTTCCGGGGCGGTCACTGACCGCCCCGAAGCCTGTCGCTCACAAGTCGGTTCCTCATGACATCGATTCGCCCTGCGCCCGAGACTCTGCTCGGGCGCCATCTGCGCCAGCGTATCGCTGACGGCGCCTTCCTGCTCGTCACCCGCGGCGCTGCGGCGCTGACGCTGTTGGTGCTGCTGGGCATCATCCTGTCCTTGATCGTCGGTGCCAGCGAGTCGATCCAGAAGTTCGGATTCGGCTTTCTCGTGTCGAGCGAGTGGAACCCGCCCAAGGAGCAGTTCGGCGCGCTGGTTCCCATCTACGGCACGATCGCGACCTCATTGATCGCGCTAGCGATTGCGGTGCCGGTGAGCTTCGGCATTGCGGTCTTCCTCACCGAACTGTCGCCGGTGTGGATGCGTCGCCCGCTCGGCATTGCGATCGAACTGCTCGCGGCCATACCGTCGATCGTCTACGGCATGTGGGGGCTGATGATCTTTGCGCCGTTCTTTGCGCAGTACATCCAGCCATCGCTCAGTGCCGTATTCGGGCCGCTGCCGCTGATCGGGCGGCTGTTCCAGGGCGCACCGCTGGGCGTCGGCATTCTCGCGGCGGGCGTGATCCTCGCAATCATGATCATCCCCTTCATCGCCGCGGTGATGCGTGATGTGTTCAGCGTTACACCGGTCTTGTTGAAAGAGTCGGCCTACGGCCTTGGCTGCACCACGTGGGAGGTAGTCTCCCGCATCGTGTTGCCGCACACCCGCATCGGCGTCTTCGGCGGCATCATGCTGGGCCTCGGCCGCGCCCTTGGCGAAACGATGGCGGTCACCTTCGTCATCGGCAACACCAATTTCCTTTCAGGGCTTTCGCTCTACGCACCCGGCACCAGCATCACCTCGACGCTGGCAAACGAGTTCGGCGAAGCGACGCCCGGCATCTACACCTCGGCGCTGATCGAACTGGGCCTGATCCTGTTCGCGATCACCTTCGCGGTGCTGGTGTGTTCGCGTCTGTTGCTGCTGCGGCTCGCGCCGCGCGACGCCGCTTGAGCCCAAGATCATGATGACCCTCGCTCGCCGCCGCAAACTCACCAACATTGTCGCGATGACGCTGTCGATGCTGGCCATGGTGTTCGGTTTCGTCTGGCTGATCTGGATTCTCGCCACGGTACTGAAGCTCGGCATTCCCGGTGTCTCGCTCGATCTCTTCACGAAGATGACGCCGCCGCCGGGCGCCGACGGTGGCGGCCTGCTCAACGCAATCGCGGGCAGCGGTGTGTTGGTTGGCATCGCCACGCTGGTCGGCGCGCCGATCGGCATCCTTGCCGGGATCTATCTCGCGGAATACGGCCGCGATACCTGGATCGCCGCCGCCACGCGCTTCATCAACGAGATCCTGCTATCTGCCCCCTCCATCGTGGTTGGCCTGTTCGTGTACGGGCTGGTGGTGTCGCGCAGCGGCAATTTCTCGGGCTGGGCGGGTGCGCTGGCGCTGGCGCTGATTCTGGTGCCGGTGGTGTTGAGCACGACCGACAACATGCTCAAGCTGGTGCCGAACTCGCTGCGCGAGGCCGCCTTCGCGCTCGGCGCCACGCGTCAGACGGTGATCATCCGCGTCTCGATGCGGTCGGCACGCGCTGGCGTGGTAACCGGTGTGCTGCTGGGTCTGGCGCGCATTGCGGGCGAGACCGCACCGCTGCTCTTCACCGCGCTGTCGAACCAGTTCTGGAGCCTCGATCTGGGGCAGCCGGTCGCGAACCTGCCGGTCACGATATTCCGCTTCGCGATGAGCCCGTTCGAAGCCTGGCAGCACCTCGCCTGGGCGGGTGTTCTCCTGATAACAGTCAGCATCCTCGTGCTCAACGTGATCTCGCGCGTTGTGCTGAGGGAAGGTGGTGGACATTGAAAGTGCAGCAAAGAGAAGTCGGCGCGAACCGGATCACGGCCGCCGCCGAAGCGCAGAAGCAAGAAGTGCAGATGGCCTTCAAGGCGGTCAACTTCCACTACGGCAGCTTCCACGCGCTGAAGAACATCAACCTGGACATCTACAAGAACCGGGTCACCGCCTTCATCGGGCCTTCCGGCTGCGGCAAGTCCACGCTGCTGCGGATGATGAACCGCATGTACGACCTTTACCCCGGGCACGCCGCGTCCGGCACCTTGTTGCTGGATGGCGAGGACATACTCGCCAAGGGCTGCGATGTGCAGACCCTGCGGGCCAAGGTCGGCATGGTGTTCCAGAAGCCCACGCCTTTTCCGATGAGCATCTACGACAACATCGCGTTCGGTGTCGGCCTGCACGAATCGCTGTCGCGGGCGGACATGGAAGAGCGCGTTGAATGGGCCTTGCGCAAGGCCGCACTGTGGGACGAGGTGAAGGACAAGCTGGGCAAGTCCGGCACCAGTCTTTCGGGCGGCCAGCAGCAGCGCCTGTGCATCGCGCGCGCCGCCGCAGTGCGGCCCGAAGTGCTGCTGCTCGACGAGCCCACGTCGGCGCTCGACCCGATCTCGACGATGCGCATCGAGGAGCTGATCTCCGAACTGCGCGCCGACTTCACGATCGCGATCGTCACGCACAACATGCAGCAGGCCGCGCGCATCTCGAACTGCACCGCCTACATGTACCTGGGTGAGCTGATCGAGTTCGGCGAAACCGATGGGATGTTCCTGTCGCCGAAAGATCGCCGCACCGAGGACTACATCACCGGCCGTTTCGGCTGAGTCCGCGCCGCTGCGTGGCAGCGGCCGGCCCGGCTTCAGAGCCGGGAGGCGTCGTACACCATGTAGCCGCCAAGAATCAGCAGGAACACGCCGAACGCGCCGCGCAATAGCGACGCGCTGACCTCGCCGACGGCCCTCGACGATAGCCAGGCGCCGACGAACAGCGAGGCGGCGATCAGCAGGGCGGCGCGCACATCGACTTCGCCACGCCGGTAGTACTCCACCACCGCCGCGGCACCAACCGGCGGCAGCAAGACCACGAGGCTGGTGCCGGTGGCGAGGCGCTGGCTGAAGCCGAGTCCGTAAATCAATGCGGGCACGATGATGATGCCGCCGCCGATGCCGAACATGCCGGAAAGCGTGCCGGCGAGCAGGCCGATCAGAACCAGAGCAGTTGTTTGCATGGAATTCAGCTGTGAGGTGGCTGCGCCCGGCGGGCGCTCGGTACGCGTGGTCCGCGCATGATCAATCGATTGCCAGTGCGAGCACGAGCGCCACGACCACCAGCATGCCGAGCCCGCAGATGAAGATCAGCTCGGCGAGCGATTCGTAACGTTCCGGCCCGTTCTCGCGCTTCATGGAGAGGAACGAAAGCAAGGCGCTGACGAGGAAGGTGATCGCATCGAGCGCGAGCAGCTTGTGCACCGCCCAGCGCACGCTGCTCGACGGGCTCAGGTGATTGATCGAGAGCACCGTCATGCAGATCCCGATCATGGTCGCCGACGTCGGCAGGATGTGCGTCGAGAGGCCGTTCCTGGTGCTCATCTGCGCTCGCGTTCGGTGATCGGTGGCGGTGAAAACGAATAACGCTGGCGATCTTAATGGCCGCCTGCGAACTTGCGCGTGGATTTCTGTAAGCGGGTTTGTTTGTCCGGTGCCGTATCGGCTTCACGCAATCAATCGCCGGTCGGCGTGCTTGTCGCGGGCGTGCGGCTGGCGCGGGGCGGCCCCTTGCCGGGCGGGCCGCTTGTCGGGCAACACACCTTGCTCGCGCAGTTCGGCAAGCGCCCGGCACACCGTCTCGGGCGCCAGGTTGGTGAGCAGCCCCATGTCGGCAAGCCTCGGCAGCACGAGTACGGCGGGCGCCAGCGTCGGGCCACCGCCTGCTGCAAGCAGGCCGATCAGCCGCCGTACCCGTTCGAGCGGTGCGCCCGTGCGGGCGGCAAGCAGCGCTGCGGCGCGCGTCTGTTTCACCACCAGGTCGGCAACAAGCAGCGCCGGCGTGGTTGCGGCCTCAACTTCATGGCATGGCGCGGCGGTGCAGGGCGTCAGCGCAAGCACATCGAAAGCGTAGTGGCCGTCGACGCAGGCTTCGCAGCCGAGCAGATCGCCGGGCAGCGCAAGGCCGGCACACTGCGTGCCGCTGGCCGCCACCCGGTCGATGCGCGCGAGGCCTGATAGCAGGCGCCACGGCAGGCCCGTCTGCCCTGCCTGGATGATCGCAGTGCCGCGCCGGATGCGGATCGGCGTGGCGAGTGCGGCCCGGCCGCCGCCGCGGGGGCCGTGTGATGCCGGCTTGTGCTGACGCGTGCTCAAGTGCAGACCTCGCTCGCCTCAGGCGGTGGGATGGCGCGCCGGCGTGCGCGGGTCGATGTTCGCCTTGATGCCGCCGCTGAAACTCGCCACATCGAAGCCGTGCTGCGCCAGCACCCGCGCCGCGAAGTAGCTCATCTTGCCGAAGGCGCAGAGCGTGACCACCGGCCTGCTTCGGTCGAGCTTGTCGAGGTTCGCGCGCAGCGTCGGGAAGGGGATGTTGAGCACCGGCACCGGTGCGGGAAAGGCCTCGGCGAGCGGCTTGGGCCGCACATCGACAATCTGGAATGCCGGGTCACGTGGCAGTTCGGTGACATGCCGCACCAGGCCATCGCGCCGGTTGCAGGCGGCAAAGCCGGCGATGTTGATCGCGTCTTTCGCCGAGCCGAAGGGCGGTGCGTAGGCGAGTTCCAGGTGGCACAGATCGTCGATCGTCATACCGGCGGTGATCGCCGTGGCGAGCACATCGAGTCGCTTGTCGATGCCCTCGAAGCCGGTGGCCTGCGCACCGAGCAGCGCACCGCTTTCCGGATTCCACACGATCTTCAGCGTCAGCGGCTTCGCGCCAGGAAAGTAGGTGGCGTGCTGGTGGTCGTTGACTGTCACGCTCTGGCAGGCGCGGCCGGCGGCGAGCAGGCGCTTCTCGCTCCAGCCGGTGATGCCGGCGGCAACATGAAAGCCGCGCACGATGGCGGTTCCGAGCGAGCCGGGGTAAGGCCTGGCCTGCGCCGGCATGAACATGTGGTCCGCTGCGACGCGCCCCTGCCGGTTGGCGGGGCCACCCATCGGCAGCGCGGTGGGGGTGTCGCTGATACGGTCGCGTGTCTGCACCGCATCGCCGGCCGCGTAGATGTCGGGATCGGATGTGCGCATGAAGGCGTCGACGACGATGTGGCCGCGCGGGCCCAGTTCGAGGCCCGCACTGCGCGCCAGTGCGGTGTCCGGCTGTACGCCGATCGACAGGATCACCATGTCCGCCTCAAGCAGCTTGCCGGAATTCAGGCGGCACAGCAGCTTGTCGTTGCCCGGCTCGAATCCGGCGATGCCGTCGCCCAGCACGACGTCGATGTCGTGGCGACGCAGCTCGGTTTCCAGCAGGGCCGCCATCGGCACGTCGAGATGCGGCAGGACCTGCGGCTGCAGTTCCACCAGATGCACCGCAATCTCGCGCGCATGAAGCTGTTCGCTCATCTCGATGCCGATGAAGCCGGCGCCGATGACCACTGCCCGCGAGCCGGCGTCGGCCGCGGCGCAGATGCGGTCCATGTCCTGCAGATTGCGCAGCGTGAACACGCGCGGGTCGTCGATGCCCGGCAACGCGGGGCGGATCGGCGCAGCCCCCGGCGCGAGCATCAGCTTGTCGTAGCCGATCCATTCGACGCTGCCAGCGCTCAGGTGGCGGACCGATACCCGCTTGCCGGCGCGGTCGATCTCGATCGCTTCGCATCCGGTGCGCACGTCGAGATTCAGCATCGCCTTGAGGCTGGCCGGGTTCTGCACCGCGAGCGCTTCGCGGGCGCCGATTTCGCCGCCGATGTGATACGGCAGCCCGCAGTTGGCGAAGGACACATCCGGCCCGCGTTCCACGACGATGATCTCGGCGTCTTCCCGCAGCCGCCGTGCGCGTGCGGCACACGATGCCCCGGCGGCAACGCCGCCTACGACCAACAAACGTGGTGCCTTGCTCATTTCGTATTCCTCTTCTTCAGTCGTGTTGTATCGGGGTGTAGATGTGCTGCGCGGCATGCGGCGGTGTCAGCTGTGTTCAAGGTGTCGGGCCGCCGCGCTGGCGCCACTGCATCTGGTGTGCAGCGAACTCGGTAGCGGTGAGCTTGCCGTCATGGTCGGTGTCGATGTCTTCGAAACGCGGCGCGGTGCCGAGGTTACGCATCGGGTAGCCGGCCTTTGCGCGTTCGCTGATGCGTTGCGTGCGTGCCTGCTCGAACTCGCTCGCGGTGATCGCCTGATCGTGGTCGAGATCGAACTCGGCGAAGCTCGGCGCGTTCCAGCCGCGCCCGCCACCACCTCCTCCGCGACCACCGCGTTGCGCCTGCTGTGCGCGCTGACCGGCGAGCAGCTCTTCGGGGCTGAGCTTTCCATCGTGGTTGGTGTCGAGCGATGCAAAGCTCGGCGCGGTGGCGATGCCGCGCATCGGGCGGCCTTGTGCGGCGTTCTCATGCATGCGCTGGCTGCGCGCGGCGTCGAACTCCGCTTCGCTGATGAAGCCGTCGCCGTTCTTGTCGTAGCTGGCGAAGGGCATCGGGCCGTTCGGTGGCGGTGTCTGCGCGACAGCGGTGCTTGCAATCGACAGCATCGCCGCGCCAGTGAGGGCGCGAAGTGTTTGATAAATGCGCTTTTGGTTCATGGCTCAAACTCCTTTATGCGGATCGCTCCGCGCCATCTCGCGAGCCCGCAGCTGCAGGGCTCGCCTCCTAAGCTGCGTGCAGGCGGTTGCCGGGCCAGGCCTGCATCGCGGTGACAAAGGCGTCGCGGCTGCGCCCGAGGAAGGCGCTGTTCATGCGGCGCTCTTCCGCGATCGTCGACACGGTGCGGCCGCGATAGTCGTGCGCGGGGAACAACAAGGTTTCGTCCGCCAACGCAAAAATCCGGTGCATCACGCTGTCGTACATCTGACCGAAGTCGGTCTCATCGACCGCCTGGCCGCAGCCGTTGATTTCCATCACGTCGCCGCAGAACACGCGATCGCGCCACAGGTAGCTGACGCAGCCCGGCGTGTGGCCGGGCGTGGCCATCACCCGCAGGCGCTCACCGCCGAACTGCACGACGTCGCCATCGGCGAGCCGCCGTTGCGCAGAAGGGGCAGCGGCGAAGTCACCCACCGCGTAACAGACCCCAGGCAACCGGCACAGCGCGCCGCACTCGATGCGATCCGGCGCATGCACATGGGTGCGCAAGACATAGCGCAGGTTCAGGCCCTGCTCCTGAAGGATCGATCGCACCAGCAGTGCCGTGGCCGGCAGGGGGTCGATCACCACGGCATCGGCGCTTGAGTCATCGGCCAGCAGGTAGCTGAGTGAGGCCGTGGCCGGGTCGAGGATCTGGCGGAACAGCATGCTCAACCCCCCAGCGCGCGCAGCAGCAGCGCACAGCACAGTGCCAGCAGCGAGGTGCTGCCAGCGAGCAGGGTGCGCAGCAGCGCGTTGCGCGGTACCAGTCCGACGCCGCGTGTGAAGCCGGCCGCCATCGCCCAGCACAGCATCAACAGCGCCAGATGGTCTGCGCGGCCGTCCGCGCGTTGCACCAGCGGCGGATAGGCGGTGACCGCGAGCATGATCAGGATGCCGATCAGCAGCGGCAGCGGCGCGATGCCGGCGCTGCCGTGCTCCGGTGTGTCACAGCGAGCCGGCATGGCCGTCCCCGCTGCGTGTGTCGCGGCGTGCGTCTTCGTGCTCGCCCCACATCGCGTTGAGGATCGCAAGCAGTACCGCGAAGCCGATACCCAGCATCCAGGTGAAGTACCACATGTCCGTGCTCCTGTTTCAGTGGCCGCAGCGGCAGCCGGCGCAGCGCTGGCCCTCGGCGTGCGGATGGCCGTGATCGTGCGCATGGCCATGTTCGTGATCGTGGTGGTGGTGCGCATGCGCGGCGTGGTTGAGCACCGGCAGCGCGCCTTGCACCAGCAGCGTCAGTGCGCGCAGCGGGTCGGTTTCGCTGGTGATCAGCGATTCGATGCCGCGCCGCGCGAGCTTTTGTTGCAGGCCGGCGCCCATGCCGCCCGAGATCAGCAGATCGATGCCATCAAGCGGATGCGGCATGCCGTCGGCGAGCTCGTGGAAGCTCTGCTCCGGCTTGAGTTCCACTACACGCTGCTGCGTGACTTCCGGGCCGTCGAGCTTGAACACCATGAAGTTGCGGCACATGCCGGCGTGGCCGGTGATCGTCTTGCGGTTCTGCGTGGTGAGGGCAACGAGGGTCATGAGGGGGTCCTTGGTTTGAATCAGTAAGCGCTGTGTTCGTTTTCGCGGATGAAGTCGGCGGTGACCTTGCCGGCCATCACGCGATAGGCCCAGGCGGTGTAGGCGATGATCAGCGGCATGAAGATCACCACCGCCCAGAACATGATCGACAGCGTCAGGTGGCTCGAAACGCTGTCCCACACCGTGAGGCTGGAAGCCGGGTGGCTGGACGAGGGCATCACGAAGGGGAACATCGAGATGCCGGCGGTCCCGATCACGCCGGTCATCGCGAGTGAGGAGGCGACGAAGGCGATCAGCGTGCGACCGCGTGAGACGGCCAGCATCGCCAGCAGCGCGCCGGCAAAGCCCAGCGCCGGCAGCGCGAGCGTGAGCGGCCAGCGCTGGTAGTTGGCAAGCCAGGCGCCGGCTTCGCGGGTGACTTGCTTCGCCAGCGGGTTGGCGGCAGCGGCGGTGTCCACCGCTGAACGGATCACGAAGCCATCAATACCCTGCGCCAGCCACACGCCCGCCGCAGCGAAGCCGAGCAGCATCACGACGAGGGCCGCCACTGCAGTCAGGCGCACCCGCTGCGCGATTGCGCCTTCGGTGCGGTGCGCGAGGTAGACCGCACCGTGCGCAGTGATCATCGCGCTCGACACCACGCCGCAGAGCAGCGCGAAGGGGTTGAGCAGCGCCCAGAAGCTGCCGGTGTAGGTGGAGACGAGGTTCTCGTCGAAGCTGAAGGGCACACCCTGCAGCAGGTTGCCGAAGGCCACGCCGAAGATCAGCGGCGGTACCGCGCCGCCGACGAAGAGGCCCCAGTCCCAGGTGCTGCGCCAGCGTGCATCGTGGATCTTGCTGCGGTAGTCGAAACCGACCGGGCGGAAGAACAGCGCCCACAGCACCGCCAGCATTGCCCAGTAGAAGCCGGAGAAGGCCGTTGCATACACCAGCGGCCAGGCTGCGAAGATCGCGCCGCCACCGGTGATGAACCAGACCTGGTTACCGTCCCAGTGCGGGCCGACGGTGTTGATGATGATGCGGCGTTCCACATCGTTCTTGCCGACGAAGGGCAGCAGCGTGCCGACGCCCATGTCGTGGCCGTCCATCACCGCGAAGCCGACGAGCAGCACGCCCACCAGCAGCCACCAGATCACTTTGAGGGTTTCGTAGTCGAGCATGGCGTGTCCTCAGGCGTGGGCGGTTTCAAAGGCGTAACGACCGGTGCCGAGGCTGCCCGGACCCTGGCGCGAGAAGCGCACCATCAGGTACATCTCGACCACCAGCAGCAGCGTGTAGAAGCCAACGAAGCCGGCCAGCGAGCCATACAGCGAGCCCACGCTGAGCGTGGAAACGGAGAGATGCGTCGGCAGCACGCCGTAGATCGTCCACGGCTGGCGGCCGTATTCGGCGACGAACCAGCCCAGTTCGCAGGCGAGCCAGGGCAGCGGCAGGAACCATAGCGCCCAGCGCAGCAGCCAGCGCCGTTCGGAGAAACTGCCGCGGATCGAGTACCAGAGCGCGAGCCCGAACAGCGCGAAGAAGCCGAGCCCGATCGCCACCATCAGGCGGAAGCTCCAGAACAGCGGTGCAACGCGCGGAATCGTGTCGGCCGCGGCGCGGTCGATCAGCTCGGGTGTCACCTCGTCCATCGTCCGCACGTACTTGCGCAGCAGCAGGCCAAAGCCCAGATCGGCCTGATGGGTTCGCAGCCTGGCTTTGGCGGCGAGGTCATCCGGGTTGTGGCGTACCTGCTCCAGCGCGCGCACTGCTTCGATGCCCGACACGACCCGTTCGCGATTCTTCGCGCGGATCTCGTGGATGCCGGGCAGTTGCTTGTCGAGCGAGCGGGTACCGATCAGCCCGAGCAGCCAGGGCACCGAGATCTCCCAGTCGTTCTTCATCTGCGCTTCGTTGATGCCGGCGATGAGCTTGAGGCCCGCGGGCGCAGGCTCGGTCTCCCACATCGCCTCCATCGCGGCGAGCTTGGTCTGCTGCGCTTCGCCGACGGTGTAGCCGGACTCGTCGCCGAGCACGATCACCGAGCAAGCGGAGGCAAAGCCGAAGGCCGCGGCGATGCGAAAGCTCTTTTTCGCGAATTCCACATCGCGCCCGCGCAACAGGTACCAGCTCGATATCGACAGCACGAACATCGCGCCGGTGACATAGCCGGCCGACACCGTGTGCACGAACTTCGCCTGCGCATCCGGGTTGAAGATCAGCGCCCAGAAGCTGGTCATCTCCATGCGCATGGTCTGGTAGTTGAACTCCGCGCCCACCGGGTTCTGCATCCAGCCGTTGGCGATCAGGATCCACAGCGCGGAGAGGTTGGTGCCCACCGCCATCAGCACGGTCACCAGCAAGTGCTGGCGGCGCGAGAGGCGGTCCCAGCCAAAGAAGAACAGGCCGATGAAGGTCGATTCGAGGAAGAAGGCCATCAGGCCCTCGATCGCGAGCGGGGCGCCGAAGATGTCGCCGACGTAGTGTGAGTAGTAGGCCCAGTTCGTACCGAACTGGAATTCCATCGTGATGCCGGTGGTGACGCCGAGCGCGAAGTTGATGCCGAACAGCTTGCCCCAGAAGCGCGTCATGTCCTTGTAGATGAGCTTGCCGGTCATCACGTAGACGCTCTCCATGATGACCAGCATCCAGGTCATTCCGATCGTCAGCGGAACGAAGAGAAAGTGGTACATCGCGGTCGCGGCGAACTGCAGCCGCGATAAATCGACCAGTTGCTCACTGACCATATTCTGTTGCCCCCTGAATGTCATGCCGCGCGCCGCCTGCCATCTCGGCTGCCGTGCTGGCAGGCGTCACATCGACCCGTGCGTCGCGCACGAATCCCCACCACAGCAGGCCGATCACGACCAGCTTCAGCGCGACCAGCACTGCCAGCTCACGCACCAAGCGTCTGTCTCCCATGCGCCCCCTCCTGCTGATCTAGCCCTCTAATCAAGATCCGGGCCAGCTTGCCCATTGCTTAAACAACTGCGAAAAAACAATGCTTTGCGTGTTTTATGGCCAGTTCTGCTGGCAGGGGCTTGTCTGCCCATGACAGCCCGACTTGCTGCCAACGGCAGCGCTCGTGGCAGCGCCACACCAAATAGTTAGGTGACGGTCCGAATAGGCTGGGGCCGATGCGCGGTAAGGAGCTGGGTGCTGCCAAATTGGTGTGCCAATGGTGGCAACGCGGTGCCCGCTGGCAGCCTGGCGCCGGAGCGCGCATCATGCGGGCTTGTCGTAACCCCACGCCTGCTCACCATGCCGACCGTGCCGCACCCCTTCCCGGAACTGCTCTCGCTGCTCGATGCCTCGCCCGAGCCGCATATTGTTTTCGACGAGCAGTACCGCATCCTGGCGGCCAATGCGGCCTACCGGGCGCAGTTGGCGGGCGGCAAGAGCGTGGTCGGCAAGACCTGCTATCAGGTTTCGCACCACTACACGGTGCCCTGCGACCAGGCGGGCGAGACCTGCCCGCTCGCACGCAGCCGCGAGTCCGGCGGGCGTGAGCGTGTGATGCACCTGCACCACACGCCGCGCGGCGAGGAGTACGTCGATATCGAGCTCACGCCGCTGCGCGACGCATCGGGCGAAGTGCGCTACTTCGTCGAGCGCATGGCGGCGCTGCCGGTCACGCAGGCGCAGGACAGCTCGCGCAAGATGGTCGGCCGTGCGCCGCGCTTCCAGCGCATGCTCGAACTGGTCGCGCGGGTGGCGAAGTCCGAGGCAACGGTGCTGCTCGAAGGCGAATCTGGTTCCGGCAAGGAACTGGTCGCGCAGGCGATTCATGACGGCAGCGCGCGCGCGAAGCGGCCGTTCGTACCCGTCGATTGTTCAGGCATTCCGGAAACGCTATTCGAGAGCGAACTCTTCGGCCATGAACGCGGCGCCTTCACCGGCGCCTCGGCCGCGCGCGCGGGTCTGGTCGAAGCCGCCAGCGGTGGCACGCTGTTCCTCGACGAGGTGGGCGAGATTCCGCTCGCGATGCAGGTCAAGCTGCTGCGCCTGCTCGAAACCGGCACCTATCGCCGCGTTGGCGCGACGGACGTGCGGCGCGCCGATATCCGTATCGTTTCCGCCACGCACCGTTCACTGCGCGACATGGTGAGCGCCGGTGCGTTCCGCGCCGACCTCTATTACCGGCTCAACACCTTCCCGATCGCAGTACCCGCGCTGCGCGAACGCCCGGAGGACATTGCAGCGCTCTCACAGGCATTGCTGGTGCGGGTGGCACCCAAACGCCGCCTCACGATATCGACGGCGGCCCTGCTGCAACTGGAGCGCTACACGTATCCGGGCAATGTGCGGGAGCTGCGCAACCTGCTCGAACGCGCAAGCCTGATGTGCGACGGCGACACGATTGAACCCGAACATCTGCCCGACGAACTGTTTGCCGAGCGCTGCGAGACGCAGGCTCCGCGCGGGGCGCCGCCCGTACCGGTTTCAGAGCGCCTGCCGCAGTTGCTTGCCGAACATCAGGGCTCGCGCAAATCGCTCGCCAAGGCGCTCGGCATCAGCGAGCGGACCTTGTATCGACGTTTGAGCGAGCTGGCCAGCACGAGCAAGTCCGACGCCGAATAACGCGCCACCGGTATGAGTGGGCGTCGGCTGGGCGACGCGGACGGGTGGGATAATGCGGGTGTGTCGCGGGCAACGCCTGCGAGCTATTGCATTGCGGAGTGACTGTCATGAGTGCCTGGAGCTGTCCCCACGACATCGACAACATCTGCCAGCGGGTGCTGGGTGCCCGCTGCGATCCGGGCATGCGCGGCTGCGTGCTGGAAGGGCGGGTGCGCTTCGCGCGCGAGCAGTTGAACATGCCACGCAAACCGGTTCGCGCCGAGGCGCCGTCGCAGAGTGAAGATGAAACGCCTGCACCACGGCGTCCGCGCTTGCCGTTTTAGGGCAAACGGTCGGTCTTAAGGGCAACCCGCGGGTGGCTGCGCGGCGGCATCGGGCTATAGGGCCCGTGCCCTCAACGAGTTCGATTGAGGCGTCGTTGTGGCATCCATTGTCGGCGCTGATAGCGCTGGCCGTGACGGTTGATACCGGCCCGCGTTTTTTCGCTGACCCCCTGACTTCCGAACTGGGTCGAGGTTGCCGCGGTGCCGAGGGCGTCCACGTTGGCGTGGGCCCCAGAGGTCAGTCCATTGGGAGATTGGCTGTCGGCTCGAACTCGAACGTTTCTCTCGGAGCGGCGACCGAATACCGAAGGATCTGCACAACCTTTGAGTCAATAAAAGGTCATTCGAGTTCGGCATCGCTTGCGTTGCTTGGGCGACCTTATCTCATCCGTGCGTGTTTCATCGCGCGACGCGCATATGCCGAATGCCAATTACCAAACTCCGCGGATGGAATGCGCCGAGGTGTCCCAATGCGCTCTGTCGTCCGTGAGTGTCGTGCGCCCTTTTCCGCATTCGCCGATCGATTACTCGCGCCCACAACTGAGGATGCGAATGCGTCGTATGCAGTGGGATACGCCGTGACTTAGCTCCTGATCGTTATCCGAAATTAACCGACAAAAGATGACGGCGCCCGTCGGTCGGTATCATCCTGAATCATCGAAGATCCATCGAAGCCTATCCCAAACATGCACAAGCTCATTTTTTCGGTTCGTCCGTTGGTCGTGCTGTCGTTTCTGCTTCTTGCCGCGTGCGGCGGCGCGGGAGGTGATACTTCTCCGGAAGCCCAATACCCAAAAACCGGCTGGTACCAGCCCCCGGTCGCGAGCGACGATATGGTCGCGGCCCCCCTGACGGTCACTTCGCTTGAACTTTTGCACGAAAGAACGCGCGATCGGCTGCTAACCGTTCTGCCGGCAACAGATTCGCCCTATGTTGTGTGGCCGGTATACGGTCTGCGCGATGTTTCCAGTTCAAGCTCGCCAGTCGTGGCCACCCATCTTTTCGTGCTCGATCAGACTCGACGCGCACTACTACGTGTCAGCCTAGAAGCAAACGGCTCCCGCCCGTCGAGTTCAACGCTGTACACATCGGACGAACTGTGCCCGCTTGGTAGCGTTGCACAGTCGCTTGCGCAGCCGACAGACTCTGTGTTGTTTATTCAAAAACAAGGTCCTGACAAGCAATGCGGTACGTCTGATGACACCGCCGTAGTGCTTGGTGTTACCGGGAGAACAACCGAAGTTGCTGGTTCCGGAGAGGTGCTCGCGCCAATCAATGCATATGCCCTGCGCGGCGATAGCGGTTGGTTGATCCGGCGCGCGGGTGTAGCTAGCGATCAGATCGTGCAATTGAGGGCCGGGGCGCCCAATACGATTGCGGCCAGCTGGAACGTTGCGCGCGGTAGCAAACTGCTGGATATAAGTCAAAACATCGCGCTATTCGACCGTGGCGCCACCGGCGCCTCCGCCGCCGGGTTTACGCGTATCAAACTCGCCGATGGGCAGGTCGATGTGCTGACAACGACTCTTGGCATCCTCGGCCCCGGCAGCAGCCCCCTGACGTTTAACGGTGCGAAGAGTGGGGAATTCACATTTGTGGGCAGCGAGGCTCTAGCGTCTGGCTTGTGGCGTCGGGTTCTCGTCAAGCTGCCTCATGACAAGGCGACCGGCGTGGTCGTAGCCAGCCTCTCCCCGTTCTCGGCGGCGGATGAAGACCCCAGCGGATCGATTCCTCTTGGCGATGGTGCCGCGCCCGACTACCTTGGCGTCGCGCACCCATTTTTCGCAGACGTTTATGTCGCCGATAGGGACCGCGGTCAACTCGTCAAGCAGCCGACGCTATCTGGCCAGCGAGCGATTGCCGCAGCGAATAGCAGTTTGGTGTTTTCTCGCGTTTCGGTAGACCCCAAGGTAGGGAGTGACTTCTCTGCGGTGTTCCAGGGGACCACGATCAAACTGACAGAGCAGTTCTTCCTGCACGCGTTGGCGATTGGTCGCGACACGCGAAGCGAAACCCGAACAACCGAATATGGCTATGGCCTGATCAGGGTGAGAACCTCCGTGGGAGGAGAGCGTCTTTATGCTTTCGACCCTTACAACAGCAGCTTGTCGTTATATGCAGACGAAACTGTGATTGCGGCGGCCGCAAAGTTGAGTAGCCTGACGTCTCCTCTGGCGCCGAAGATGCTACTGAGTGGGTCTGCGGGCCTGCTTCAAGTCAGTGGGCTGGATGCGAGTACCGGCCGCGAGAAATCGGTACTGCTTTCCTTCGATGTTGCTCAGAAAGATTCCTGGACCGTTGTGCAGACCGATTCCTCGCAATAGCGGAGCTGCCGCCGGACAAGACATCTAGTGTCGCTGGGAGACATTTCTCGCACACAGGCATCGCTCAGCGTTGCGCAAGTCGGGCGGCAGGTCACCGATGCACGCGTCAATTGGGTACGAATGGATTGACCACGTGAGCGGACGCATGCTCCCTCGGCGGACGCCCAGAAAGGACAGCGCCTGCATTGGGCTCGGCTGGTCATGCTGACGCCACAGAGGTGGCGGATCAATGGCGGCTTGCTGGCGAGCGATTTTCTCTATTGGAAGGCCTCCTGGTTTTCGGCTTCCAACGTGAACGAATTGCCCTGATCCGCGAGCAATCTCGACGAGAGGCGCGGCGTAGGCGAACTGGTGTTCGACCAGGTCGACGATGAGCCCCGCCCTTGCTGCCGACACCGGTGCCCCCGATTCCTTCACGTGCGGATAGCCCTCAATTGTCAACGTCAGCGTAGCTATTCTGCCTTGCGCGCCACACGGCGCGATCGGTGCTGGTGCTGCTGGGCGACGTGAAGCCACGCGGCGGCGCGACGACCGTTGGCGGAGCGGAGGCGGGTTCGTTCTTGCTGCGCGCGGAGGAGGCATTGCGCCAGTCGTTGGCGCCGCGTGTCGTGATGCGCGGATCCGCCTGCACCGGGGGCGCGATATAGGTCAGCGCGATGCGCACGGCGCGGCCGTTGCCGACCACGGTGACCGCATCGTCGGCGATCTCGACGAGCTGAACGTCTTCTGCCAGTGCGTCGCCGACGCGGAATTCGCGCGCCGCTGCGCCTGCGACAGAAATCACTGCGTAGCTGCGCTGCAAGGCGGCGTCGTGAACAACGCCGGTGAGTACCAGCGGCGGCATCGGCTTGCTGCGTTGTTCAAGCGCTTGTGCGGTGCTGGGTGGCGTGACCGCCTCGGTCTCCGGCGCTGCCTTACCGCTGAGGTGGAGCAGGGTGCCGATCAGTGCGCCCGCTGCGATGCCGAACGCAATCTTGATGCGGAGTCGATGCGTGCCAGTGCCGGACGCGGGTCCCGCGCGATGGGGGCTGCGAAAACTGCCGTGAATTGGGCTGTTCATGTTCAGGGCCTCTCGTGCGCACGGCCGGGAGTCCCGGCCGTGGCGGTGTGCCGCTTCCAGCCGCCGCGGGGGCGGCCGGAGCGTCGGAGCTGCGTGTTACCAGCCGATCGTGTAGGTCACGGTCTTCGGTTTGGCAGTGTGGATCGACGGGCTGTAGCCGCCCACATCGTCATACGCGAAGCCGTAGGCCAGCGAGTTCAGGCTGTGATCGTGCCAGAACTTGGTGAAGTAGTTGGCCACCGCCCCTGCCGGGTAGAAGGCCGACGAATTCCACCACTTGTCGAAGGTCTGGCCGGCGACATGACGGTTGAGGGCTGCACACATCTGGGCTTGCAGTTGCAGCTGCTTGCCAACGTCCGAGGTGCCCTTCGGGTCGTCGAGCAGGCCTGCGCCGAGCATGACCATCGAGGTCGTCGGCTTGCCGTTGATGTAGTAGGTACCTGCGCTGTCGGTGAATTGGAAGGTGTCGCCCACGACGCGTCCGGTGAATACCGGCCAGCCGTTCTTCAGATCCATCACCAGATCCTGGTTGCGGTACTTCTCCCAGATCTCCGAGATGTAGGCATCGAGGTAGTGCTCGTTGACGCCGTCCTTCGTGAAGGTTGCATGCGCCGGGGCCATGATGCGATACGGCGCGTACGGGGCCTGTGCGAGGCTACGGAAGGCTTCCGGCACTTCGTTGATGAACTTGGCGAAGATCTCCTCACGCGATTCGCTCAGGTTCTCGCCAACCGTCATGTCGAAGCCATCGAGGCCGGTGACATTGAGTTTGACGGGGAAGCCGAACTGGTCGACACGGGTGGTGTTGACGAAGATGCCTTGCGGGTTGGCACCCGGCGGCAGGATGGCGAACTCGCCGAAGTCGAAGATCACATCGATGTTCGGGTCGGTCGGGTTCTCGATGTTGGCGCCGGCGTAGGCGATCTTGCCGTTGATGTCGGTGTTCACCTGTATGTACATCGGTTCGCCAACGCTCATCAGCAGGCGGGCCGAGTTGATCGCCGGGATGGTGATCGACTTGGTCTGCGCCAGTGAGTAGAAGTAGTTGGCGTACGGTTGGCCGTTCTTCATCAGCGCACCGTTGTCGCCGACGCTCATCGGGATCAGGTTGCCGTTCATGTCGACATGGACGAAGTTGCCGGTGTTCCAGTCCTTGCCGATGATCGACCAGAAGACCTTGTCGTCCGACCACTTGCCCTTGGTGCCGTTGACCACGTTGAAGGTGGTCTTGCCGTTCCAGGTTTCGCCGCTGCCGCTGCCGATGGTGTAGGTCGCGGTGGCAACGCTGGAGCTGATGCCGCCCTTGATCGCAACCACTTTGACGGTGGCATTGCTGCGTACCCACACCGGTCCGCCGTAGACGGTGGCGCTGCTGGTCGGCGTCGAACCATCCAGCGTGTAGTACAGCGTTGCGCCGTTGGTGATGCTGAGGAAGTTCACCGCGATCGGCTGGCCATAGTCACCGCTGGCGTGCGAAATCGTCGGCGTGGCAACGGTCTTGTCGTCTTCACCGATCACATAGGTTTCGCTCGCGATGCCGGACTGGTTGCCATCGCTCTTCACGGTGATGGCATTGATCGTCTTCGCGGTGCTCACGATGATCGGGCCAACGTACAGCGGCGACATGGTATTCGGCGCCGAGCCATCGGTGGTGTAGCGGATCGTCGAGTTGGACTCGGTGGTGAAGAGCTGCACGCTCTGTACGCTCGCGTACTTGCCACCGACCGGCGAGATCGTCGGCTTTGCCACCGGCGACGGGCCGCCAATCTTGTAGCTGTAGCGCGGCGTATCGAGCTGGCCCGAACCCACGGCGTAGGTGATGAAGTAGTTGATCACGTCACCCGTCTTGACCGGCGTCAGCACGAACTCGAAGCGGCCGAGCGTGCTGTTGTAGGTCATCTTCGGGCTGATCTCGCTGCCGTTGTTGATCGCGTAGTGCAGGATCGCGTAGGCGCTGCTGCCGGTCGGCTTGATCCACACCGTCGCGGTGGTGCCCAGCTCGTAGACGCCTTGCACGAAGCCGGTGCCACCGTTGTCGATGGTGTAGCCGGCGGTGGCGATTTCCGAGTCGGCAACGCCTGTTGCGCTGGCGTAGGCCTTGATTGTCTGCGAGGTGCTGACGGTCAGCGGGCCGGTATAGATCGGCGAGCTGGCGGTCGGCGTGCTGCCGTCGGTGGTGTAGCGGATCTTGGCACCCGCGGTGCTGGTGATGGTCACCGTCTGCGTGCTGGTGTAGCTGCCGCCGGCCGGGCTGAACGTGGGCGGCGGTAGCCGCAGTTCAGGAATGATCACGTAGCTGGCGCTACCCACATCCGAATTGTCGTAGCCGCTCGCGATCGCGATCGCCTTGATCGTGCGATCGCTGCTCACGCCGATCGGGCCCGTGTAAAGCGTCGACGAAGCGGTCGGCGTGCTGCCGTCCAGCGTGTAGCGGATCGTTGCGCCGCTGGTGGCGCTGCTCAACGCGACGTTCTGCGGGCTTGCATAGGAGCCCCCTGCCGGGTTGAAGGTCGGCGTGGCGGCCTTCTTCGGCGCGTTCACGGTGAAGCTGTACGCACCTGTGTCGTATTGCGCCGCACCCGTCACGTTGTAAGTGAACCAGTAGTTGATCACGTTGCCGGAGGCGACCGTCGCGCTGCTCTCATAACGCCCGGTGCTGCTGTTCTTCACCATGCGCATGTTCTGCTGTGCGCCGTTGGCCACGGAGAAGTGGACGTCAACGTAGCTGATTGTCGTGCTCGGCTGGAACCAGATCACCGCAGTGGTGCCCGACACATCAACACCGTTGGTGAACGAGAAGCCGCCCCCCGTGTTGATCGTGTAGCTGGCGCTCGCGACGGCGGAATCGGTCATGCCGCTTGCAGTGGCGTAGGCTTTCAGCGTCTTGGTGGTGGAAACGGTGATTGCGCCGCTATACACCGGCGAGCCGGCCGTCGGCGTGGAGCCGTCGGTGGTGTAGCGGATCGTGGCGCCACCGGTGGCGGTCGCGATCGTGACCGTCTGGGTGCTGTTATAGGTGCCGGACGGCACCGAGAAGGTCGGCGTGGCAACCGTGCCACCGCCGCCGCCGCCCAGAGTGGTCGTGCTGGTCGGCGAATCGTAGGCAAGACCGGCCTTGTCGTAGGTGAAGGAATGGCTCACGACCTGTCCCGCGCTCGCGGCAAAGGTCGTCTCGAAGCGGCCTTTGCCGCTGTTGTAGGTCATGCGCACGTTTTGCTGCGCGCCGCCGTTGACGCTGTAGTGCGCATCAACCCAGGTCGAACCGACACTGGACTGGAACCAGAGAGTCGCGGTACTGCCGACCAGGTCGGCCCCCACGGTGTAGTCCGCGGCGCGTGCCGCGAATGGCGTAAGCGTCATCAGCAGTGCAAGCACTGCCAGTAACGACCGGTACGCCCGGTGTAACTGCAAGGTCATTTCTTGATCTCCTCGGTGTGCGGGCTTTGCCCGCCGCCCCGGCTGGGGCATGCGTGGCTGGCGCCCAGAGCTCAAACGCCGTGTCGCTGTAGCTGTCTGTTGTCGGGCCCCAAAAAAAGGAAGCGCTTTCATCGATACGGCTGATGGCGTTATACGCGCGGATTTATGGGCGGATAAGCACTTGGAATGCGTTCCGCAAGACCGTCGGGGGTGTCGTCAGCGCTTGCTTTTTTGCGGCGAATCAATTGCTTATGCAGTCAGTCCGACGCTGATGCAGTACGGCGAGGGTGCGTATTCGAGCGCTGCGAAAGGGTTTGCGCGGTGCGAGGCGAGGTACGGAGGTGAGCGGCGCCGAACGTCCGTTAGAGAGGGCGCTCGATGCGGACGCTGATCTTGCCAACAGGCGGACGTGGCAGCCGGTGTGGGCTATGCGGCCCCGCACGAAAAATGAAAAGGCCGGCGCAGTGGCCGGCCTTTTGGGTTCAGGCAGTGATCGAGCGATCTACGGTTCGCTCGACCCGATTGCGGTGCGTGCTCAGGCCACGATGCCGCTGAAGAGCGTGGCGGCGGGAATGCGGCAATCCACCCGCAGGACTTCGCCGCTTCGCATGAACACCTGCTGCGAGAGCTCGCGCGTCAGCGCAGGCCCTGCCATCGTCTCCGTACGGCCGTTGGCATGGGTGACCGTGACGTCGAGTCGCGCGTCGGCCGCTTGGTCGAGCTGGAACACGAAGGGCACCTGACACAGCGTGAAGCCCAATGCGCCGGCAGCAAGTGGCAGCGTTTGGCTCTCGCTGTTCACGTCGCGATAGCTGAAGCTGCGCGCAGCGTTGCCGAACTCCGCGGCGGTGAGCAGGGCCGGCACGATGCGGATTGAGCCTGCACGCACCAGCACGCCGAGTTCGCCGAAACGTGCGATCACCTCTTCCTTGACCTGGCCGGTCATGCCCGGCTGCTGCGCCCCGCTGTGGCCTGGGGTGTGGGAATACGGGTCACACGGGAAGGCGCCGTACTCGGCCGGCGTCTTGTTGAAGCCCAAGCCCTTGCGCACACGGTAGTAGTGCTCGCCGAGGCGGCGGATGGCCGTGGCGTCCTCGCCCTGCTCGATCGCGGTAAAGAAGCTCTCCTGCACGCCCAGCAGCAGCTTCGACACCATGTGCCAGTAGATGCAGCCGAGGCCTTCGAAGCCGAACATCGTGCCGGAGCGGCCGGTGAAGCGGCGGTGCTGGAACACCGCTTCGTACAGTGCCAGCGTTTGCGCCTGCGTGGTGGCGCTGTATTCGGCGTAGTCCTTGCCCGCCCGCTCAAGTGCAGGCGCAAGGTCGCCGGCGTTGGAGAAGGCGGGCGCGAAGCGAACAGTGCCGTCCGCGTCCCGTTCGACGATGCGGTTGTCGCCTCGCTCAAGCATGGCGGTCAGCAATGGATTTTCGGCGACGCTGGCGGCGGGTATGCGGTTCTTCACGAGGAAGCCCGGCAGGTTCGTGTCCGGGTACAGCATGAAGCTCTGCTGGTCGGCGCGGTACATCGCCGAGGCGAACAGCGCATCGAGCAGGTCTGCCACTTCGTTGGCGCCGAGCACGCCCGAGGCCAGCACCGCGACCTGGCCTTCCAGCATCGGGTAGAGGTGGTCAACGCTGACGGTGTGTTCGTTCGGCACCAGCAGGTTGTAGGCGTGGTACAGGCCGTCTTCGCGGCGGTTGTGCGCGATCGATTCATCGAGCACCGTTTGCGCCGCCTGCAGTG